>SSGY01000140.1 GCA_008017145.1 Neisseriales bacterium
ATGGTGAACACAAAATAACAGTAACTATTAATGGTGTTCCACATATCCAGACGATTACGCTTAATCAACCATATCAGATTGTGACCTTTAGGGTAATTGGTAGCCAAATTATATTTAATCTTCAAAAAGGTAGTTAAATGAAAAAATTGATGTGTAGTTTGATGGGAGCTGGCGTTCTTCTTAGTGCGTGTAGCACCAATCGAATCAAAGATCATGTAGTTGAAGTCGGTGATATGGGCAATGTAAAAGTTACCAAAATGACCTCAGTACGAGTAAATGGTTTATTGATTGCGCAAGGGTATTTCCATAATACAGGTAGTAAAGCTGCCCAAGGATATTATCGTTGTCAATTCTATGACGCTAATAAAATGCAAGTTGGTGATGCTGAACAATGGCAATTGGTTACAATTTATCCAAATGAAGATCAGCCAGTTAAATGTCAAGCAACTCAACTTGAAGCAACTGATTTCAAAATTGAATTTTCGAATGATGCAAGTAACGTAACGGTTTATAACTAAGTAAAGGATGAAAATGAAAACTAAATTATTACAATTATCTCTATTAAGCGCAGCAGTATTTTTAGGCGGTTGTGCTAGTCCAACGATTTCTTATGTTGATCCTAATGCGGTAAATAATCTGACTACTAATTTTAACCAAAATGATTTACGTGCAGTTGCTCAGGATATGTCAACTCAGTTAATCCAAAGCGGTAAAATGAATAAATGTAAATCATACACAATTTCACCAGTTAAAAATTCAACTGATCAATACGTAGATACTTCAGTGATGACGAATGCGATGGCAGATAAGTTATCAAATTCATCGGCAGTTAATTCAACTTATGTAGTTTCGACTCAGGAAATGCAAAATCAAGTTGATGAGTTAGAGCGCCAAAATCAATCTGGTTTATACGATCAATCAACTACAGCCAAGACTGGTAAAATGAAAGGTGCGCAATGCCGTGTAGATGGTAAATTAACTAGTGATACTTCAGTTGGACCAGATGGTAAAACTACATTAGTTTCATATACTTTCTTTGTTCAGGTATTTGATGTACAACAAGGTGCCGCAATCTGGCGTAATGAGAAAAATATCTCCAAAGCTAAAACTTACTAAAATGAGTTAATCATGCGTGCAGTTGTTTTGCATTCTCCTGAGGATAACCTCAAAGATTTGTCTTTGATTCAATTGGCAATACCTGCTCCTGGTCTGGGGCAGGTATTATTACGCGTACGTTATGCTAGTCTTAATCCAGTTGATTATAAATTAATTGCCGCAAAACCCTCCTTTTGGCAATATCCATACATTCCCGGTTTAGATCTGGTTGGTGAAGTAGTCGAGCTCGGCAACCCCGCAAAGAGTAATTTCCATATCGGTGATATAGTAGCGCTGCATGGTAATCTGACTTACGGTGGTGCGCTAGCAGAATACTGCGTTCAACCAGAACACGTTCTTTTTAAAATACCCCCTAATTTTGATTTAGCTTTAGCTGCGGCTTTGCCGTGTGCGGGACTAACTGCGTATCAGGCTTTAGTCCGTAAAATGAATATTCAAACTGGGCGCAGTATTTTTATTCAGGGCGGAAGTGGTGGTGTTGGCAGCTTTGCGATCCTAATTGCTAAAGCTCTTGGGCTGCAGGTTATCAGCTCGTGTTCAACTAAAAATCTGGATTATGTGAGCTCATTGGGTGCCGATATTGTTTTAGATTATACCCAAGGGGACATTTATGTTAAGCTACGTGAGTTGTGTCCACGTGGCGTGGATTATATTTTAGAAACAACTAATCGCGAAAATTTGCAACGTGATCCTAGTGTTCTGGCGTTTAACGGACAAATTGCCTCGATTATTGGTATTTTGGACGCTCGTGAGATTCCTGAATTTAGCAGCGGAATTGGATTTCATGAGGTGGCTTTGGGTGGTGCATACTTATCAGATCATTATCCTTCGCAATGTGATTTAGCTTTGATGGGTGATGAGTTAGTTGAACTTATGCATAAATCCAAAATAATACCAGCAATACGTGAATATCCTTTGACGGAATTTGCTCAAGCATTTGCTGATTTACAGAGAAATAGCTATCCCGGGAAAATTGTTATTAATTGTACAACATATACTCGAAGTATTTGATTCTTGGGCGCGAAGGATTGATAAAAAAGACGACGTAGTGTAGCTAGAACTACATGAGGAGTCTTTTTTGAAATCCAACAAAGTCCAAGACTCAAAGACAAAGAGTATAGAATAGAAAGTATTTGCGATGCATACCAATTATATTGAACGCGTTAACCAATTTGAAGAAAAATATCGCATCAGTTACTCTGCTTGGGGTAATCCTGATGCAGAAAAAGTATTGCTCTGTGTTCATGGCTTAAACCGTAATAGTCGCGATTTTGATTTTATTGCGGCTAAAATGGTTACCCATGGTTATTATGTAATTGCACCAGATCTACCGGGACGTGGTAATAGTGACTATTTAGATGACCCGCGCGGTTATAGTTTAGAATGCAATATTGCCGATTTAAGTGCTTTATTACACCAGCTGCAAATTGCTGCATTTGATTTTCTCGGTGTTTCCTTGGGTGGCATTTTGGGCGTGATGCTTGCGAGTTTACCGCAAAATAAGATTCGTAAACTGGTTTTATCAGATATAGGTGCAGAAGTTGAATTTGCCGGGATTGCTCGAATCGCTGGTTATAGTATGCAGCAGCCAGATTTTGCAAGCTATTCTGAGGCTTGTGAATATTTGCGGAGTTTGTCCTTAGATGATGGTATTTATCAGGAAGAAATTTGGCAGCATATGTTTGTCAATTCCTTTCAGAAGAATCGTAGTGGGCGCTGGGAACTTAAACGAGATTTACGATTAGCAACTAGCTTGGCATCAACAATGAGTGGTAGCGATTATCTTGAGTTTTGGAACTTTTGGGAGCGCGTGATTGTACCAACTCTAGTTATTCATGGTGTGCACTCTGATTTACTTAGCACGGCCGCCTTACAAAAAATGCATCACCAGAATCCACAAACCGAAGTATTGACAGTGAAGGACGCCGGACATTCGCCATATTTATATCGGGAAGAGCACTTAGCACGAATTGCGCAGTTTTTAAATATTTAACCATAGGGGAGAAAATCATGAATTCAGGTAGCAGAATAATTGGAGCTATAATTTTAGCGGTTGGAATAGCAGCCAGCGGACACTATATTGGCAATGGAATCAAGTTTTTTCGTAATTTTGACCGCTCGGTTGAAGTTAAAGGTTTGGCAGAACAAAGTGTTAAGTCAGATTTGGCAACTTGGAGTATTAATTTTAGCGTCAGTGGCGATGATCTCAAAGCTCTATATCAGCAGGTAAGTCTTAATCAAAAAACGGTAAGCCAGTTCTTAGCGACTAATGGCTTTGCGGCAAAAGACATCCAATTAGGCACAATTAGTGTTAATGATAACTGGGCGAACCAATATGGTAATACTAATGCCAAGTTACCGCATTATCAAATTAGCAATAGTGTGAGTGTTACAACCAGTAATGTTGATTTGGTGGCAAAAGTTAGCCAAAATGCTGGTGAATTGGTAAATCAAGGTGTCATTGTTACCAATAACAGCATTAGCTATTTTTATAATAATCTCAATAGCATCAAAGCTGGGATGCTCGATAGCGCAACTCAAAATGCTAAGTCAGCCGCTGAAACTTTTGCAAAAAACACTCAATCTCAGGTTGGTAAAATTAAATCTGCCAGTCAGGGTGTATTTACTATATCTTCGCCGGATGGCTCAAACGTCGGAGACACCAGCAATATCAATAAAAAAGTGCGCGTGGTTACTTCAATTCAATTTTTCTTAAATTAGATTAATGATGCGCATCGTAAATTTTGCTCTATTGTTGCTGTATTCGTTAACTGGGTTTGCGGATGATGTTCGTCAGTTTCCAGCAAATGCGATATTTGCTACGATTAAAGAAGTTAGCTATCCACAAGTTATTGTCCAAGAAATTCCAAGCAATTGGGGTAGCTCATTATTAGGAATGATGTTTCTTTCGACGCAAAAATTAGTAATGAGTCCTTCATCGGTAATTCGTGGTCCAGATAATAATAATCTGGTGCAAAACTATCTGCCCAATTTAGTGGATCAGCCTGTGGCGATTCAGTTGGATTTTCAGGGGCGGATCTGGGTGATTTGGCAGTTACGTAGGGATGAGACAGTTTGGGTTATTCAACAAAAACGTAATATCTGGGAAACTAACTAGAATATTTCGCAATAGCGTCGTTACAAGGCTCCTCATGTACTTAATTATGTACACTACGTCGCCTTGTGCCTAACTCTTGCTTTATATTCTGGTAGTTTATAGTTTAGTGTAATAGTAATGTTTTACACTTATTTGGCTGAAATGAGGTTGCTATGCAATTAATAACGGTTGCAGAATATTTATTTCGTCGTTTGGCGGAGCTGGGAATCAAAGATGTTATTGGCGTTCCTGGTGATTTTAATTTGGATTTGGTTGAGCTACTCGAACATGACGAGCGTTTCCAGTGGATAGGCGAATGTAATGAACTAAATGCTTCTTACGCTGCCGATGGCTATGCTCGCGAACACGGAATTAGTGCGTTAGTTACTACTTACGGACCGGGAGAACTTAGCGCGGTTAATGGTGTTGCTGGCGCTTATGCCGAGCATGTTCCGCTAATTAAAATAACTGGTGGAATAGCACTGTCTAAACAAGCAAAAAATTTGCCATTGCATCATACTTTGCTCAATGCAGCATATGACCAATCATTCAAGATTTATCAACAAATCACTTGTGCCGCGGAGATATTAAATTTTGATAATCCCGGAGCACAGATTGATCGCTTGATTGAGAGCTGTTATCAGCAAAAACGTCCAGTATATTTACAGTTTCCGCAAGATTTGGTAACTCACCTGATAGCAGCACCACAAGCAAAACTGAATTTAATTACTTCTACTACTGCCGTGCAAGCAAGTAAAATTACCAAACTCATCGAACAGATTAACCTGCAATTAACTACTGCTAAAAAAGTAGTAGTTTTGGTTGGTGAGCTGGTTGAACGCTATCATTTACAGAATTTAGTGCAACAATTTTTGCAAAATAGCGGTGCTGCTTATGTAGTAAGCTGGGGGGCGAAAGGTGCAGTTGATGAATCTCATTCCCAATTTGCTGGGATGTATGCTGGATGCTTTTCCGCGCAGGAAGTGCAAGATTATGTCGAAAATGCGGATTGTGTTTTAGCGCTGGGTTGGTTGTATTGTGAAATTAATAGTGGAACATTTAGCACTAAATTAGCTACGAATAAATTAATCTCGTTAAACCTAGATAGCGGTGCTATCAATGGTGAAGATTACGCGGAAATACCATTTGCTGCGCTGGTTGACAGTTTATGCCAATCAAGTATAAAAATTGCTCCCTATCCACGGAGTTTTGATGCGCATTATGGCGTGAAAGGGGAACAGCTATCCTCGCAAATTGAGCATGATAACCTGATTTATCACCTCAGCCAATTTTTACAGAGTGATGATACACTTATCTTAGAAACTGGGACAATTGCGTTTACTGGTGGCTACTATACTTTGCCTTATGGTTGTAAAATTGTATCTTCGGTAAACTGGTTTTCAATTGGTTATGCTTTAGGTGCGACGACTGGAATCAGTTTAGCTAAAAACAACGGTCGGACTATTTTGGTGGTGGGTGACGGTTCTTTACAAATGACAGTTCAGGCACTTTCTACGCAGCTACGCTACGGTTTAAAACCAATTATTTTAGTATTAAATAACTCGGGTTATACCATAGAACGAATTTTCTTAGGTGAAAACTCTAGTTATAATGATATTCAGGAGTGGAATTATTTGCGTTTGCCTGCTGCTTTTGGTGGTGAAGCTTATACCCGACAGGTTAGCACTGACAAAGGCTTAGTAGAAGCGCTGAATGATACCAAATCGCATGCCAATCAGTTGTGCTTGATTGAGGTGATGATGGATAAGTATAAACAGCCGCCAGCATTACAGAAGTTGGCAGCTATCGTTGCGAAAATGAAGAAATAAGGGTAACTGCTTACCCTATGCAGTAATAGCGTCGTCACAAGGCTCCTCATGTACACTACGTCGCCTTGTTCCTAACTCTTACAGCATATCGTGGCAGTTAATGAGTAAGTAGTTACAAATAAGGGAAGATATGATTACCAGCAAAGTTATTATTGCATTGGATTTTAGTGAGCGTCAGCAGGTATTAGATTTAGTTTCACGTTTAGATCCTCAAGAGTGTCGGCTTAAAGTTGGTAAAGAGCTATTTACCAGTTATGGTCCGCAAATTGTGCGTGATTTGCAAACGCTTGGTTTTGAAGTGTTTTTGGATTTAAAATTTCATGATATTCCTAATACTGTCTATAAAGCAATTCGCGCAGCAGCAGACTTAGGTGTGTGGATGGTTAATGTGCATGCCAGCGGTGGGCGTGCGATGCTGACTCAGGCACGACAAGCGATTGAAGATAGCCAAAATAAACCATTATTAATTGCCGTGACGATTTTAACTAGTCTGAGTGCTAGCGAAGTCGCCGAAATTGGTTATGGACAGGATGTCGCAACCCAAGTTAAGCATTTAGCACGATTAAGCTATGAATGTGGTTTAGATGGGGTAGTGTGCTCAGCGCAAGAAGCAAATATCATTAAGAATGTTACCGCTCCCGAATTTTTAACCGTTACACCAGGTATCCGTCTGGCTGATGCAACTAAAGATGATCAAACTCGTGTAATGACACCGGAGGCTGCGGTTAATAATGGAGCGGATTATCTGGTAATCGGGCGCCCGATTACGCAGGCAAATGATCCGTTAGTGATTTTGCGTGGAATAAACTCTTTGTTAAAATAGAAATAGGATTTTTGTCAGTTAGCAATTGACTAAGATCAGCGGTGTGAAATATTTTGAGGTAGCTATAATGAATCAGATTCTTGCTAAACAATTGGCGACTAACTGGGTAACTGCATGGAACAAACACGATATCGATAAGTTAGCTGAATTTTATGATGAAGATTGTGAATTATCTTCACCATTGGTTGCGGAGCTTACGCGCAGATCCAATAATCAGTTAAAAGGTCTTCGTGATATTCGCTGGTATTGGGAAAAACTTTTTGCCGCGATGCCCAATGTTTCGTTTGAGATAATCTCAGTTTTATCTGGATTAAACAGCCTCGTTATTACTCATATAGGTCCATATAATACGTTGTCAGCGGTTGTATTTTATTTTAATCAAAATAATAAAATCATTAAATCTACGGCCTTTTTGGATGTTGCAGTACGTAATTAGTAAAATTACAGCAAGAGGTGCTAAGTTACTTTGTAAAAGCTTTTCTTATTTGGTGTGATTGAAATTATATCAATTTTATGCTAAAAAGCATGCTAAAATCTCCCAAAATTATCAATAAAATTAGTACAATGCTTTTTGAAGAATATACAGGAATTCTATGAGTGATGATTTAACTAGCAAGCTACTTGAGTTTGCTAATTTTTTAGCGGATGAAGCAGCGCAAATTAGCCGTAAATATTTCCGCCAACATATTGTTATTGATAGTAAAGATAATAAATCTCCGGTAACAATAGCTGATCGTGAGATAGAATTACGTTTGCGTGAGCTGATTAAACAACATTATCCGAACCATGGAATTATTGGCGAAGAGTTTGCTAATCAAGAAACACAAGCCGAATTTTGCTGGGTCTTGGATCCAATTGATGGCACAGTAGCATTTTCGACGGGTAAACCAACCTTTACTACGTTAGTTGCGTTATTACGCAATGGTGCGCCTTTATTGAGTGTCATTGATCAGGCAATCAGTGGTGAGCGCTTTAGTGGTGTAGCAAATTATGGTGCATGGTTAAATAGTGCAAAGCTGCAAACTAGTCTGCAAACCGAGGTCGCGAATGTGCGCCTGAATGCAACTACACCGCTGATGTTTACAACTACCTATGAGCGAGAAGCTTTTGAACGAGTGCGCTCTAAAGTGCGCTTGACTGCCTTTGGTGGTGATGCTTATGCCTTTGGTTTGCTAGCAGCTGGACATATAGATGTGATCATGGAAGCTGAATTGCAATATTATGATATTGCCGCTTTAATGCCTGTGATTGAAGGTGCTGGTGGTGTGATTAGTGATTGGCAGGGCAAAGCTTTAAATCGTGAATTTAATGGACAGGTTTTGGCAACGGCTAATACCGAATTACATAATAAAATTTTACAAATTATTAATAGTTGATTTTAGGAATATAAGATGGAAAAAACTGCAATTACCCCTATTCGGAGTGAAAATTACCCAGAGTGGTACCAACAAGTGATTATTGCTGCTGATTTGGCAGAAAATTCTGCTGTTCGTGGTTGCATGGTGATTAAACCGTGGGGTTACGCGATTTGGGAATTGATGCAAAAAGATTTGGACAAACGCTTCAAAAAAACTGGGCATGTTAATGCTTATTTTCCATTGTTGATTCCATTGAGTTATTTGGAAAAAGAAGCAACTCATGTAGATGGCTTTGCTAAAGAGTGTGCGGTAGTTACTCATCATCGTTTGATTGCGGATGGTAAAGGCGGACTTAAACCTGATGGTGAACTTGAAGAGC
This sequence comes from Neisseriales bacterium, assembly GCA_008017145.1. The sequence goes on from SSGY01000140.1 coordinate 8,603, forward strand.
CATTTGTAATTCGTCCGACCAGCGAGACAATTATCGGTGAGAGTTTTGCTAAATGGGTTAAATCTTACCGAGATTTACCACTATTGATTAATCAATGGGCAAATGTGATGCGTTGGGAGATGCGTACGCGTTTATTTTTGCGTACGTCAGAGTTTTTATGGCAAGAAGGTCATACGGCACATGCAAGTGAAGACGAGGCTATTCAGGAAACTAAGCAAATGCTTGAGGTTTACGCTGCATTTGCTGAAGAAGTAATGGCAATGCCTGTAATTAAAGGTGAAAAGCCATGTTTTGAGCGTTTCCCGGGCGCAGTTAATACATATTGTATCGAATCAATGATGCAGGACTGCAAGGCGCTACAGGCAGGAACTTCACACTTTTTAGGGCAGAATTTTGCTAAAGCATCTGGAATTGAATTCCAAAATAAAAATGGTAGCTTGGAACACGCATGGACTACTTCGTGGGGAATGTCAACTCGCATGATTGGCGGTTTAATTATGACGCATAGTGATGACAATGGTTTAGTATTACCACCACGAATTGCGCCACAGCAAGTTGTGATCCAGCCAATTTATCGCAATGACGAACAACGTGCGGCGGTATTGGCGTATTGTCAGCAATTAAAGCTTGATTTGGAAGCACAGCATTTTGCAGGTGATGAAATTCGAGTTATGATTGATGATCGTGATATTCAAGGTGGCGCTAAATCGTGGGAATGGATTAAAAAAGGTGTGCCATTAAGAGTTGAAGTTGGTCCACGTGATATTGAAAAAGATGCGGTTATGCTTTCTCGTCGTGATGATTTAGCTAATAAACAATCAACGCCACGTGCAGAGCTGATTGCCAATGCGGTGACTCTTTTGACGCAAATGCAGGATAATTTATTTACTAAGGCTCAGTCATTCCGTGATTCACGGATTACTGAAATTAGTTCTTTAACCGAGTTTAACGCATTTTTTGCTGCGGAACAAAATATCGATAGTGGTTTCGCTTTGGCATACGCAGTTGATGAATTTGCGATTGAAGAATACATCAAACCACTTAAAGTTACTGCACGCTGTATGCCTTTGGCGGATAATGATACTCCGGGAGTGTGTATTTTTACTGGTAAACCAGCTACACGTAAAATGGTTTTTGCTAA
>SSGY01000107.1 GCA_008017145.1 Neisseriales bacterium
GTTGATAGATGATGTTCTATTTCACCAGATAAGGCACTTTCAATGATTCGACTCTTCAAGCCATGAATCATAGCAGCTAGATCAGATTGAGTTTTTACACCTGAGGAGATTAGCTCAATTATTTCATCCGGTATTTGAGCTAATAAATTTAATTTATCTTGAGTAAGATGAGGATTTTTTGCCATTTTGTAAGTCCTTTTAATTAACGATAGTTTAACTAAAATCAGACTTGAGCACAAAATTTATGACAGACTCGCCAAGAAACGCAGGCAAGTTCGCAATTACAAAAAGTAGCCCGAGAAAATGAATGGGTCCTCTTACCACAGCGATTACCAGTACAAATTAAGATTCTGGATCTAGACCCTAAATTCCCACTAAATGTTGGTGCAAGTACCTATGTGTATATTTCAAGAAACTAAATGCAACACAAACTAAAACCAACGAGTTATTCAGCTCGTAACTTAATTTGCAATTATGATTTATATGGTAATGGTCGTTTATCAGTTTACGTTTCGCTATACGTTTATACTATCCTTTGCGCCGGAAATATTTTTAATATCAACTTTAATGAAGTTCAAGCATTTTTCTTTGCTATTCCACCGATTTCGGCAATCGGTGTGGCACATGCAAATAACATTAGCTCATTTAAACAAAGGGATGGTACCTACATCGCATTCTTAGTATTTCTTAGTATTGGCGTTTTTGGTTTTACTTTGACTGAATATAGCAAATACGTAATATTACTCTTCTCATTTTTTTTATATTTATCCCTAATGATAGTTACCTCATATCCCGAATTTGCTTCATATCGCGCGTTGATACCACCGGTGTTTGTGATTAGCTTCCTAACTATCCTCTTAGGTGGCGTTGGGCAGTTCTATGTAGCGGTAGATCGAGTAATCACAATTAGTGTGGCAGGAGTAATTGGCTATTTTGCCATCTGTATAATACCCGCAACTTATTACCAGCGGATTTGGTATCACTCAAGCTATGTAGTTTTATCAAGAATAACACAACAATTAAAACTAATAGCGCTAGAACAATCTAACACTATTACGTTTCACGGTGAATGCGTTAACCGCATGAATAATAGTCTAGGCTTTACCAATAAATCAAAAAATAAGATGGTATTTAAAGAGTGCTCTGGTAAAATTCAGCAATTTTACTTTGCTATTGCCTATTTATATAATAGTAACAATGTACAAACCAATGATGATTATATCGTTGCCCTACACGCAACACTTACCGAATTACAGCCGTATTTTAAGCAACACCAGATTATACCCACACAGTTCATAAGCCAAATCTCTCAGCATCTAGAAAAAATCAAACATAATGATATTGAAACTTTATGGAAATTATTAGGTTTAATTATTGATGATTGGAATATACTATGTCAATACAATCATTAAAATTTCAAAGAATTGTCCATAATGCACTAATTTTCACTATCAGCTTATTTATTAGCTTTTATAGCCATATTCCTTTTGCTTTTTGGGTATCGGCAACAGTGCTAGCCATTATGCTACCGCTTGAAAGCACGCTGATCCAAGAGCGAATTAAATTCGTATTTATAGGTACAATTCAAGGGTTAACTTTATTTATTCCGTTGTGGTTATTAATGGATATTAATAGCAATTTAATCTTTATAATTATCCCATTTACGCTTGCCGCAATGAATTTTTTTCTAATTCATAACTTCACCAGAAACATTGCATTTTTAAATATAAATTTAGGAATCTTTCTTGAATATATTCAATTTGGCAGTTACCATTTCTCGTTCTTTCTGGTTGCTAGAATAATGACTATCATCATTGGCGTTTTATTAGTTTGGTTTGGTGAGGTATTATTTACACGGCGAAAAAACTATGGATATTATGAATTTACAGCTTCAATCCGTCAATTAGCTACAACACTTAAACATATTCAAAATTACTTTAGTCAGATTAAATTAGGACAACAAACTATTGAGCATCAACTTACCGTAACACAAAATCTAATTCAAATTAATGCGCTTACAGATAAAGTAGAAAATAATTACAAAAGTATTTTACTTGAAAAAAATGTGGAACAAATTGAGTCACTAAGCAACCATTATTTACCAATTCCCAATCTGCTAAAAGAATATAAATTGGCATTATTAGGTATAGGCTACACCATTAGTGATAACTATCACTCATTATCCAGCACAAATTTTGAACAAATACATTGTAGATTAAATGAAATTAATCATCTAATTATAGAGCATATAAATATGTTACTTGAAGAAAAAAACTTATGAAAAATACTATCCTAGTTATCATCTCTGGTCTAGTTAGTGGCTGTAGTTTAATTAGTGCAAAAACCGATATGCCACCGCCAGTAGTTACCAATAAATGGGCGTCTTCCAGTCCTGGAATTATGGTTAAAAATGTAAATTATGCCGTTGAATCACAGAATTTGACTTGGTGGTGGACTAAATACCATGATAAAACCTTAGACAAACTAATGGAATCAGCTTTTGCCAATAATAACCAGCTACAAATTGCTGCTGCAAATACTGATTATGCAAACGCACAACTAAAAAGTGTTGAGTTTGCGTGGATTCCTAATCTATCATTTTTAACTGGATACTCATCTTTTCCAGCAATGGGAAGTTTAGGCTATTTTTATGGTGGAATGGCAAGCTATTCTTTAAATGTATTCCAGCAAATTAAAGCCCAGGAACAAGCCAAATACATAGTCCAAGCGACTGAGTATCAACAAAAAAGCGTGCAACTTGGTGTAATCGGTCAAGTTGCAGTTAGTTATTTTAGTTTACTCGCTTATCAAGAGCAGTTAGAAATTTATGAGAAATTAACGCGCGATCTCGTTGAAATTCTAAAACTAAATAACCAACGCTTTAAAACTGGCGTTAGCTCACAGAAAGAACCATATATCTCGGCTTCAGAAATTGCACAAATTAAAGCAAAGACTCAAATAATTAAACATAATATTGTTCTTACCCAAAATGCACTTAAATACTTAACCAATCAAAATCCAGGAGCTATAACGCTTAGCAAAAAATTTAGTAACATCGATCCTGATTTAATTGTTGTTAGTGAATTACCACTTACCGCACTAAATAATCGCCCGGATATCCAAGAGGCAACCTCTAAGCTTGATGCTGCGAATGCTGGGATTGGTGTTGCACAATCAGAGCTATTGCCTACAGTTAGTTTTGCTAATTTTTACCGCGATGCCGCGCCAAATTTTGGCAATAGTTTTCAGCCAAATGATCTAAATCAATTAGTATTGGCAATTCCGGTTATAAATGCCCAAGCTCTTGCAGATATTGCTGCCAGAAATGCTGTCTATAAACAAGTCTATTACCAATATATGCAATCAGTGGTCGCTGCTTTACGTGACATAGATAATGACATATCCGAACATGCTCAATATACAGTTCAATTAAACGATAATTTGCGTGCGTTAGATGATATTGACAAAACCTGTGGCTTAGATAAGGCTCGCTTCGATAGCGGAGTTAGCAGCTATCTTGAATACATAAACTGCGTAACTAAATATGACTATTACCGCCTAACGATAGTCCAACTAAAATTAGGAAAAATAATGGCTATGGTTAAACTCTACCAAGACTTAGCTATCACTAAAAACTAGAAATTACGGTAAGAAAAATTTAGAGAATATATCTTTATTTAGTTAATGCTAAATCCCCCTTAGGATCATCCTTATGTTATAGCCAATAGCACGGTTTATCTGTAGATAATTTAGGCTTCATCTGATATAAACAACTCAACTGGCAGTTTTTATAGGGCTTATCGACTCATTAAAACTGTCAGATTTACCTATAAGCATATCACATCTTTTTTTAGGATAAATGATAATCGTCAAGATAATTTAAGTTTATCTATTGAACAATCAATCGCTCGATTGTTTATGGATTAACTATAACCGCACTATAAGTTTTTCTATCTTGCGTAAATTCATCAAAACTCATCTCGTTCACATATGAAAATATGGCTTCACATGACTCGAGGATATCATTATGAAGGAAATAAAGCAAATACGCTTGCAACCTTACTACCATTCACTTCTACGGTGGAGTTTCCTGAACGAATATACAATTTTTCCTTATAATATACAGGTCTTTCAAGTGAATTAATCACAAACATTAAAATAGTATTATTTCCATATGTAATTGGTATAATTTGAGTCGCGATAGATACTTTTAAATCTTGGTCTAATTCAGAACTCATTATTTTAGTTGTTATAAATTTCACATATTCATCCAACGTTTTTTTAGAACTAGGGCTTCTCTTTCTATTCCGACTATTGAAAAACTATGAACTACATGAGGCTGAATTTTATCAATTTGAACCACTCTATCAGTATCCGACGGTTTATCTGTAACACCTAAAAAAATTCTACCTACTCGGCCTTTGCCTAAATTTGCTATAGCAGCAATATTTATGATTATATTCTTTTCAAAATTTGCATCACTAAAATCTCTCGTTACATTTAAATCTAAACTTAAAAGCCCTTGCTTTAATTCGATACTAGATGTTTCTATCTTTGAGCGAGCTAAATACTCATGTACATCCATGGCGTTCACAAGTTCTGAAACTGAGTTTTTATTTTTACTTTCTTTAAAAGCTCTAGATATTCTGCCTTTTGTTGAGTCTATGTTTTTCCTTCTTTCCTGAGAAGAAATGGAGTTTCCTTTTTTACTAAAAGTAGAATGTAAATTTAATATTGCTTCAATAAACATATCATCATTAAATAAATACATCTGCTCAGAATGTAATTCGTACCATGCCATAAATAAAATATAAAATGCTTCTTTTACAGGATTTTGTCTTGCTTTTGGATTTAATATATTCTTCAACCTCCATTTATCGTCTCGCCTAGCTAAAAACGTAATAACTTCTGCAAAAACCTCTCTAATAGCTTTCTCCACACATGCTATACCAAATTTGTTAAGTTTTTGCTCAATATCTAAAGATAAGTTACTCTCTCCAGCACCATGACATTCATCAAATGTATCCTTACTTGCTCCAAATGGCTTATTATAAATAATCGAAAGAACTATATCCGCCATAAATTGCTCATCATTGCTGTTGCGAAGTCCTGGTATATTTAGAATACCATGTTTACGCCAAAAAATTTCTTCAGCTAAAATCGAGTACCCCAAAGCGAGGTTCTTTGAATCAATGCTTATAGATGGCATTTGTGATAACAAAAGAACCTCTTGACTGATGTCATTTCTTATTTCTGATGATAGTTTTCTCACTAAATTAGCAAATTGTGATGTGTTACCTGCTTGCCTCACTTCTTGAGGAGAAAGGTGTTTACCATTGGAGTTTATTCGCCTAAATGTTTCATTAACATCCTCAGGATTATGAGATTCAAAAATAGTAACTGGAAATTGATATTGAATAAACTTAGCAACCTCTTCTGTAGTAATTTTTTCGCCTCGATTAGCCTTAAAAACGTCTTTATCATATAAAGACTTAGCAAATGTATAATCATCTACATTAAAATACAGTTCATTTTCTTCATTTACATATGAAAACTCATTTTCAATAAAGCCAAAAAATGCATTTAATCTCTGCATCCCATCAATTATTTCATAAGTGTTATTAGCTAGTTTAGCAAGCATAATCAATGGAACTGGATAATTTTTCATTACAGATTCAATTAACTTTTGTTTTTCCGTATTTGACCAAACTAATTTTCTTTGATAACGTCTATTAACAAAAAGTTAATTGCTGCGATACCATTGATACGCTTCCATAATACTCATTGCTTTAGTTGATTGATACATTTCACTAATCTAATAAAAAAAGCTGGAAATCAAATTTTCCAGCTAATTAATGATTATTTTTTGTCATTAACTTCAGTGTATTCTGCGTCAATCACGTCATCTTTTGGCGCAGAACCAGAAGCCTGTTCAGCTCCAGCAGCACCTGCTGCACCAGCTTGTTGTTGATCAGCATACATCATTTCACCGATTTTTTGTGATGCAGTCATAAGCTCTTGAGTCTTAGCTTCGATAAGTTCTTTATCATCACCTTGAATCGCTTCTTCTACTGCTTTGATTGCTGCTTCAATTTTTTCTTTTTCAGAAGCATCAATCTTATCACCATAATCAGCTAATGATTTTTTCACAGTGTGAATCATACCATCAGCATGGTTACGTGCTTGCACCAAATCAGCGGCTTTTTTATCTTCTTCCGCGTGAGCTTCGGCATCACGTACCATTTGCTCGATTTCAGCTTCAGATAGACCAGAGCTAGCTTGAATGGTAATTTTGTTTTCTTTACCAGTTGCTTTATCTTTAGCAGATACGTGCAAGATACCATTGGCATCAATATCAAAAGTCACTTCAATTTGTGGAGTTCCACGTGGAGCTGGTGCAATACCACCAAGGTTAAATTGACCTAGTGATTTATTACCAGTAACAATTTGGCGCTCACCTTGCAAGACATGAATCGTAACTTCAGGTTGATTATCCGCTGCAGTTGAGAATACTTGTGATGCTTTAGTAGGAATTGTCGTATTTTTATTGATCAATTTAGTCATCACATTACCCATAGTTTCAATACCAAGAGATAATGGAGTTACATCCAATAGCAATACATCTTTACGATCTCCAGCCAATACTGAACCTTGAATTGCAGCACCAACTGCAACCGCTTCATCTGGATTCACATCTTTACGTGGCTCTTTACCAAAGAATTCTTTTACTTTGTCTTGCACACGTGGCATACGAGTTTGACCACCAACCAAAATTACATCGTCAATATCAGATGCAGATAAACCAGCATCTTTTAACGCTACGCGACATGGTTCAATAGTTGCATTCACCAAATCATCAACCAATGATTCAAATTTAGCACGAGTAACTTTCATTACCAAATGTTTAGGACCAGTTGCATCCATAGTCACGTACGGTAAATTAATTTCAGTTTGGGCACTTGAAGATAATTCAATCTTAGCTTTTTCTGCCGCTTCTTTCAAGCGTTGTAATGCCATAACGTCTTTTTTAAGATCAATACCTTGTTCTTTTTGAAATTCAGATACAATGTGTTCAATCAAACGTTGGTCAAAATCTTCACCACCAAGGAAAGTATCACCATTAGTTGACAATACTTCAAATTGGCTTTCGCCATCAACATCGGCAATTTCAATAATTGAAACGTCAAATGTACCACCACCTAAATCATAAACCGCGATCTTACGATCTTTACCTTCTTTTTTAGCTAAACCAAACGCTAGCGCAGCTGCAGTTGGTTCATTGATAATACGTTTAACATCAAGACCTGCAATCCGTCCAGCATCTTTAGTTGCTTGACGTTGGCTGTCATTGAAATATGCAGGTACAGTAATAACCGCTTCAGTTACTACTTCACCTAAATAATCTTCTGCAGTTTTTTTCATTTTTTTCAAAATTTCAGCAGAAATTTGTGGCGGTGCTAATTCTTTATCATTAACTTTAATCCATGCATCACCATTTGGAGCTTTCATAATTTCAAACGGCATTAAACTAATGTCTTTTTGTACTTCTTTCTCTTCAAATCTACGACCAATTAAACGTTTTGAAGCATAAATTGTATTTTTAGGATTAGTAACAGCTTGACGTTTTGCTGGTGCACCAACTAAAGTTTCACCATCAGTATATGCAATAATTGAAGGGGTTGTACGCGCACCTTCTGCATTTTCAATAACTTTTGGCTGTCCATTTTCAATTACAGCCACACATGAATTGGTAGTTCCTAAATCAATCCCGATAATTTTACCCATATTATTTCCTTTTAAAATTTGGATTTGCCAGCGCTAAGAAGAGATTTTCACCTTATCCTACCAATCAGTCCTTGATCAGTATATTACTCATTCAGATTAGAAATGCTCGTAGGCGCTTTGCTACGCTGCTTACACCCAGTAAGTACGTCGCAAAGCAACGACCGAGAATGAAGAAAATGTTTGAGTATGTGGCATAAATTCTTTGTTATTTAGCAGATAAGGTTAATATTGAATATTTCAAGTAATTTTTTTAGATTTTTTATAATTTTAATCCACTGCTACACCAACTATGGTGACGTAGCAGCAAATTAAATTGTTTTGGAGGTAGGATTTAGCGCGGATAAAATTCGTCCAGTGATTTATCTTTTGCTTTAACAGCTTTTTTCTTTATAGTTAGAACTGAAATCTCGGCTGCAAATTCACCAAAATGACTAAATTTTGCATCACGATATAAGGCAAGATTAAATTGCTCAATCAAATCGGCTAACTTGGCATTCCTGTTATTCAGATCTTTAATATCTGATACAGAATAAATCGAACGATTATAGTGCAACGAAGCAAAGCGCAATAAAGCTTTATTCATTGCTTGAACATCTTGGTTTTTACAGGCTACAACAAAGGCGTTCAATGCCTCTTTTTCAGTAGTAATCTTTTCGATTATCGCCGTTTGAGCTGGATTAGATTTATTTATAACTTCTTGAGGCGTCTGATTAGCATTTTTGCGTGAGCGCCACCATATAACTAAGGCTAAAACACTAATTAGCCACAGAGCGCCAATTGCCAGCGAGATATAAAACCAAATACTTTTCGGAGCACTGTTTTTATTCTTAGCCGTGGTATTTTGGCTCGCTACAGCTTTATTATCCTCAATTGTATTAGCGGTTACTGCACTTGCTGTAGTCTTGCCATCGCTGATTACCTCAAAAGAAGTTGCTGGAATCTGCGCGTGTTGCATGGTATCTGATTTTAAGTCCCACCATTCAACCTTAGTTGTCGGAAATTCAATTTTTCCTGCTTGGGTAGGCACATACGCGATTTTAAAAGTTTTATGCGCACGCAATTTGCCACCGACAATCACATCTGAGCTATTTGTTTTATCTGGATAAGCGTTAACGCCCTGTGGTTTACTAAATTCTAACTCCGGTAAAGAGCTTGCCATTACGCCATCTGTATTAATGGTAATCGTGCGAGTAATTGCTTCACCAACTTTGACTTGGTGTGAACTTTGTGACCAACTCTCACTAACATTTAGTGAATTAGCTGGCAGCCAGGTCATTGGATTAACCCCAGCTGGCGTTGACTTAACTTTTAACGTCAATGGCTTAGAGCTGATTACGAATGGTTGCTGATCCATCATCGCAAAGAAGCCACCACCTCTTTGATTTTGCCCAGCGCGCACGCCACGAATTTTCAATGCTGGAATTATTATCTCTCCAGCGGCAGTTGGTGTAACCAAATATTTTTGTTCAACAACCTGATAGTTAGTATTACCTTGGGTATCCTGATATTGAATCGATTTACCTTGTTGCTGAAACTTAGCATTGGGAATATCAAACTGTTCTAAGCTCAAATTAGCAACTGAAACGGCAATATAAACCTTTAAACTAATAACGACTGGTACACCAACGTATGTCGTTTGTTTAAAACTACTTACATCAGCAAAAAGCTCACGGCGTGAACCAGCTGCTTGTTTACCAGAGACCGTACCACCTTGTATAACCTCAATCGGAATTGCTGCAGTCATATCATTCCCTACTTTTAAAGCAGGAATAACTTGCTTGCCAGGATTTTTAGGCATTAATGTAACTTGGTAAGAGGACTGCGAACTCGTTTTGCCATTAACAATACTCATTTGGCTGCTACTACTGGTACCATAAATCTCAAAATTAGCATTTAATGGATTTAAGTCAGGCTTATCACCAGAATCAGGTAAAACTATGGTTAACGTGAGGCTTTGACCAAGCGCAAGATTTGCATGATCAACACTTGCTTCCACTTGAGCATATGCCGCCTGTACCATCATTAATGAAGCAATAATAAAACTTAATACTTTCTTATTCATTAGTTACCACCCTGTTGCTGCTGTTCATTTTGATAATCACGTAAGAATTTATTTCTCAAAAGTCCGCCCGGATCATCTGGGATTTGTGATAATGCCGCACGCAGTTCCTGATCCTGATAATTCTGCGGATTATTATTCATATTATTCGCTGCGGCAGGCGTTGGCGTAGCCCCAGGAGTTGGCGTCGGTAAGGCTTGATTTTGCTTAGGATCTGATTTGTTTTGATCTTGTTTAGCCTTATCCGCTGGATTTTCCTTCTTCTCTGAATTTTCAGGGCTATTCTTTTTCTGATCTTTCTGATCTTTCTGATCTTTCTGATCTTTCTGATCTTTCTGATCTTTCTGATCTTTCTGATCTTTCTGATCTTTTTGATCTTTTTGATCTTTTTGATCTTTTTGATCTTTTTGATCTTGTTTATTTTGTTGTTCTTGCTGTTGCTTTAATTTTTTTACTAGCTCGCGATTATGCTCGGCATCTGGAAAATTTTTTTGTAATTCCAGTGCTTTGGTATAAGCATCAATAGCTTCCTGATATTTCTTCATCTGAGCTAAGGTATTACCCTGATTGTACCAACCATTGGCTGTTTTATCTTGCTTAAACATCTCCAAAGCTTGGTCATATTTTTTATCACGATAGTAAGCAACGCCTTTCCAATGATTATCGTTAAATTTAGCCGCTGCCTCGCTATTTTTTTGTTGATCCAATAACCTTGCTGCTTGTTGATTCTGATTAAACCATAAATCCTGAAAGCTAAAAGCAAAAGCAGTATTAGATAGCATCAAGCCAAGCACGATGCAAGTTCCGCGTAACATATTGCGTAATGGAATTAATTTTTGTTCTAACATAATTTCTCCAACCATCCTCTACGCGCTAACAATGCAAACAAAATCAATGCTCCCCAAATCAAATAATCACCGCGATCTTGCCATAAGCTTTCGGTTTGCGACTCAGCTGAAGCTTTAGCATCAAGATCATTTAAAGCAGCCACTTTTAATAAACTATCGACATCGCTATTATCGCCCTTGAATGCCACATATTCACCGCTACCAGTTCTTGCCAAATTCTCTAAACCGCTAACATCAAGATGCGTCAAACTCACATTACCATTAGCATCAGTTGCAAAATTACCATCATTACCTCTCTCAGGCGTCCCCTCCTTAGTTCCAATCGCCAAAACAGAAGTCACAAATCCTTGCTTGGCTAGATCACTCGCCTCAGTCAATGCACTGGCAGATGGTGAACTATCGGTAATCAAGATAATTTCGCCACGTGTTGATCCAGATTGTTTAAAAAGTTCGCCAGCTTTAGCTAGTCCTGCAGCAATATCTGAGCCCTGTACTGGAACAATGTTTGAGTCAAGCACTGGCACCATTGCAGCAATAGTATTACTATCTGCAGTTAGTGGTGACACCACAAAAGCACTGCTTGAAAAAACCACCATTCCCGTTTGCCCTTCTTTTATCGCATGCAGCAAATCAAGAACTTTATATTTAGCTCTTTGCATCCGTGAAGGCGTAATATCTATCGCATTCATTGATTGCGAAACATCCAGTACAATTACCCGAGCAATATTTTTTTGATAAACTGGTGCAGCATAACGTGACCAACTAGGTCCACTTAGCGCAAACACAGTTAAAAACCAAGCAACCCCAAGTAGCACTATCATCCATGTCGAACGAGCCGAAGGAGAACTTACTAAAATATGCTCAAGCAAATGCGGATCACAATGCTCTTTCCAAACATTATTACTCGCTTGAGATTTTTTATGCCACAAGATAGCAATCAAGAGCGCTGGAATCAATGCCAGCCACCACCATGGACGTATAAAATGAAACGTTCCTAACATTTTACCTTCTCCATATTCTAATAATCATTAACAGAAAACTTAGTCCCAGAGCCACCCCAAGAGTCCACGGATAAAGCGGAGTCACAGGACGAATGGTAATTGCATCCGATTTAACTGGCTCAAGTTGATTAATTCGTGCATAAATATCGGATAATGCAGCACCATCCTCAGCACGAAAAAATTCTCCACCAGTAATTTGAGCAATTTGTTTAAGGCTATCAATATCCAAATCGCTAGACGGATTAACAATCTGCGTACCAAATATTCCCGGGATCGCCATTTGACTGGCACCAAGTCCAATCGTATAAATTTTGATATGTTCCTGTGCAGCAAGCTTAGCTGCAGCCAAAGGTTGCATTACGCCAGCATTATTGCCACCGTCGGTGAGTAATACCAGTGCTTTACTATCACCGGGATAATTAAGAAATTGTTTAACTGATAAACCAATCGCATCACCAATTGCCGTTTGCGGTCCTGCTATTCCCAAAGTTGCATCATTTAACATTTGCCCAACCGTCTTACGATCAAATGTTAATGGTGTTTGTAGATATGGACGCGAGCCAAATAAAACCAAGCCCAAGCGATCTCCTGTACGCCCGCTGATAAACTGATTGGCAACCCGTTTGACAACATCAATCCGCGTTTCAGTACCGCTACTGGTTTGCATATCGGGGGTTTGCATACTACCCGATAAATCAATTGCCATCAATAAATCACGTCCACTTTGCGGAAGCGTTAATGGTTTACCCAGCCACTGTATCCCAGCACCTGAA
>SSGY01000214.1 GCA_008017145.1 Neisseriales bacterium
ACCAGTTTAACTAGAAATGATGCTGATCCATCGCAGATTGAGATGTTATTGTCAAGCAAATACGAAGCTTATCTAGTTGCCACTCCACGGCTTGAGATGCCAATTGCACCGAATGGATCTGGTGATATGACAGCGGCAATTTATTTGGCTAAATATCTTGAAACTAAAAATTTGAAACTAAGTTTAGAACACACCGCTGCCGCATTATTTGCAGTATTTGCTGAGACTCTGAAACTTGAAAGAAGAGAACTTGCAATTATACAGGCGCAAGATGAATTATTAAACCCTAAGTGCAGGTTTACAGCATCAACTATTACATTATGAGATTTAGGTTGCAGAGAAGCACAAACAATATGTGATATAACACAATTAATAATTTATCAAAGGAAAACCCATGCAACAACAAGAAATTTTGGCACAGCTAAAAACATTAACTACTGAAAATATTAATCCTAGTTCTCTAAACATTGATATTGTACCGACGCTCGAAAAATTGAAAATTATCAATCAGGAAGATCAAAAAGTAGCTTTGGCAATTGCGGAGGAATTACCGGCAATTGCTACTGCAGTCGATGCAATTACGGCAGCAATGAAAAACGGCGGACGTTTAATCTATTTAGGTGCTGGTACTAGTGGACGTTTAGGGATTTTGGATGCAGTAGAGTGTCCGCCGACCTATGGAGTTGACTATAATACCGTAGTTGGACTTATTGCTGGTGGTGAGAAAGCATTTATTAAAGCTCAGGAAGGCGTCGAAGATAAGGAAGAGCTTGGTGTTGAAGATCTTAAACAAGCCAATTTAACATCGCATGATATCGTGTGTGGAATCGCCGCATCAGGTCGCACTCCTTATGTAATTGGTGGTTTGGATTATGCTCGCTCGCTGGGTTGTAAAACAATTGCAGTTGCCTGTAATAAAAATAGTGTGATCGGGGATCATGCAGATATAAAGATCGAAGTTTCTGCTGGAGCAGAAGTAATTTCTGGTTCAACCCGAATGAAAGCTGGGACTACTCAAAAACTAATCTTGAATATGCTAAGTACGACGACTATGATTAATCTTGGTAAAGTCTATAAAAACTTAATGGTTGATGTAAAAACGTCCAATGCTAAACTAGAAGCACGTGCGAAAAAAATTATCATGGAAGCAACTGAAGTTGATTATGCTACGGCAGAGAAATTTCTCAAGCTTGCCAATAATCATGTCAAAACTGCAATTGTAATGATAGTAAATAATTTGACTTTGGAGCAGGCAAATGAGAAACTAGTTGCTAGCTCAGGGGTTATCCGCGATATTCAATAAGTTTCTGGGTGAATAATGTCATGAACGTCAGCGCCATATTGCCAAACGCGATCGACATATCGTTCACCCCAATCACTGATTAACATTTCCATTTGATAGCTAATAACCTCATCCGCAATTTTTTCAGCTAAAAAAGGATTTTCTGGGTGATGGTGGATGAACTCACAGCCAAACAAAGTCTGACTCATTTGCATATAATCTTTAGTATGTAATATGTAGGCATGCCAAACATCATCCAGATGATGCAGATTATCCATAGCAAAAAATTTATCATTCTCAAGTTCGCTACGATTAGCCGTGTATAACCAGCGCATAAAGTCATTAAACCATTGTGTGCTCAACGTTAGTGACCAGCGCTTTTCTACCATCAACCGATAAATGGTTGGCAAGTGTTGCCAATCTTCAAGTTGCTGTTTAGTTGGTAAATGCATTTATTTTTTGCAAGAGCTATGACACGATTCTTTAGCACAAGCTCGCGCTAATTGTTTTAGTCTCAGGATTTTTTCGGTTGTAGTCATGAAGTATACCTTTGGTAAATATTTAAAAATATCTAGCGAAATAAGGATTGAATAATCCAGAATTTTAGCATTTTGTAGTTAGATTTAACTAATAATTTTATGATTAAGCTTATATGCGGCTAAACAAATTCCGATAAAAATTCCTGAGGTGAGTACAAAACTTAATAGCGGATAGGTTGGTAGCATAGTAACCATATAGGTTGCGAGACTGTTTACCGAAAACCCAATACACATATTCAGTCCTAGAGCTTGCGCGCTTTGGGTATGAAAGTGACTCATGATTTTGATTTGGGTCGGCGGGTTAATTAGTGCATTGGCTACGCGCATTAAAAGTACACCGATGGTGGCGAGTAGCGCAATAACAGTTAGGTTATCAAAAAATAGTGTAATAATCAGTATGACAACGCCGCTGGCAGTAGAATATACCCCGATACCAATAATATTTACCAATGGTGCTTTTTTACGGTTTAACAATTGCATTAGTTGATTGCCAGTTAGGTACGCGGCTGATAAACCAAGAAAAACATACGAATATTTGATCGGTGAAATATGCAAGTAGCCAATATACAGGTAGCTTGAAATTCCAATAAATGCAAAATAAGCGCCAACTCCAGATGCATAAATAAGGGTTAGGGTTATGAAAATTCTATTTTTTAATAAGCTTAAATAGCCTTTTAAATAGCGCTGTAAAGATGGTATTCTGGAAATGCGTTCGAGATTGGTTTCTGGTAGTATTTTTTTGGTTATTGCTACCAATATAAAACCAGCGATGGCACTAAATAAAAAACAGTAATGCCAGCTTAAATAAGTTGCGATATACGCGCCTAAAACAGGTGCTATTGCAGGGGAAATTATTAACCCCATTAACAAAACTCCATTAGCATGAACTTGTTCACGTTCATCCATACAATCTTTAAGGATCAGGCGTGGAACAATCAGAATAACGGCGCAGCCAAAAGATTGAATTACGCGAAGTATTATAATTCCCCAAATGGTTGGGGCAAAGGTAATTAGCCCCGCGGCTGCCGAGAAACAACTTACGCCCCAAAGTAAAACCTTACGTCGCCCAAAACGGTTACTTAATTCACCAGTAAATAAGACTCCAAATGCTATACCGATGCTGTAGCTTGAGAGGGTAAGATTGACAGTTTGTGGCGTTGAATGAAAATCAGCTACCATTTGTGGCAACGATGCAATGTAAATATCTGTAGCGGAAACTCCCAGAAAGAACATTGCAGTTAGCAGAAATAAAATCCTACGCTTAGTAAGCTTATCTAATTTTTGCACAAGTTTCTCATTTAATAATTAAGTTGTTATTTTTTCCAATTAATTTTCTCTAGTGACTTACCTTTGGTTTCAGGAATAAATAAAGCAATTAGCAGATAACAGAAAACAAAGAAAGCCATAATCAAGAATAGTTTTGCATAGCCTAAATTAGCGCTTAAAGCGCCAAACCATGAAACAAATAAAGTTCCAACTAAAGCACCTACGGTAAATGCGATTGAAATTGCCAGCGCTCTGACATTGGTTGCTAGTAGCTCAGTGGAAATAACTAAAATTAATGCACCAGGTCCAAAGGCAAAGAAACCTACTACAAAAATTATACCAATTAACGTGATATAACCAACAAGTTCGCCTTGCGGTAAAATTGCATGTGCAACAAAGAGTAGTAATAATGTTACTAAAAGTCCGCTGGTACCAATGATTAAAATTCGCTTACGCCCAATTTTATCAACTAGAAACATGGTAGCAATCATCGCGCTAAAGTTTACCAGACTAATACTAATATTACCAAATAAACCAACTACATCGGAATGAATTCCTGAGTCTTTCATAACTTGTAGGCTATTTTGTACGAATACGTTAATTCCGGTCAATTGGTTAAGTGAAACTGCAGCGAGAATCACTAAAAATGGAATTAAGTTAGAGCGTTTCATCAGCTCGCGAAAATGTCCACTCGCTTGTTGAGCTGCCGCATTTTGAATTTCTATTAAAGCATTCTCTGCAGTTTGTGGATTGATTTTAAAAAGTGCAGTAGTTGCTTGATTAATTTTATTTTTAGCAATCAACCAGCGTGGAGATTCAGGTAGTTGTATTACTAATCCAACTATAGCTAATGGCATAATTAATGCAACTGCAAAGGCTAATGGATAATAAGCAACACTAATAAAAATCCAAATCAGGCTGGAAATCAATGCACCACCCGTGTTAGCTAATTTAAACGCTGTAATGATTTGTCCGCGCCACTTAGTCTCAGAAACCTCAACTAGATACAAGGGCATCACAATTTCGCACATCCCATACGCGATTCCCTGAATAAAACGGGCAGAGTAGAGATTAACATGACTTTTAGCAAAAATGTAATAGATAATACCGATGATAAAGATTAGCATCGTAATTAAGATAACCTTTTTGCGCCCTAGGTAATCCGCAAGTGAGCCAGTGTAAATACTTGCAATAAAACAACCTAAAAGTAGTGCACCTACATGAAGTGATACCTGCTCCTTGGTAATATAGTGCTGCATAACCAGTTTTGGCAACACCAATGCAATAACGCCGAGAATATAACCACAAATTACGCCGCTAATAATAGTTAGCCCGATAAGCTGTGATTTATAACTAGCAAACTTCATAAAGTGCTCCAAGGATACAACGTTGTGTAGCTCCAGTTACACTTTCATAATTGGCAGGTAGTCTTTCAATCCGACGTTTGGCAAACCAAGCAAATGCGATTGCTTCGAGCTGATCAACATCACAACCCAATTCTTTAGTGGTACGAACCGTAATACCGCTATTATTAGCGATTTGTTCTAACAGGAATCTATTGTATGCGCCACCACCACAGGCATAGATAGCCTCTATTTCTGATGGTTTTGCATGAGCACAAATAGCATCAGCAACTGTTTTAGCTGTTAATTCAACCAAAGTACGCAAGACATCATAATCAGAAGCATCGGTTTGATTATTGGCAATCAGCTGTTGTTTAATCCATTCTAAATGGTAAATTTCCTTACCTGTACTCTTAGGTGCAGGTAGATTGAAATATTCGTCTTTAAGCATTTGCTCCAATAGCGTGGGAATAATTTTCCCTTGTGTTGCAAGTAGTCCATCTTTGTCATATTCTACGCCAAATTTATCCTGAACCCACAGATCAATCAAGCAGTTTGCTGGGCCAGTGTCAAAACCAATAACTTTACTAGTGTTTGGATCTAAGATTGTAATATTGGCAATCCCACCCAGATTTAATATTACGCGAGTGCGATTAGAAGACAAAAAATAATGATGAAATACTGGAGTTAGCGGAGCACCTTGTCCACCATAAGCCATGTCCATTCGACGAAAATCACAGACTACATTAATTCCAGTTAATTGAGCTAATTTATTGCCATCAACTAGTTGTAGTGAAAAAGGATATTGGTTGTACGGATCATGAAAGACCGTTTGCCCATGACAACCGATAGCTTTAACTTCTTGTGGCGCAACTCCTGAGTTATCCAACAATTGTTGTACAGCTTGGGCATAGTTAATTGCTAGACGTACCTCAAGCTCACCAAACTCTTTCAGGTGACAACTAAAGCTACGTAGGAGGGCTTGTAAGTCTTTTTGCAGCTGTGAATCAAAAGGAAGTGACGTTTTCGCGAGCACTTGTAGTTTGTTTTCTGCGCCAAATTCGCATAGTACTGCATCAATTCCATCTAGGCTAGTTCCTGACATTATTCCGATATACTTCATAACAAATTCTTTCTTTTATAAAGACAAATAAGATAATAGTTCAAATTATAACGAATAGGGTATTGTGCCAAAATATGCTTAGTTTGGATAGAGCTGTTTTTGCATAGCACTTATGCATAAATATTGCCTAGGATATAGTTGACAAAAATTTAACCTATCCATTGCGCAGGGTCAAATCCTAATGGAACGGAACCTCTTCCAATTTGTAGCGGTGTTTCCGACATTTTGAGTACTGGCGCCAAATGCTCAAGGATACCAAATTGAGTTTGAGTTTTAACTAATAAATCCTGAATTTCTGAAGCCTCTGGATTGTGACAGTTTTTAAACTCAGCACTAGTTTTACCTAGATTATTAAACCAGTTAGCAGTTTGTGCTAATGACAAGCGAATTAAATAACTCCCGCCATCGATTGAACGCCGCCTTATTGCTTCCATTACGGCAAATGTTGCCAGATAACCCGTTATATAGTCCAGTGATTGTGCTGGTAAATGCTGGATATTTGCCCCTTGTGATTGTTCTGCGGCAATTCCAGTCGCAGATTGTACCAAGCTATCATAACCATGACGATGTGCCCATATTCCTTGATGTGAGTAAGCGCTTAAATCTACATAAATAATCCCGGGGCGGATCTGTGCTAATTCTTGTGCTGAAAACCCTCTGGCTGCAAGTGCGCCTGGTCGATAGGCTTGAAGAAATACATCTGCTGATTTAACTAAGTCTAGAAGTTTGCTTTTATCTTGATTTTGGTCAAGATCTAAATGTGCGGCATATTTACCAAATCCAGTGTCCATTACCAGTGGCAAAATAAATGGTAGGTTCGGGCTGGCAATACGCATTACATTTGCACCATGTTCGGCTAAAGATTTGCCACAAACAGGTCCGGCTAATACTCGGGTTAAATCTAAAACTCGTATCCCAGATAAAGGATAATTACCATCAGGAATAGCTTTAGGTTGACTATCGTTGATTTTGATTATCTCAAAGAGTGGTAATTGTGCAATAGCTGATGACTGTGGGTGCTGTAGCCATTCATCTCTTGTTCTAACCACTGAGGCACACAAGCCACGCGCGTTGAGTTCACTTTCTAAATATTCTGCAGAGTAATTTTTAACTGCTGCACTTACCGCTTCTTTGCTTGCTTCGCAGCTTAAAAAATCGAGCACACCCTGCTGATGATGAGGAAAATTGCAATGAAATTGAATACTTCGCTTATCTAAAGTGGTATAAAAACCAGACAATGGGCTCCATAGGTCTTCTGTTACACCATCAACTACTCGCAGATACTGATGTGAGCGCTGAGCAATTGCTGCATCTCGGACTGAAATCTCCACATTTTGGAGCTTTCCGGTTTTGCAACGCCACAATTCAGCCGCGGCATAACCAATTGCAGCTAGAGCTGCTGCACCCGCTTCACCAATCAAAAAAGGACTAGGCAAGATTGGGTCTTGCCCTGTAAGACTAATATGATTTAATGATGGAGCATTTATTCCAGCTTGCTTTAGAATTCCCTCTAAGATCAAATGACTCATTTTTATCCTGTTATGAGCTATACGGGACGAAGTATACTCACAGTATTTGAATCTTGGGCGCGAAGGATTGAAAAAAAGACGACGCGGTGTAGTTAGAACTACATAAGGAGTCTTTTTTGAAATCCGACAAAGTCCAAGTTTCAAAGACGAAGAGTATATATTACTTTTTCCAGTTATCTTTTAGCCCCACGGTTTTATTAAATACTAATTTACCCTTTGCGGCATCACAATCATAACGATCAGCAACAAAATAACCCACCCGTTCAAACTGAAAGCGATCTTCAGGTTTAACATTCAATATTGATGGCTCAATATATGCGGTGCTAACATCTAAAGAATGCGGATTAATGAATTCTTTAAAATCATGTCCCTCGACATTATCAGGGTTTTCTACGCTAAATAAACGATCATATAGGCGAACTTCCGCGGCAACTGATTTAGTTGCGCTAACCCAATGAATCACGCCTTTTACCTTGCGCCCTTCAGGGTTTTTACCCAAAGTTAATGGATCAATGCTGCAGCGTAATTCGCTAATTGAACCGTCCGCATTTTTAATTACTTCCTCACATTTGATTACATAACTATGGCGTAAACGTACTTCACCACCTAAAGTCAGGCGTTGAAAGCCTTTTTCAGGTATTTCTTGGAAATCATCCTGATCAATATAAATATCTTCGGTTAATTCGCATAAACGGCTACCAAACTCTGGGTGTTGCGGATGGAAATCTGCACTCCGCGAACCTGTTTCACCAGCAACAAAATTAGTTAAAACAATTTTAAGTGGTTTCAAGACTGCCATTACTCGCGGAACACTATTTTCCAGCTCTTCACGAATTGCAGTTTCTAAAAATGGAATATCAACAACATTTGGTGATTTGGAGATTCCACAACGTTTGGCAAATAAACGCACTCCCTGCGGAGTATAGCCACGACGGCGCATGCCAGCAATGGTTGGCATCCGTGGATCATCCCAACCAGATACCAGACCTTCACTAACTAACTGGGTTAGCTTACGTTTACTAGTAATAGTATAATTAAGCATCAAGCGTGAGAACTCAATTTGGCGTGGGCGAGCAGGTAATAATCCAGCGGTGAATAATTTGTCAACGACCCAATCATAGAGCGGGCGATGATCTTCAAACTCCAACGAACAACACGAGTGGGTGATCGACTCCAAAGCATCAGAAATACAGTGAGTGTAATCATACATTGGGTAAATACACCACTTATCCCCAGTACGAATGTGATGGAAACGTTTAATTCGATAAATCGCTGGATCGCGTAAATTCATATTCGGTGAACTCATGTCAATTTTCAGGCGTAATACTTTTGCCCCATCTGCAAATTCACCATCTTTCATTCGAGTAAATAAATCACGGTTTTCTGCTGCACTTCGAGTACGATATGGGCTGTCTTTGCCAAGGGAGGTTAGTGTTCCGCGATATTCACGCATTTGTTCGGGCGTTAGATCATCAACATAAGCTAAATCATTGTCAATAAACCATAGCGCAAACTCGTATAATTTATCAAAGTAATCCGAAGCATATTTCACTTCACCATTCCATGTAAATCCTAACCAACGAATATTGTCCTGAATTGCCTGTACAAATTCATCATTTTCTTTTTCTGGATTGGTGTCATCAAAGCGTAAGTTGCATACCCCGTTATAATCTTCAGCTAAGCCAAAATTATGGCACAATGCTTTAGCATGCCCAACATGCAGATAGCCATTTGGCTCAGGCGGAAAACGGGTAATAATTTGGCTGTGTTTGCCAGTTTTCAAATCATCTTCAACGATGGCACGAATAAAATTTCCTGCAGCTGGTGTGTCATTGTTCATAATTTTTTCAGTCATATGTTATTTAGTCCTTAATAAATTCTTGTATTTTTATAATTAATTCTCATCATCTGGTATCTCGTCGCTCTCGGCTTTATCAATCACATCATCAACAATTTCGGTGACTAGTGATTCATGCATATCGCTAATAGTCGTTTTGAGTTTTTTGACAATGAATTTTAGTTTTGCACTTTCCAAGTCTTGTAAATCATCACTCTTTATTTTTGCAACTTGATCTTTTAATTGAGCTACTTGTGCTGTAATCTGATCAATTTTGTTATTAAACTGTTGAACCTCCAAACTATATTGATATTTAAGTTCTCGTAATTGTTTAATGATCAATTTACGCTGCACTTTAAAATTTTGGCTAGTAGTTGCTGTGATTAGTGATAATAGTTGTGCTTTTACGTCATCATTATAGCTAACTTTATTTATCATCGCAATGACTGATGCTTTGTTGGTTTCAATATTATCCTTAGTTAATACTTTTATACTCTGAGCGAGATCTGAATTAGTTTCTTTTTCTGCTTTTATTACTGTTGCAGATTCTTGTAACTGGTCGAGCTGGATGTCAATTGAGAGCAATTGTTGATAAACCTTATCAGCAATTCGGTGATCGCGCTCATGCATATAAAAAAAATAAATAGCAACTGCTGCTATCAGCAAAATAATTGACCATGGTTTATAGTTTTTTGCAGGAATTGATTTAATTGACATATTTTTTTGCCAGTTTAATAAAGGTTTGTTCAATAAGGACATAACTTATCCACGCAATTAGCGTGCTAAGAATGATCGTCAAAAATTTCACTACCAATAATGAACCATGAGGTAGATAGAGATACCCCAAAGCGTAGATTATTGGTAAATGAAATAAATACAATGAATATGAGATTTTGCCATAAAAGCGAAATAACGTTATATTCAGCAACTGTTTTAATGGTGCAAAATACAAACAATTAATCACAATCAGACAGCTACCAATAGCAATTAGTATCTCATGAAACATTCTACTCGCTATTTTACCAAAAAGTAGGTAGTTGCTGAAATATAAAGCGCAGCCGATTATTAGCCAAAGCCAAGAAGCACCAAACTTTAAGCGGTAATTGTAGTGATATAAGTACATTCCAGCAATAAAATACCAGCCATAATAGATAATACTTTGCCATTGATTATCTAAAAAATTTCCAAAGCGCCAAAAGTAATAACTAACTATTGCTAATGAGCAAAGAATTGTTAAGCGTATTATCCATTTACTACGAATACAATATATGATTAATAATGGAAAAACTAATGATAACCACATTTCATAAAATAAGCTCCAAGTTGCAACATTCAAACTATTTCCCTCATGGCTAATCAAGCTTAATGAGCTCAACCACATTGAAGTATCAAAATTACTACGTGACCAGATATAAAACCATGGAGTTAGACCATATTGTGCTAAAGTTGCCGGATGATAATGTGATATATAGATTAACAAAGTAGCGGAGAAAGCTAGTGCGACATAGTAGGCAGGATAAATTCGCAAGATACGTCGTAGTATAAACTGTTGATATTGGTGAAATTCAAAATTTCTGAGCTGATGACTTAATACGAAACCGCTTAAGACAAAAAATAAAATTACAGCTTCGTGACCAGCACAAAAAAATAACCATGGTTTAAGTCTAGCATCTGATGGATTATTCATTTCCCAAAAATGCTGAAATACCACCATCAAGGCGGCAATTCCGCGTAACGAATCAAGTGCTTGATATTTATGTGTCGATAGAGTAGTATTACTGCTCATTAATTAGGTTTCAATATCTACAAATGCTAGTTTGCTAATATCCTGCATGCGCATTGGATATAAAATACCATCGAGATGATCGCATTCATGCTGCATAACTCGGGCAAAAAATCCATTATCTTCGCCTTGGTGCAAATTACCAAATTGATCATAATATTTATAGCTAATGGCTTGTGGGCGACTTACTTCGCCACGTAAACCTGGTACTGATAAGCATCCTTCATTAAAAGTGGTTTGTTCGCCGTCTAATAATATAATCTCGGGATTGATAATTACCTTTAATGGACAATCTCCAACATCGCTATAACGCGTTATTTCAGCTTGGTAATACTCGATTATTACTAGGCGTTTGTTAATGCCAATTTGTGGCGCAGCAATCCCTACACCACCAAGATGTTTTTGAGTATCTTGCAAATCTTGAATCAGCTGGAATAGGGCAGAGCTGTTAAATTCTTCTGCTGTAATTTCAGATGAGCGCACAAGTAAGCATGGGTCGCCCATTTTACGAATTGGGTGGATCATGATTAATTCCTCCGTCTTTTATTTTGATAAATTAATTCTGGTATAGGTAAATAGTGTACACAATTCTGCTTTTAGAGACATCGCTTTTTTAATTTGTACCTATATTGCATGATAAAATCCATGCTGATAACAAAGTCATTTAATCCTACGCGCAACTTTAATATACCTGCTTGAAAGTTCCAAATGTTTAAAAATTATACCCCAAAGCAGCTGATTGGTCTGTTGGTAATTTCATCACTTTTACTGATGGAGAATATTGATGCCAATATCTTGAATGTCGCAATTCCTCAGATGGCACATAGTTTTGCCTCAACAGTCTTCACTATGAAACTAGCTGTAACTAGTTATTTAATTGGATTATCGGTATTTATTCCGATTAGTGGCTGGATGTCAGATCGTTTTGGTAGCAAAAAGATTTTAATGCTCTCGATTGTATTATTTACACTAATGTCAATTCAGTGCGGACTAACTGACTCAGTATCTTTGTTGGTTATCTGTAGATTACTGCAAGGGGTAGCAGGTGCTTTTATGGTGCCAGTCGGGCGGCTGATGTTACTGAAAATTTTTGATAAATCGCAGATGGTTAAAGCTTATACCCTAATGGGCATGCCTGTAATGCTTGGTCCGATACTAGCACCAATTCTTGGTGGGTTTTTAGTGACATACTTCTCGTGGCGGTTTATCTTTTGGGTAAATATCCCTTTGGGGGTAGTGGTTTTATATGCGACTATAAGATATATAGATAATTATACCGAAGAGCAGGATAAATTTAATTTTTATAGCTATGTGTTTTTAGCTCTAGCATTATGTTGTTTTTGTTTTTGGTTAGACCTATTATTATCGCGAGAAATATCCTATTTTACCAAAGGAATGTTGTTTAGTGGTGCGGTGTTTTTTGGCTTAATTTATTATCTAATTGAGAGTAAATCTACTTTTCCAGTCATTCGTTATCATTTATTTAAATTACGAACTTTTAGTAGTTGTTTCTTCTCGCAAGTTATTATTCGTGCGTCTCTAGGAGGACGAACATTTATTCTCGCGGTATTTCTTGAAATTACTTTTAAAAAGAGTGCTTTTGCCGCTGGGTTTGTTTTTATCTGGATGTCCTTAGGGGTATTATGCTCTCGTACAGTTACGCGTAAACTACTCGAAAAATTTGGCTTTAAACAAGCACTTTTGGTGGCAAATATTGGTAGCTTTATCGCTTTGTCCATGTTGGCAATGGTCGATCACTTGGGCTGGTTTTTATATCTCGCTTTATTTTTTAATGGGGTATTTGCGGCAATGCAGTTTATGAGCTTGAATTTGCTGTATTATGCCGATGTTGAAAATATTGATTATGGTTCGGCAGTAAGCTTGGCAACCACTTGGCAGCAATTAGGAACTTCGTTAGGGGTAATCGTGGCAGCAGGATTACTTCACATTGCTAATTATGTAAGCGCAACTAATTTTGCGATTGCTTCATTTCATTATGTATTTTTTGCTTTGGCGCTTATCAATTTATCGTGCCAGTTCTTACTTAATCGCTTGGATAAAAATGATGGGCAAAGTCTGATTAGTAACAAATATAAACATGAAATTACATAAAGGTGTGATGGTTTATAATCTGTTATCTCAATTATTGTATTAGAGGCATCTTATAGGGATTTATGCTTAAGGAAAGGCTTACAACATATCGTTATAATTAATCGTGACGTATCTAAATCTTATTGTTTATTATTTTATTTAACCGTTTAGCATTAATACAGTTTTGTATCGATACTATACGGAAATAGCCATTTACAAGCTTTTAATTAAATACTACAATAACGATATTAACAAATACACTATTAAGTGAGTTTGATTGTAAATAACCTTATGGAGGCTACTATGAAATTGAAATTAATTTTCCCAATCCTTTTTGCTAGTTTTGCTACTTATACACATGCATTAATGCCAGACTTTCAGGTTTGTAATAAAAGTGGACAGCCACTTACTTTAAAGATTGAACAAGCTCATAATCTCAAGCTTAAAGTTACTGGTTCAACTGGTTATAACACCAAATGGAAATTTGATTTAAAAACTGGTGAATGTGGCATGATTGAACCAATTGCTGATTTTCAACCGAATGATCAAGAACATAGCGCGTTTAATTTGAAATTGTTTAAGCAAGGAGAAAACAGTGATGAGTTTAATATCCGGATAAAAAGCGACCCTACAAATATTAAAAGCTATTTAAAGGATACTTATCATTGGACGATTGATAGTGTCTGGAGTAGAGGAGATTATAATGATGGTCTTGATATGGAAGCATTTACAGTAGATTCTTTGTATTGTCTGAATAATGAGTGTAAAGATGAAACACAAAAAATGGGAGGGACTACAGTAAAAATTCTGTCGGCGGCAAGCACTTATAAAGATAACATAAAAAATATAAGAATTGCTCCCGAGAAACATGCTAAAGTACAACGGATTGATATTATTCAACATAAAACAAAAAATATTACTCCGGTAGATGAAGTAATTGCTCAAGCGGTATACAAAAACTTTCAAACTGCGTATCTTGCAAAATTAAATGAGCGGTGCATAAACTTTAACGAATGTAGCGCTAAATTAATTAAACACTCTAGTGGTGCTCCATTAAACGCGGACATGTTTAATGCGAAAAAACCAATTAAATTATGTAAAGTATACGATGTAAATTACCGTGCGGATGATGAAAAAGGTTCTCTCGTTATTCCTGACATGAGCACAATCAAGTATAATCCTACGGGAATTGAGCTTTCAGATCTAAAATGTAATGTCACGGATTCACCACAAAATCTGACTATGAATAAAATTACAAAGAGCGAGCAAATTGGAACAATTACCACTACAACGCATGCTTGGAAAATAGGTACATCGGTTAGTTATAAAGTTAGTTGGGAAGTCCTTTTGAAAAAAGAGCTTTCGGTGACGTTCACTGGCGAGTATTCTTATTCGAAAGCAGATACCGTTTCTAAAATGGATACGATAACTTATGAGCTAGCATCGCAAACTGTAAATGTAAAACCTAAGATGTGTGCATTCTATGTTGGGTATATAGCAAAAGCAGAAACCAATAGAACTCCGTTTAACATTAATTACGATTTAGGCGCGGATTATGCGACTGCACGAGTTGATGTGGCGGATAATAATGTAAGTTGTAATGATGAAAATAATAAAGGATATCACAAAAATTTAGTTGTAAGTGTTGCAGAAATTATGAAGTATCATAACCAAATGGCAGATGATAAAGTAGCGTATAGTAAAACTACTGGCAAGCTAAGCTTGGTTGGTAATGGATATTTTGAAGGAAGCGGGAGTTCTAAGGTTTCTGGTAGTGGGACAGTTTATCTAAAACCATATACGCCTACATTAAAAACAACGAAGTTAGTGGATTTAAAGAATATGACAAAAGTACCGGGAACGACACGGAAAATTGTGGTGAGCAAACAAGTACTTTCTGAGGCTACATTGATTCATCAGCAATCAGTTGATCCATTTCAGTAGTTTTAACCAGTCAGCCTTGTAGTGGTTGATTGTAATATAATTAGGTATTGTAAGAGATTTACGATACTTAAAATTTCTTAACCGCCAAGTTTAACTGATTAAATTTGGCGCATTGACACAAGGAGTCGAAGATGACAATAGTAATGGCAAAAGAAATCGCGCCACAATCTGGTGGATGGCTAAAATTAAACTCTGGAGATTTATTAAAGATTACCGACCTCGACGGTGAACAGGTCGCTGATTTATTTGCAGTGTCTGCGGATGATATGAGAGAATATTTAAGTGTCGGAACAACTCGTGCGGGTGGTTATAAGATGTTTCCTAAAGTTGGTGATCGTTTTTTGTCGAATAAATATAAACCAATGTTGAACGTTGTACGTGATGATTCTC
>SSGY01000121.1 GCA_008017145.1 Neisseriales bacterium
AGGACGGATTGTACTGAATTTGCAATCTGCTTCTACTAAAGTAAGCGACCTACCTGATTTTAGATTGGAAAATGGTGACACGATTTATATTCCACCAATCCCAGATACTGTTAATGTGATCGGACAGGTCTATAATCCAGCAACGTTTATCTATAAGCCTGATTATTCTGTAGGTAAGTATATTAATTTGGCTGGCACTGAGAATCAATATGCTGATACTTCAATTGAGTATGTCTTACGTGCTGACGGTACTTTGTATAGTAAACAACAAGCTGGCTGGTTTGGTTCTTTTGCCGGGCGGACATTAAATCCTGGTGATGTAATTATTGTACCTCAGCAAGCACAAATCGGTGGCACTATGCAGAATTTGCTGAATTGGACACAAGTATTGTCTAACTTTGGTACTGCAGCAGCAGCGATTACTGTCTTCAAAAATTAGTTATGAAATTAAAATAATGGAAAATAAACAAAAAGAAATTGATCTAAGTAAAGTCATACTTATTCTAAAAGAGAATCGGAAACAAATTGGAATTGTTACAGCAGTTACCACTCTGCTTGCGATTATCTATTGTATCTTTGCGACACCAATTTTCACTGCCAAGACTGTAATTAATCCACCAAAATTAACGGATGCGGGAAGTGGAGTGTCTCAGGCATTAGGTGGTTTAGCGATCCTAGCTGGCGGAGGAGGTGGATTCTTGTCGCAAAAGACTGATACTGATGTTGCAATTGCTTTACTTAACACCAATGCGTTAAAAGATATGGTAATTAATAAACTTGACTTGGGTAAATACTATGGAGTCAAAGATAGTGAATTGGCTAGGCGATCTTTAAGCGGGCATGTAAAATTTTTTCCTGATATGAAAAGTGGGTTTTTGGAAATTGATGTGGACGACAAAGATCCTAAATTAGCGACAAAAATAGCTAATTATTATTGCATTGCCTTAGGGCAGTTGATTAGTAATATAGCTTATGGTCGCAGTAGTCAAAAAATGCAGTTTTTAGAGCAGCAGGAGTCTGCAGCTAAAGCAAGTTTAAAAATAGCGCAAAATGCATTAAAGACATTTGCATTGAAGAATGGAATTTCCGCTGGTGTACAAGCTCAGGTAATTACTAGCCTTTCTACACAGTTACAAGCTCAGCTGGTTGTGGCTCAATCACAATTACAGGCTATGTCTTTATATGCAACGAGTGATAATCCAGATTACAAATCATTACAAGCAAAAGTTGATGGATTACGACAACAGTTAGATGCAATTAGCGGACAAGGAGATACGTCTGATCAATTCTCAATTCCTGCTAGTTTGGCTCCTGAGCTATCACAACAGTATGCTAATCTTATGCGAGACTTAGTTATGAATGAAGAAATGCTTAAAGTTATAACAAAACAATATCAAGCATCAAGGTTAGATGTTTTAAGCGAAATAGCTCCAACTGGTGTACAAGTTATAGATATAGCACAAATACCGATATATAAGACAAGACCAAAAAGATTAAATATCTTACTAGGCTGGTTTTTATTTGGTCTAATCGGGGGGTGTGTGTATTTTATTATTCGCAATGGAAAAGAGATAATTATATATCGAGAGATATGATTTTTTGGAAGTTAGGTATTTTAGCTACGTCATATATAGCTATTAAATTTTAGAGGAGTTAGATAAATGAAGAAAGTAGCATTAATAACAGGAGTAAATGGTCAGGATGGCTCATATTTAGCGGAACTCCTGATAGGAAAAGGTTATGAAGTCCATGGTATATTACGCCGGAGTTCTATTTTTAATACTCAAAGAATTGAGCATCTTTATTTAGATGATCTAGTTGAAGATATGCATAAGGCACGTAAATTACAGCTCCATTATGGCGATATGACTGACTCTAGTTCACTAATGAACATTATTCAAAAAACTCAGCCTGATGAAATTTATAATTTGGCGGCTCAATCGCATGTAAAAGTATCGTTTGAGATACCTGAGTACACAGCTAATGGAGATGCAATCGGCACTTTACGTATTTTAGAAGCCGTGCGTATTTTGGGCTTAGATAAAAAGACTAGAATCTATCAAGCCTCAACCTCTGAGCTATACGGTAAAGTTCAAGAAATCCCACAAACGGAAACTACCCCATTTTATCCTCGCTCACCGTATGCTGTAGCTAAACAATATGCCTTCTGGATTACTAAAAATTACCGTGAAGCATATGGATTATATGCAGTGAATGGTATCTTATTTAATCATGAGTCAGAACGTCGTGGTGAAACCTTTGTAACGCGCAAGATCACACTGGCAGTAGCCAATATTAAAAAAGGCTACCAAAAGAAATTATACCTAGGAAATTTGAATTCGCTACGCGATTGGGGTTATGCCAAAGATTATGTAGAATGCATGTGGTTGATATTGCAGCATGAAACTCCAGAAGATTTTGTGATTGCAACAGGCGAACAGCATTCAGTACGAGAATTTACCGAATTAGCATTCAAGCATGTAGGTATCGAGATTGAGTGGCAAGGTGAAGGCGTTAATGAAAAAGGAATTTGTAAACAAACTGGTACGGTATTGGTTGAAGTAGATCCTAAGTATTTTAGACCTACGGAAGTTGAAACTCTGCTTGGTAATCCGCAAAAAGCTAAATCGCTACTTGGTTGGAACCCTACTAAAACTTCATTTGCACAGTTAGTCGAGATAATGACTAAGCATGATCTTGATTATGTTGAGAAAATGAAATTGGCGAGATACTAAATTTATGAAGAATATTTTAATAACTGGTGGTTCTGGTATGGTTGGCAAAAACCTGCTTGAACATCCTAACTCACAGAATTATATTGTTCATTCTCCCAGTAGTAATGTATTAAATCTTTTTGACTATTCTGCTGTTTATGAGTATATCAAATCTAATAGTATTAATACAATAATTCATTGTGCAGGTCAAGTTGGCGGTATTCATGCTAATATGAGCGACCCTACAGGGTTTCTTAATAACAACTTACTTATGGGTGTTAATCTGGTAAATGCTGCAAAAGCTAATAATGTAGCACGGCTAATTAACCTTGGTAGCTCCTGTATGTACCCACGAAATTATATTAATCCTTTAAAAGAAGAATACATTCTAAATGCACCATTAGAGCCAACAAATGAGGGGTATGCTTTAGCTAAGATAACTGTCGCAAAATTATGTGAATATATTCGTCGTCAATATGGTTTAGAGTATAAAACCCTAATTCCATGTAATCTTTATGGTCGTTGGGATAAATTTGGTGAAAGTAATTCACATCTAATACCTGCGGTAATTAAGAAGATAAATGATGCGCATACAAAAGATCAACCTACCGTCGAAATTTGGGGTGATGGTTTAGCCCGTCGTGAATTTATGCTAGCATCTGATTGTGCCGATGGGATATTTTATGCACTAGATAATTTTGAAAAGTTAGACGACTACACTAATTTGGGGCTTGGTTATGATTATTCGATTAATGATTACTATCAAGCTGTAGCAGAGGTAATTGGATACAATGGTAAATTTGTCCATGATTTAAGCAAACCTGTTGGTATGCAACAGAAATTAGTTGATACTTCAAAGGTTAAATCTTTAGGTTGGTCAGCAAAACATACTTTGCGTGACGGGTTAGAAGAAACTTATAAATTTTTTACGGATATGCAAAAATGAGTAAAATTAAATATAGCTTAGCTAGTAGTACTTGGGATGAAAAAGAATTAGCATCTATTCAAAGAGTAATTGATAGTGGTAATTATTCTATGGGTAATGAAGTTATTAAATTTGAACAGGAATTTGCTAAATTTACTGGCAGCAAATATTGCGTTATGGTGAATTCAGGCTCATCTGCAAATCTGATTATGACGGCTGCCTTATTCTATCGTAAGGAAAATAAACTGCAACCAGGAGATGAAGTTATTGTTCCTGCGGTATCTTGGCCAACTACCTTTTATCCACTTGCTCAATATGGTTTGAAACTTAAGTTTGTGGATATTGATAAAAATACACTTAATTATGATTTGAATGCACTTAAGGCAGCAGTATCAGAAAAAACTCGATTATTGATGGTAGTTAATTTGTTGGGTAATCCTAATGATTTTGCCCAAATCAATGAAATTATTGCTAATAAAAATATTACGCTAATTGAAGATAATTGTGAATCAATGGGTGCATTATTTCAAGCCAAACAAGCTGGAACATTTGGTGTTATGGGAAGTTTTAGTACTTTCTTTAGCCATCACATGGCAACTATGGAAGGTGGAATGGTTGTAACAGACGATGAAGAGCTTTATCATATTTTATTGTCTCTGAGAGCTCACGGCTGGACACGCAATTTGCCAAAATTTAACCATGTTTGTGGGGAGAAAAGTGATGATCCGTTTGAAGAGTCGTTTCGCTTCGTTTTGCCTGGTTATAATGTACGACCTATCGAAATGGAAGCTGCAGTCGGTTTAGAGCAACTCAAAAAATTACCAAGCTTTATCCAAGAGCGTCGAAATAATGCAATTCATTTTCAAAAGTTATTTGAAAACCACCCAGATTTTTATATTCAACAAGAGATCGGCTCAAGTAGCTGGTTTGGATTCTCGTTTGTGATTAAAGAAAGTTCGAAATTAACTCGTAAAGAAGTTGCTAAAAAACTTATGGAAGCAGGTATTGAATGTCGCCCAATAGTTGCGGGTAATTTTGCTAAAAATGAAGTGATGAAATATTTTAATTATGAAATACATGGTGAATTGACTAACGCTGAATTAATTGATCGAAATGGTTTATTTGTAGGCAATCATCAGTTTGATATAAGTCAACAAATTGATTATTTAGTGCAATTTATTTAATCAGAAGCATGTAAAGCCGAATAAGAGTGAAGATTTAATATGAAAAAAATTGCAATTGTAATGGGTAGCCATTTGCAAAATAATATATTTGCCTCATGTAAACCTTATGATTTTGATAATTTTTTGTTTCAACACCGATTGCTAAAAAGCAGATTGTATGAATTAGGATATGATCTTGCTACATACGATATTAATAGCATTGATTGTGCTGATATAGTCTTTTACTATGATTATAACGACTCTCTTCCTCATCCTGTCAAATCTAAAAGAAATATTTTGTTTCTTTGGGAGAGTGAAGTAATTTCACCTCAATTATATCAAACTGAGTTATACACTAAGTTTGATATAATATTTACGTTTTGTGATGAACTTGTTGATGGTGTTAAATTTTTAAAAATGAATTATGCTTATGATACACCATTAACTATAAATAAAGATATAGTTCAGAAAAAAAAGCTATGTACTTTAATTGCTGGGAATAAAGTTATAAATCATGAGTTAGAATTATATTCTAAAAGAAGAGAAGCTATTCGCTGGTTTGAAACACACCATCTGGAAGAATTTGATTTGTATGGTAGAGGTTGGCGAGAATACGTTACATCCAATCGATTATTAAATATGATTTCTCGAAGAGTGCCATTAGCTAAGCAAATACTAAAGGTAATATGTACAAAGCCATTTCCATCTTACTGTGGGGAAATAGATGACAAAATACCGGTTTTAGAAAAATATAAGTTTGCAATTTGTTACGAAAATGCAAGAGATATACCTGGGTACATCACAGAGAAAATCTTCCATTGTTTTTTTGCAGGCTGTGTTCCAATTTATTGGGGCGCTAATAATATAACAGATTATGTACCATTTGATTGTTTTATTGACATGCGTTATTATAAAACCTACGAAGCATTATATGATTATATCAGTAAAATGCCAAATGAAGAATATTTGCGATATTTAGAAAATATTGAATCATATCTCAATAGTGAGCAAATTCAGCAATTTTCAGCTGAGAATTTTGCGGACACGGTAATTAAAGAAGTATTAAATGAAGAGTAATTTTTTAAAAAGCCTATTGTATAGTTATGGGAGTGTCGCGCTTACTTCGTTAATTGGCTTTATTACTCTGCCACTATCTTTGAATTATTTTGGTAAGGACTTATTTGGTTTATTCTCAATTACCAATGACACATTGGCTTATCTAGCATTGTTTAATTTTGGTATTCCATGGGCCGCAGCGACTATTTTTGCTAAGCTATTAAATTATCGCGCCCAGAAAGAGTTATTATTTAAGTCATTAAAATTACTTTTCCTATTGTGCATAATTATGACTGGTATAGTAAGTACAATTGCTTTTCTTTATCCTAATTGGATACACTTTATCGCTCAAATTAATAATAATATTTTACCCTCAGCAAAGTTATTTATTAGTGTAAGTGTGATATTCTTTATAATTCGATTGCCTTTTAGCTTATTTGGGCAGTTGCTTATTTTTATTAACCGGGTTTATATATCTAAGATTATTGATATCTTTTCATCTTTGCTAGCGTTTGGCAGTTTACTGCTCGTCATTCATTTTAAATTAAGTATTGTCCAATATGCAATAATTAGCGGATTTATTTCGTTGCTTCCATTGTTTCTTTCGATACTTATTTTCATTAGAATTTGGCGAAGAGAATCATTACCCTGTTCAGTATATAATTCTGAAAGTACTAGTTATCGACATTTAATGAGTAGTAGTTTTTATTTTTTTCTTAATGGGATTGGCGGTCTGATTATTTGGAATACAGATAGCATAGTTATTAGCCATTACTTAGGTCTGGGTGAAACAGCTGAATATGCAGTAATGTTTAAATTTTTTACAATTTTATTTATGATTATTACACAGATAATGAACGTAGTAAATCCATTATTTCCTAAATTTGTTAAAGAAGATAAACGAGATAATCTATCCCAGTTATTTAATGTACTAACTCGTATTTTTCCTGTAGTTGGTGGATTTATATTCATTATCATGTTTGGCTTTTTTAAAGAGTTTGTTATATTGTGGACTCATAATTCAAGCATCTTTATTGGATCGCTGTCTTGCTTTGCTATGGGATTATACTGCTATTTTTTATGCTCAAGCGTAGTTCCATACTCTGCGATAGTATCACTAAATTATGCCAAAGAAATTTACAAGTTAACTTTACTTGAAGCAATAGTTAATCTAATACTATCTATTTACTTTATAACAAAAATAGGTATTGCAGGTGTAGTCTTTGGGACACTAATTGCTCATGTAGTCACAATGTTTATATTAGTACCATTAAAGCTTGATAAACTTATGCCAAATCTATTTAAGTTTGATTTTTTCTTTATAATTAAACATATTTTATTTGCAATTATTCCTGTTAGTTGTATGATCTATTATTTGAATACGTGTAGTTTCAATTTGACGAAAATGTTATTCTCTATATTGGTTTTTATTTTCTATTTTGCTGTAAGTTCTATTATTGTTGGTAAGAAGAATATATTAGAGGTTTTACAACTTATAAAGGTATTGAAATGAATAATATAATAGTTAAATGCTTAGGAGGACTGGGCAATCAAATGTTTCAGTATGCATTTTACCGACGACTACAATTAGAAAATAAAAATGTATTTTTAGATATTTCAGGTTTTAAAGACTACTCATTACACTATGGCTTTGAATTGAATCGAGTTTTTAAACTTAATGTCGATGAGCCGGATTGTAGTTTAGTTGATGAAATAAAAAAATACTCTATGTCAAGAGGGCTTTGGTATCGAATTTGTCGTAAACTAAAGTTATATAATCAATATATTACACAAAAAAACTTTAATTATGATCCCCAGTATGTAAGTTTTACGAATAATCAAACTGTGTATTTAGATGGTTATTGGCAAAGTGAAAAATATTTTGGAGTACATTCTGATACTATTCGTAATGACTTTAAATTTCCTCAATTAGATGTACAAAACAAAAAGTATGCAGATAAAATACAGCTAGCTAAATCTGTATCAATCCATATAAGAATGGGAGATTACGTAGATCACCCAATTCATGGTGGTATTTGTACTATTGATTATTACCAAAGAGCAATTGAGTTTATCAGATCGAAGTTGGATAATCCGACATTTTTTGTATTTTCTAATGATGTTGAATGGTGTAAGCAAAATCTAAATATCAGCGATTGCATATATATTGCGGATAATGTTGGAGAAAATAGCTATCGAGATATGCAGCTAATGAGCTTATGTAAGCACAATATTATTGCCAATAGTTCGTTTAGTTGGTGGGGAGCGTGGTTAAATAGTAATTCCGATAAAATTGTTATTGCACCATCAAAATGGTTTAATGATCCAACAATTAACACCAAAGACTTACTACCTAATTCATGGATACAAATATGACAGCACCAATAATTTCGGTAGTAATGCCAGTATATAACGCAGAAAAATACATTACTGAAGCAGTAGAAAGTATTTTAAACCAGACTTATAGTGATTTTGAGTTTATAATAATTGATGATTGCTCAACAGATAGCAGTTATCAGATATTGCAAAAATATGCAGAAAAGGATAAACGTATCCGTATATTCAGAAATGATACTAATAGAAAGCAGGCATACACTAAGAATTTTGCAATAAAATTAGCTAAGGGAAAATTCATAGCCTTTATGGATGCTGATGACATATCTCTACCTGCAAGATTTACCAAACAAGTAACTTTTATGGAGTCTCATCCAGACATTGGCGTATGTGGAACATGGATTAAAGTATTTATTGACGATATTCACAAGGTAATACCCCCTAAAAAAAGCGCTATTGATAAGTAGAGAGATTTACAATATCGACTAACACCAAAAAGGGTATTAAAAATGAAGAACTCAAAGTTTACGGAATCACAAATAATCAACATTCTAAAATTGGCAGAAAGTGGTATGCCAATTACAGAAGTATGTCGTAGCAATGGAATAAGTAGTGCAACATTTTATAAATGGCGCTCTAAATATGGCGGTATGGATGCTTCAATGTTATCCAA
>SSGY01000183.1 GCA_008017145.1 Neisseriales bacterium
CCAATTCGTTAAATAATTAGGTATTTACTTCTTAACTCTTAAATTTTTAATATATTGTTATTTATTCATTTTATGAATTTTAGCTAAAGCTATCACAGAAGAAGTTGTTCTTATCAAGATTTAACTCTTTAATAGTTAGATTCTTAATATCGTTAATCATATTCGGGTTGCCACAGGCATAAACTTCGTAATTACTCAAATCATTATATTGACTAGTCACTACTTGAGTAACTAACAGTGATGAGAATTTCGTGGCATCTTGAACCTTGTTGGCACATAATGATAACTTTAGGTTTAACTCTTTATACTGCTCTAGATAATCTAAACAATAAAAATCATCTTCTTCGTAATTACCCCAAATTAGATGTATAGACCGAGTGCTTTTTATTTGCAACATATGCAGTAATAATGAATTTATCGGTGCAAACCCTGTACCAGTGCAAACCATAAGCAGTGGCTTTTGTGTGTTTTGTAGTGTAAAACTACCTAGTGGTGCCTTAAATTTAACTACACCACCAACCTTATAGTCATTCCATACTTTGCTAGAAAAGAAACCTTTAGGGTAATGACGTATATGTAATTCTATAATTTTGCTATCGTTAGCTATATTAGCTATCGAATAGCTTCGTGTCACTCCTGCTGCACTTATTTCGATAAATTGACCGGGTAAATGGTTGAAACTTTGCGTATTAGGGATTTGAATTTGCATTATGATAGTGTTATGGTGCTTATCTAATTTTATTATTTTGGCTAAGTAATTGCGTGTTTTGATACTATTATCAAAACCTGGAATATCAAGGACGATATCACTGTTTGCAAAAGATTGACACAATAAAACGTCGTTTAGTGATTCAATTGTATTACCATCATTATCCAACAGTATGCCTGATGATACATTGCATCTACAGCCTCCGCAATCACCGTTTCTACATCCATACGGTAAATTAATTCCTTGGCTAATTGCCGCATCCAGAATGCTAATGTGGTCAGTTAGATTAAATTTATATTCAGTATCCTTAATATGTGCTTGGTATGACATAAAAAGATCTCCTATAGTTATTATGATTTAATTTATGCTTTAACATTTTAAGAACTAATGTGTGAAGCTACGAAATTTAGCCATAGACTAAGATTAACTATATACTAATCTTAATCTATAGCTAAAACAACTGACTAATCTAGTGTAAAGTACGAGCTAAATCTTTTTCAGGGGTTGAAATCGGAATTAGTTTGAATCTACTTTCAAGTAGTTGCAAAATATTTGGGGTGGCAAATGCAGGCAATTTAGGACCCCAATAAATATTTTCTAAGCCTAGATATAACAATGTCAACATGATAGCTACTGCTTTTTGTTCAAACCATGATACAACTAAAGTTAAAGGTAATTCATTTACTGAACAATCGAAAGCTTTAGCTAGTGTTAAGGCAACTTGGATAGCAGAGTATGCATCATTACATTGTCCCATATCTAATACACGAGGGATTCCGTTGATGTCACCCAAATCATCTCGATTAAAACGATATTTAGCACAACCTAAAGTTAAAATAACTGAGTCTTTTGGTACCATGCGGGCAAAATCACCGTAATAGTCACCATCAGGAGTTGAGACATCACAACCGCCAACTAAATAGAAGTGTTTGATTGCACCGCTTTTAACAGCAGCAACAACATCATCAGCCAAGCTAATTACTGTATTACGTGCAAATCCAATAGTGATAAATTTCTCAGGTGCATCAGAGGTAAAACCAGGAGCATTAAGTGCTGCTTCGATAAGAGGTGTGTAATCACAATCTTTAATATGTTGAATACCAGACCAACCAACTGCATTGGTTGTAAATAATCTTTCTTTATAGGCAACTTGTGGTTCTATTAAACAATTACTTGTCATTAACACAGCACCAGGAAAGCGAGAGAATTCTACTTTTTGTTTATGCCAAGCCCCACCAAAATTACCGACTAAATGTGGGTATTTCTTTAATTCAGGATAAGCGTTAGCCGGTAACATTTCACCATGGGTATAAACATTAATACCTTTACCAACAGTTTGTTGTAAAAGTTTTTCTAAGTCATGTATGTCGTGACCACTAACTAAAATAGCTTTACCAGCTACATTAGAAATTCTCACTTGTGTAGGTTCAGGATGTCCAAATTTATTAGTGTGCGCAGAATCTAAACTCTCCATAGCACTATAATTTGCAGCACCTACTTTCATAGCCCAATCAATATAATCATTTAAGTTAGTTGATTCTTGTGCTAAAAAAGCTAGTGCGTCATGTAACTGATTAACTGCACTCTCAATGTTTCCGCCAGATAATAATGCATGATTTGTATATGCAGCAGCACCCTTGATACCGTATAGAACAAACCCATACATCCCAGCAATATCTTCGCCCGCAATTAAGGTTCTTGCATCAAAACCAATTTCTAATGCTTGATCTACCAATTCACCGATTGAATCAGCTGGTTTATAAGTAACAGATGAATAAGTTGGTAATTCAATAATCGTATTAGACTTACTTGCAAAGTCTAATATTTTTTGTTTCAATTCCTCTCTTAATTTAACAACATTCCTTAGATAATCTTCAATCCGTTTTGGATCAAAGTTAACGTTAGTTAATGTTGAAAACACTGCTTCCAGAACTAAATGATCTACATCAGATTTAGAAATTTGGTATTTATTCGCTACAGTTGCATAGCTAGAAAGCCCAGTAATCGCATACAGTAGCAAATCTTGTAAGTCTGCAGTCTCAGCAGTCTTACCACAGTTTCCTACTAAAGTATTGCATCCTAGAATCCCATCATTGCGCTGGGTTCCTTCACATTGATAACAAAACATGATAGTTCCTTATAATAAAAATAGAACAAGTTAAATCGCATGTAAACTCTTAATCTACTATTATTCGACTAAATAGTAATATGATAACATGATTATATCAATATTGTACTATGAATACAAGTATTGGATGCTAATAATTTCATTTTAAATGCAATTATTATTTTAAATATTTGATTTTATATGCAACTATTGTGTTTAATTAAGCGAGATGTGATATATTTACGTATGTAATATTATTTAGGAATACTATATGCAGTTAACAATATTTACTGATATTGCATTAAAATCTATCATGTATTTAAAACAGTCTCAAGATCTGGTAACCATTAATGAAATTGCAGATAAATATTTAGTTCCGCGAAATCATTTGGTAAAAGTTTTGAATTTCATGGTACGTAAAAAGTGGATTGGTTCTGTGCGCGGAAGATATGGCGGACTATTTTATATACAAACTAGTGATGAATTAAAACTAGGTGAAGTAATCAAGACTTTGGAAAATCGTGAAGAGCTACTTAATTGTGAGGATTGTATGATAAATAATAGTTGTCATCTTCGTGGCTTATTAAGTAGAGCGGTAGATGCTTTTTATGTATACTTAAACCAATATACGTTGGCTGATTTAAATAATTCTAAGACAGCTAATTTTATTAATATGGGTGTTTTGACCCAACCCCTCAAAAGTGTAAAATCTTGGAACCATAATCCGGCAATTTGATTGCATTTGACGCTATTTGTAATTTTTCTTTAATCTTACTCATTCTTAATTCTACGTCTACTTCTGACACATTATCTGGCAAAAAGTACATTTTACTTACCCACAATCCAAGATCATGATTAGCTTCAACATATGGGCGCAATAATTTATTATAACGGTCAAATGCAATAGAATGATTATCCCCAGAATGTTTTAATTCCAAAGCTAAGAGATATGCCCCAACAATCGCTTGGCTTGTTCCCTGCCCAGATAATGGAGCAGCACAATAACCAGCGTCACCTATAAGCGCAATCCGCCCCTTTGTCCATGACTTCATGTTTACTTGTTTAGCACTATCAAAATAAAAATCATCACTATTTTCCATTAATTGAAGCAACCTATTTACTTCCCATCCCATATTCATGAATGTGCTTCTAAGTAACTTTTTCTGCTCTGTTTCATCACGTACATCGTTCAATTTCTTGTCGCAACTAAATGAAAATGCCACAATTGCTGTGCTAAGATGCTTATCATTAAATACTGTAATAGAAATTAATTTTTTATCCGACTCAAAATCAATTTCCGATTTACTTAAATTAAGATAATTTGGAATACTGAATACTCCTATATAAGATTTTAGGTCAATGAAATCACATTCACCCTTGGCAAAAGCCATTTGTCTAGTAGATGAGTGCAGACCATCAGCACCAATAACTAAGTCATAATACTCAGTTCTACCATCTTTGAAGGTGATTTCAACATTTTTTTCACGTTGTTTCATTTGAGTTATAGTTTGACCAAAATAACATGGTGTATCTTTAATAGAACCCATTAAGATATTTAATAAATCACTGCGAACAATTTCGATATCATCGCCATGATTAAACTCAGATTCTTCTCCACATGATTCCCTTATAATATTATTCTCTGCATCAACATGGTAATGATTCTCTATCCGAGCACGCATATTGAATGTTGTTTCATAAATACCCATCTTTTTAATTATATCTACGGCTGGACTGCGAATATCTACAGCATGACCACCAGTTCTAAAGAAGTCACTTTTTTCAATCAAGATAGGTAAAAAACCAAACTTTTTTAACCAATAACTCACTGCTAAACCAGCAACACCTGCACCAACTACTAATATTTTTTTCATGTTAAAGCCTTACTTTGTAATTAGTTAAATTTTATTCAATTCTTGTATACGGCTACCAGGATTTTTGAATAACATCTGTTTATGTGTTTCTGTTTGCTTAATTTCGTGAACACAAAATTTAATGAAATTAATAGTTTCATTTTTTGAGTATAATTTTTTGCCGTACTCCCAATTTACAGCGAGCTCAATTAGATTACTCCATGGCAATCCAAATCGCTTTTTTACCCACTCAGCAGAAGTCTTTTTTGTGCCCGTAACTCCATGTATGACAGTATACAGAATCCGACATAAGTTTATAACAATATATGATTGATAATGACTATTGTCTAGCCATTCTGTGTCTAGAATTTTTGGTTCCCATTCCTGAAATAAATCTCGTATACATGCTCTTTGTACTTCGGTTATATCAATAGGTTTAATTAATTGTCTGAATTCTGGTCCAATAAGAGAAATACCATGTTGATATAATAAATAATTATTTACTGATGTTACGCAGATGCTAAAGATTTTTCATAAGCTTCGTTCTCTGCTTTAAGTTTTTGCAAGTCTTGAAATGCAAGCTTAGTCGCATTCAAGAACAACTTGCCCTTCTGAGCAAAATGATTGAGTCCTGTGCTAAATTTGTAACGTTCCAGTTTTATGTAAGCTACTAATGAAGCAAAGACATGTGTCTTTTGAGTTTTAACTGTTCTCGTTGGAGATTTCTCCATGCAAACATTTTGTTTAAAACTCTTATGGTATTCTTCAACACTCCACCGTTTGTGGTAGATACTAATGAAATCATTACTGGTTAAATCCAGCTTATTACTCACAAGATAACGTACACCAGTTGAGTTATCTTTGTTTGTAAAGACTTGTTTGAATAAAAGTATCGGTAACTCGACATCTTTTAGCCAAACTAAAGTTGGTGTATTTGCTTGTAATTCTAATAAGCTGACATTTGTCCAGTTGGGTTTATTTCTATCGCCTAGCGTAGCTTTGCGGTTGGACTTTAAATCAAAAATAAAGTACTTCTTTTTATCATGAATAAACCTCATGTTTTCTGCTGATGAGTACCATGAATCAGCTAGAACAAAAGAGAATTTAACTTGGTTTTTAAGCGCAATTTTAATTTGTTTGCGCAAAAGTTCATTCTTATTAACTGTACTTTTTCGATGTTCTTTTTTAGTATTGAGATCACACATAAGGTATTTATGTACAATCTCTATAGCCAATGGAACTTTCAGAGCTTGCTCATATTTCTGGGTATGGTAAAACATCGTAAGGATATTCATCCCTTTTACAGATGTACCACTACAGTGATCATAATGCCAGCAGATGATTTCATTCTCATCAGTGTATGGCTTATGCGCTATGCTGTCATCAAAAATAAGGCAAGCATCATCTGTTTCATGTTGTCGAACTATTGCTTTTACATTAATCCATAATTCTTTGTTGTCAAACTCGGTGTTTGATAACATTCGTGTCACTTGGTCATGTGATACTGAATTATCCATCAGTCTGGATAATCCTGTAGCTGTTGCTAAACCAAGTGATATTTGTAAATAATCGGTGTAAAGATCAAAGATGTTGTTCATGGCTATCTCCGATAAATGAACATCACTATTTTACACAATTTGCACATCTCCGTGCGTAACATCAGATACTAATTTTATTGGCTCCGTTTTACGCCATATTTGGTAGTCCAATATTTCTGCAGTTTATCGGCGGTGCGGCAACTTGGGGTGCAGGAATTATACTCTGGAAAATTACTCGCTTATATTTTAATCAGTTTATTGCGCTATGTTGTGTAGTAGCATTTTATGCCTCACCTTCTAACCATTTCTATGGATTCCGTCCTGAGTTATTTTATCCATTAGCATTATTTTTACTATATTATGTTTGCGTTACTCAAAATAAACTTGTATATATTATTTTGGCAACTCTGTTTCTTTTATCCGTAAAAGAGGATGCTCCACTTTACATTCCAGGCTATATCTACCTACTTTGTCGTAAAAAAGATTACAAAGCAACATTTATCGTTGCAACCATGGCAATTGCAACAGTTCTGCTCAATATCTTGATAGTACAGCCATATTTTGTACATAAAAGCGGTCAACAAGTAGCTGACACATTAGGATTTTTTAATCAATGGGGAGCAAATAATCATGAAATCATGCTAAATCTATTAAGCAGTCCATTAAAAATAATCAGCTTGTTTTTTGATTCCAACTCTGGATTTTGGTACACTTTTGGTTTTTGGTTATTTATTCCATTATTATCACCATTCTTATTGTTATCCGCAGTATTACCATTAACATTATTTGCTATATCAAATGTTATGCGCATGCACGTTCTCAGCGAATATTACGCAATAACACCGAGTGCACTAGCTTACCTAGGAGTAATTTGCGGCTTACATACGATAAATTGCCGCGTTAATAAGAACCTCAGACGCTACTTAAATATCGCAGTTGTCTTTTTTTTCTTAATTCATAATCTCTTATTCGTTAGATTTATGGATTTGATGCAAATTGACTATTCACAGTTAAGTTCAGATCAAGAATTTGCATTGTTT
This sequence comes from Neisseriales bacterium, assembly GCA_008017145.1. The sequence goes on from SSGY01000183.1 coordinate 7,248, forward strand.
ACCTCAGCTCCAATGTCTCGTGGGCGCTGGCAAGAGTTTTTTCCTATTAACTCACAGGATGCAGATGATTTTAATAAATTACGCCAAAGCTTAAAAGATAACTACAAGAATAGCCGGATTTGTCCTACTAGCCAAGTTTACCCACACCTAGATTATCGTGACTTCCCACAACTGCAGCCATTTGGTGGAGAAAATGCCAATCAAAGTAATTGTGTCAATGTCTTTGCAATTATTGGCGATATATGGCCAATTGCCCCTGATAGTTTAAATAATCAGATCATGACGATGACCCAAACTCAGAAATGTAATCGTTTTGGCAATTTCTTTTATTGTGATAATTTAGCTAAATAAATCTATTCGATAATTAATTTAAGTTTGATGTGTTTTGTATAGAAACTTGACACATCATCATACAGAGGAATATCTAAATGTCTCCGCACTCTTCCGCATGGCCTCATTCAAAGATAAAACAAATTTTCCCAGATATTTTCTTTGTGACAGGCAACAATATTACGCAGTATGAGGGTGTAACTTTACAACATAGTCGCAATATGATAATTATTCGTAACCAAGGTAAACTTTCACTTATCAACACCGTTAGATTAACTGAAAAAGGTTTAGATGAGCTAACTTCTCTTGGTCAAATTGAAAATGTTATTAGAATAGGTAGCTTTCACGGGCGTGATGATGCTTTTTACCTTGAGCAGTATCATGCAAAGTTATGGGCGTTAGCTGGAATGGAGCATGAAAATAATAGAAAAGCGGATTATAATCTAACTCTTGATGGATTAATGCCATTTAATAACTGTAAAATATTTACATTAGCTTCATCTAAATTCCCAGAAGCAATTTTACATATCAACCAGAACAATGGAATATTAGTAACTTGTGATAGCATAAAAAATTGGCGCGCAAGAGACGAATTTTTTAGTGATTCTACCGCAAAGCTTTATGAAAAGCAAAAACTCTTTGGCTATGCTACCGTTAATGAGATATGGATGCAAGCAACCCAGATTGATAAATCAGAATTATTAGGTTTAAAAGAACTTAATTTCTGTCATTTATTAAGTGCTCATGGTGAGCCATTGTTAAATGATGCTTATGAATATGTGGTTAAAACTTTATCCAGACTATAAAAAATATATTAGTCTTAGCATTTCTCTTTCATTCTTGCTGGTGGTTTAGTCATAATTTTAGAAAAATCTAAAATAACCAAGTTCAGCTATTGAAATCTAATTCTCCATCACTATATAATAGTTAACATAATCGATACGCGAAGGAGAAAATTATGCGTTTTGAAAAATTAACTACTAAATTCCAAACTGCTCTGCAAGAAGCACAAAGTTTGGCATTAACTCATGACAATGCCTATATTGAACCGCAACATTTACTATTAGCAATGCTCAATGAAGAAAACTCAACAATTGCCAGCGTTTTGGCTAAAGTTGGCGTAAATATTAATCCGTTAAAAGCAGAATTGCAAGCTAGCATTAACCGAATTGCCAAAGTAACTGGCACTGGTGGCGAGATTACTATCTCCCGTGATTTAAATAATCTACTCAATGTAACTGAAAAAATTGCGGTTAAGCTGCAGGATAATTTTATTGCTTCCGAGTTATTTTTACTAGCTGCTCTTGAGGATAAAGGAGAACTGGGCAGAATCTTAAAACAATTCAACGTAAAAACAGCTGAAGTTAATAAAGTCATCATGGACATTCGTGGTGGACAAATGGTCGATAGCCAAGACTCGGAAGGACAACGCGAAGCGCTTAAAAAATACACAGTAGATTTAACTGAGCGTGCACGGATTGGTAAACTTGATCCTGTTATTGGGCGAGATGATGAAATTCGTCGGGCTATTCAAGTTTTACAACGAAGGACTAAAAATAATCCAGTTTTGATTGGTGAACCAGGGGTTGGTAAAACCGCGATTGTCGAAGGCTTGGCACAACGAATTGTCAATGGCGAAGTTCCTGAAGGGCTTAAGAACAAACGCTTGTTGGTCTTAGACTTGGCGTCATTGTTGGCTGGTGCTAAGTACCGTGGTGAATTTGAAGAGCGCCTCAAAGCAGTCTTGAATGAATTAGCTCAAGACGAAGGTCAAACCTTGATTTTTATTGATGAGATTCATACTTTAGTTGGTGCGGGTAAAGCCGAAGGTGCCATGGATGCTGGTAATATGCTTAAGCCTGCACTTTCTCGTGGAGAATTGCACTGTATCGGCGCAACTACGCTGGATGAATATCGTAAATATATCGAAAAAGATCCAGCACTTGAGCGTAGATTCCAAAAAGTTTTGGTTGGTGAGCCGAGTGTTGAAGATACGATAGCAATTTTGCGCGGTTTACAGGAAAAATACGAAATCCATCATGGCGTGGAAATTACCGATCCAGCAATTGTTGCTGCAGCTGAATTATCGCAACGTTATATTACCGATCGTTTTTTACCCGATAAAGCAATTGATCTGATTGATGAAGCCGCTTCTAAGATTAAAATGGAGATTGACTCCAAGCCTGAAGTTATGGATAAACTTGAGCGCCGTTTGATTCAACTCAAGATTGAACGTGAAGCTGTTAAAAAAGAATCCGATGATGCTAGTAAAAAACGTCTGGAAATAATTGAAGAAGGAATCAACACGCTCGGCAAAGAATATGCTGATTTAGAAGAAATCTGGAATAATGAAAAAGCGATGGTACAAGGTGCGCAATCAATTAAAGATGAAATTGATAAGCTTAAATCGGAAATTGAAAATTATAAGCGTAAAGGCGACTGGCAAAAAGTTGCTGAGCTTGAGTATGGCAAATTACCCGAACTAACTGCCAGACTTCACCAAGCGGAAAAAGGTGAGCATAAACACATGCAACTTTTACGTACCGAAGTTGGCGCGGAAGAAATTGCCGAAGTTGTATCACGCGCGACCGGCATCCCAGTATCAAAAATGATGCAAGGTGAAAAAGATAAATTACTCCTTATGGAAGATAAACTCCATGAGAAAGTAATTGGACAAAATCAAGCCGTTACTGCGATTGCCGATGCGATTCGTCGTTCACGCTCAGGTCTGTCTGATCCCAATCGCCCGTATGGTTCATTCTTATTCTTAGGCCCAACCGGCGTTGGTAAAACTGAACTATGTAAAGCTTTGGCTGGTTTCTTATTTGACAGCGAAGATCATCTGATTCGGATTGATATGTCCGAGTACATGGAAAAACACAGTGTCTCACGCTTGGTGGGTGCCCCTCCAGGATATGTGGGTTATGAAGAAGGTGGTTACCTAACTGAACAAGTTCGTCGCAAACCATATAGTGTCATTCTGTTAGATGAAGTTGAAAAAGCTCATCCAGATGTATTTAACATTTTATTACAGGTACTGGATGATGGACGTTTAACTGATGGTCAGGGACGCACAGTTGATTTTAGCAACACAGTAGTGGTAATGACTTCCAATATTGGTTCACAACAGATTCAAAGTATGAGTCACGAACCGTATGAAGCAATTAAAGCTACAGTTATGGAAGAGCTAAAAAATTACTTCCGTCCAGAATTTGTCAATCGGGTGGATGATGTAGTGGTATTCCATGGTCTAGATCAGGCACAAATCCGTCAGATTGCCAAGATTCAGCTTAAACGCTTAGAGTTACGTTTAGCTAAAATGGATCTTAATTTACAAGTTAGCAGTGATGCGTTAGATTTATTGTCTGAGGTTGGTTTTGATCCAGTGTATGGTGCGCGTCCGTTAAAACGTGCAATTCAACAATATATTGAGAATCCATTGGCTAAAGCCATTTTGGCTGGTAGTTATCTGCCAGAGCAAACTATCTTAGTTGAAACACAGGATAATCAAATCGTGTTTAACTAATCACATAAAAAAATACACCAAGTGTGAAATACCTTGGTGTATTTTTTACTTTGAGTCATGAAAGATAATATCTGCCACTCTACTAATAAAGTAATGTGGTAATTGATTGTTTCCTAATCACCAATGAAGCAACTTCTTGACTCGCAACATCTTTAAGCACTATTGGAATATCTTTCTCAGACGAATTTAAGACAACTACCACTACCTGCTCATCAGGAGTGATAAACGCAACTGATTCTAGTTTATTGGTAAATGAACTATGCGCAATTCTTTTCGAACCAGCTGGTACAAATTTACTAAAATGTCCGATGAAATAATATGATGGCTGAAAAATAATCTTTTGGTTAACTGCATCGCAAATAATTGGCGCACTACAGTAATTACCAACGTGATTGGGTCCACCTTGCGTATCGAGCAACAGATTCCAATCAATGTATGATGCGAGTCCATTATTGAAATTACCGATTAAGTCATGTGCATACTTCTCACCAAACTCCCACGGTGAGTTACTAACTTCAACCAGTTCATTACCACCACTATTAGTTGGTGCGTCTTTGGATAACTCAACGCAGCCTTCAGTAAAAATTAATTCCTTATCAGGGAAAAATTCTCTACACAGCCGCAAATTATCAAAATGATCACCAGAATACCAATGGACACCAATACCATGAACCATCGCATAAACTTTAGGATCAGATAAAATTTGGCGTGGACGCTCAAAAGCCCGTTCTTTATTATGATCCCAAAGAATAATTTTAACTGCAGTTAGATTAGCCGCTACCAATGCAGGATAAAGATGATCGCGAATAAAAACCTGCTCTTCTTCAGCAGTATAAATACATGACTCCCAACGCTGTACGGCTTTAGGTTCATTTTGTACGCTGATGTATTCAATCGTAAAACCTTCGGCTTGATACGCCTGTAGATATTTAATCAAATATGCGGCATAATCTGCATAATGCTTTGGCAACAAACGACCGCCAGCCAATAAATGCTGATTATCTTTCATCCATGCTGGAGGGCTCCACGGAGACACCATTAACTTTATTGATTTATCCGCAAAACCATTACACTCATGGATAAACGGCAATAATTTCTCACGATCACGCTCAATCGAAAATTTAGCTAATTGCGTATCATCGGCAGTGGTATAACTATAATTGCCCAATGAAAAGTCACAACTTCCAATATGGGTGCGTCCAAGGTTATAAGCTAAACCACTTTCACCAAAATAAGCCTCACGGATTTGCGCCCTAACATCTGGATTCATATTGAAATAATTGATTGCCGCTGATTCGGTAAATGCCCCACCAAAACCATTGATAGTTTGATATTGGATATCTTGATAAACCATTAGTAAATTCATTTCAATTTCGCTAACATCATCAACGAACTCGACTTGCTCACGATGATGAAATGCTATGTTAGCAGCTTTACTGGTTTCAAATACCTGTACAAATTTCTTAGTCATGTTTAATCTCCAAAGCTAATTCTTTTGGTCCTTTTAATTTCATGGTGAGCGTAAATAAGAATGCGATAAAATAACAACTAATCACGGTTGGTAATACCCATGTAGCATGCCCAGCATCAATAATATGCCCATAAACATTTGAGAAAATAAATTGCGGCAAGGCAATAAATAAATTTAATAAGCCCATATATTCACCAAGTTTACTCTTTGGTACAACCATGGATAATACAGTGTACATGCAAATATTACCACCAATAAAGAATAATCCACAAGCCAGCGTCCAAGCATAAAGAATCCACGGTGAAGCACCTTCATGCAAGAAAAACACCAGATAAACATTGGCTAAGCACAGACCAATTGCTGAAAATGCAAAGATATGTTTACGATTAAAAACATCAATTAGTTTAAAGGCAGTAAACCCAAACAGTAAACTAGCAGAAGATTCGAATACCGCAAAACGCCCTACCACGTGCTCACTAAAATGATAATTTTTTACAAATAGCGAAGTTGCCATTTGTCCAGTTCCAGTACGTGCCGCAAAAAATAAGAAGGTAATAATAAATAACTTCATTACTTCTTTGTTAGTTAAAAAATCAAATGACAAACGATATGGTTCAGATTTGGTATAATTTTCTGGGCGTTCTTTTAAGATTGCTGGCACTATTAACACCGTTGACAATGCCATAAGCGCAGCCATTGCGAAAAAGGTCATTTCAGGGTGTTGAGCATTCCACAAAAACCCAGCTAAACCGCCCATGCACAAACCACCAACGGTACTGGTAGTACGTGCCAGAGTATTGGAATAGCCCACCTGATCGGCATCAACGACTTCCATTACCATCGTATAGTATGCACATTGCGCAACATTAACCAAAGTACAAGTTACACCAGTCATAATTAAAAACATGGTAAAGCTATTTGCCAATGGCCACAAGGTAACGCTGAGCGCAGCCCCTACCATCCCAAAGACTAGCCACGGGGAACGTTTACCCCATTTATGCTGAGTTTTATCACTTAAAACGCCAACAATTACTTGGGTAAAAACCCCTACAATTGCCGCTAGTGAATAAATTTTGGCAATATCTGCGGCTGAATTAGTAAAAGTATAGCCAAAAAAAGCAACTACATTGCCCAAAGAGCCCCACATCATTCCAATTCCTATATCTGGAATAGAAATCAAAATCGGATTCCACCGACGAATATTATATTTCATAGTAATTCCCCTAAAATTTTAGTTTTTTAATTCCAATTAATAGATGCTACTGTTTGCGATTCAATTTGGAACTGAAGTTTCTGATCCCCCCATTGTAAAACTACTGCTTGCATAACCGCACCACCATTCACCATCACAACTACAATCTGACCGTTAGGATTTTTTACAGCGGTCACTTCTAAGTCAGAATTAGTACTACTGGAAGCAATTCGTACTGCACCAGGCTGAATAAATTTACTCATATTACCAACAGCATAGTAGTCCTCATTGTAACTTATTGCATTGTTGACTGTATTTACTGTAACCAATGCGCGACAATTGGTACAACCACCAACATATGGACCATTATCCTGATCCAAGGCAATATTCCATTTCATCGAACCATTACCCCAGTTATTAACTACGCCAATAAATAGATTTTGCATATCCCAAACCAAATTATCACCAAATACTGGCGCCCAATCGCCACCACTACATTCAGTCATAAATATTTTTTTATTCGGAAATTGATTATGCGTAATACTTTGCGCATCAACATTACCACCATAACAATGATACGCGGTACCAGTTACCACTGACTCTGCTGCTGGTGTTAAATTACTTAATACCTCCTGTGGATATTCTGGATGATCCCAGTTATGATCGTAATTTAAAACTTGGGTAGTTATTCCATTAGCAATAAATTCAGGAGTAAGATATTGATTAATAAAATTGCTTTGTTGCGTGGCTGACATATACATCCCGCCATAAGTATCGGGAGCAAAAAGCGGTTCATTTTGAATTGATAAATAATCAACATTAATTCCATTAAGCTGATAATTCTGAACGGCTTTAGTTAAAAATTGCGCATAAACCGCCATATCAGATTCTTGCAGCGATCCAACCTGCCCGTTATATGTTCCAAAGTAGTTTTGATTAGTTTTCATCCAAGCTGGAGCTGACCATGGTGTTACCATGATTTTAATTGTTGGATTAATTTGTTTAATCATTTTCAGCAGCGGAATAATGTAGGTAAGATCATGATAAATCGTAAAATTTTGCAATGTAATATCACTCATGCCTAAAGGCATATCATCATAGGTATAGTTATATAGCGAAAAATCAGATGCACTAATTGGTACACGAATCATTGACATTTGAATTCCACTGGCAGCAAAAAGAGTCTTTAACGTATTGGTTCGCAGAGGTTCTGGCAATGAATATAATAGATATGCACTACTGTCGGTAATTGCTGCACCAAATCCTTCGATTTGTTGATATTTTATCGTGTCATCAATTAATACATTAGCTGATTCAGACAAATTTGATTGAAATGCTATACCATTTAGCTGCTGAAATTGAGCAGATTCATTTGTTGTATAAACAGCTAAATTATTGCTGAGGGCTGCACTCTGTGATGATTGCCCACTTGAACATGCAGCTAGTAAGCTTACTCCAGCCATTAATAAAATAATATTCTTTTTATTCAATTTAATCCACCTTGGTTAAACGTTTAACTTAATATACGTGATAATAACATAAAACAGTAATTATTTCAATATGCAACTGCTAAGAGCAGAAGACTTAGCCTGAGACAATGGCATACAACAAAATTATTACGTGTCAAAACAATACATGTTACAATTGGCGATAAATTTATACTAAAATCAATATAAAGGTTTTTAAACTATGCGGTACATAAATACAAAATTATTACAATGCTACTCTGACAAAATACAATCGTATATGCATAGTCTAGTACTAGTTTGTTTCGCACTGTGCCTTGCCGCTTGTAGTGGTGGTTCATCAAGCAATAGCTCAGTATCAATAAAATCGGGAACACTGGTAATTAAGCCATTAATGGTAAAAAAAGTTGAATCTGGAAATACGACAACGGCAATAGTCTCTTTGCTCAATAGTCAAGGTATTGAGTCATCTAATCCAATTACGGTGTCAGTTTGGAGTAATGAATCAGCAATAATGAGCGTTACCCCTCATGACTGTGGCTTATATACATCAACAAATAGTTGCTCTATAACGTTAACTGGAAAATCCGTGGGAGTTGCGACGTTCAGCATAAAGGCTATTGGATATCCAGAGTCTAGCTCAGAAAGCTTAGTAATAATTCCATCAGCAGCCACGGTTAGTATGTCTTCAACATTACCATATTCAACAACGCATGCTGGAATTCAGACTCCAATAATGATCTTATTTAGCAGAGCAATAGACCCAAACACAGTAACAAACAACTCATTTTACATAGAGTCAACTGGTGGTAAGGTAGCTGGAAATGTGACTGTAGGTTCCAATAACGAAAGTGCAACTTTCACACCAATCAGCCAGATGAGCTATGGACTAACCTATACGGTGCATGCTACTTCAAATATAACAGATTCTAGCAGTAATCCGATAGCACCATTTACCACTGATAATACTTTCACCACACAAGCTGAGTCTTATCTAATTTTCTTAGCTACAAATACGCAAAATGGAAGCATGGGTGGAATAGCCAGTGCTGACAACGTATGTAACTCAGACATTGATTGCTCATCAGGTTGGAACTGTAAAGCCATGCTGGTAGATGATGCGGGCACACGTATAGCTGCCCCTACCCCGATAAACTGGGTGCTTGCACCATATACCGCTTATCAAAATATTGATAGTGCCATTTTTGGAAATTATCAGCTAGTCGGAATAACTGGAATAACTTCAAATAGTGGAACACCGTTAAATTCTTCAGTGTTTGGTTTTAATTTGCAAAATCGTATAAATGCTAAAGGTTTTACTACTTGGACTGGCATGAATGCCAATTGGACTACCAACACTGGTACCACATGCAGTAACTGGGCAAGTTCTTCGGGTTCTGGTATAGTTGGGGCTTCTGGTTCAATTAATTATGAAGCGATATCCAGTGCATCTGATTTATGTAGCAATACGAATTTCTTATATTGTGTACAGCAACCATAATATACGGCGTCTGCCTCATGTTACAGCAGTTACAGATTTTAGAGTATGAGTACCTACGAATATAGGATTAACGTTTTAATTATTATAAAGAAAATATAAACATTGAATATCAAAGAATTAGCCGAAAAAGCTGGTGTATCTGTTGCCACTGTTTCATACGTTTTAAATGGTAAAAATAAAGTTAGTGTTGCTACTCGTGACAAAATTTTGGCATTAATTGAAAGCGAAGGCTACGAATTTAATAGTGCTGCTCGCGATCTCAAAAAGCAAAGTAACAAAATCATTGTAATTTGTTTAGAAAGCCTCCATGGGTCTTTCTTCAATGAGTTGATAGATGGCATTGAGCAAGCGGCTATCAAATTAGGATATAATTTTATTGTAACAACCAGCTTCGGTGGCATTAAATCCAGTGCACATAAGATATTAAGTGAACGACGCGCAGATGGTGCAATCATTCTTGCTCCAATTCTGGAAAATGAGTTCTTATTAGCTACCGCTACTAAAAACACGCCACTGATTTTATTAGACAGAGAATTGGAACACCCAAATATTCGTAATATCTTATTGGACAATATTTCTGGAATTGAACAAGCAATTAATGAACTCGTCACCAAAAAAATTACTAAAATTGGCTATATTGGCGGTATTAAATCTCATTTTGATGCACAGCAACGCTTAACTGCATTTTATAATTCAATGGCAAAACATCGACTTACCATCAATGAATCTTGGGTTTTCACTGGGGAATTTGACCAACAGTCAGGTAAACGAGTAGCACTAAGTTTATTATCATCAAACCAAAGCGATTGGCCTGAAGCAATTGTATGTGCCAATGATGAAATGGCAGTCGGACTTGAACAAACATTTTTAGCTCACCGGATTAAAATTCCTGAACAAATATCCATTATTGGTTTTGATGATATTTTAATTTCTCAATATGTAACACCATCCCTATCGACTATTTCCTATCTTAAACAAGAGTTAGGATACCTTGCTGTTGATTCATTGATCAGACTAATCCAAAAAAAAGAGGTAACTAACCTTAAAATTAAAACTTCATTTATCAAACGCAATAGCTCCATATAAATGCAATATACAGCCTGATTAATTTATGGCAACATTATGCTATAATCACATCTTAAAATATAATATACTTACATGAAAAATTTACCCTATGACATATCACGAATTATTTGCTACATTAGTTGGGTTAACTGCTTTTGCCAGTTACCTTAATGATCGCTACCTAAAACTACCAAAGACAATTGCGCTTACCATTATCAGTATCTTTATTGCTGTTGGGACATCATTAGTATCTAGTTCACTGCCTCACTATGTTGGACCTGTATATCAGTTAGTTAAAAGTGTGGACTTTAAAACTGCAGTGCTTGACGTAATGCTTGGCTATTTGCTCTTTGCTAGTGGATTGCATGTAAATTCCATTGAATTGAAAAAAGAAATCACACCAGTTATTTATTTAGCAAGCTTAGGAGTAATAATCTCAACTTTTCTAACTGGCTATATGCTTTATTATGTTGCTGGGCTATTTGAAATACGTTTCACATTAGGAGAATGTTTGATTTTTGGTGCATTAATTTCACCAACCGATGCAATTGCAGTTTTGGGTACATTTAAATCGATTAAAAATCCACCAATTCGGCTCAAAACCTTAATTACTGGCGAAGGTTTGTTTAATGACGCTGGTGCAATTTTAATGCTGGTAATTTTAAGTCAAGTCGTCTATGAAAATGTTCATCTAACAGTGGGACATGTCGCTGAGAGCCTGTTGGTCGAAACTGGTGGAGGTATCTTATGGGGA
>SSGY01000198.1 GCA_008017145.1 Neisseriales bacterium
AAATAGGATTGAGTATATGAAAAAATATATAGTCGCAGTAATAATAAGTTTAGCTTTGGTCTCATGTGCAACTAATCCCAATAAAATTGATAATCAAGTAAAAAGCATTGGTAAACCCGGCGATGTAGAAATTACTAATCTGACAAAAACACATGACCGTGTAACTGGCAATATTATTGTACGCTGGGACTTTACTGCTACTGGTGATAAGCCAGAGCAAATTTATTGGCGTTGTGATTATCTGGATGCAAATGGATTTACTGTCGGTGAGCCTGAACGCTATGTTGAAGCAACGATTTACCCGGAACAACCAAGTTCACAAACGTGCAGTTATCCATCGCAAAAAGTGGTTGATTTTAGAATCAGTTTTCAAAATATTGCTACCAATATGACAATTTATCATTGATGCGCGGATGAAAAATATTATAATCTTAATGATGTTGATTTCGTTTGGCTCAATTGGTGCGGTGTTTTTTACTCCAGGATTACCTGAAATAGCGCGATACTTTGCAATTAGTAACTCTGCTGCTGGTATGACTGTTACTTGGTATTTGATCGGCTATACTTTTGCGCAGTTACTCTATGGACCAATGGTGCATAGCTTAGGTAGCAGAAACACAATTATTATTTGTGGCGTGCTGGCATTACTTGGTTCGGCATTGTCTATCTTTGCTGGTCTTCATCACTCATTTGCGCTACTGTTATTAGCCCGCGCAATTATGGCATTAGGTGCTGGAGGTGGACTTAAAATGGCGTTTACGCTAAGCTCACATTTATATACTAAGAATGAATCCGCACGCGTAATCTCACTGCTTACCATGGCATTTGCCATTATGCCGGGTCTTGGTGTATTCATTGGTGGGATACTGGTACATGATTTCGGCTGGATTAGTTCCTTTTATTTAATGGTCGTGTATAGCATAGTCATTATTTTAGTGAGCTTTTTATTACCAGAAATGTATTCAAAAACTGAACGTCATAAATTTCACATCAGCGAAATGTTAACTAATTATGGGCAGATGTTTAGTAGCCGTGCAGTAATTAGCGGCGGTTTACTCCTAGGTGTTTGTAGCGGTCTAGTTTATGCTTTTGCGGCATTAGCACCATTTATTGCAATTGAGATGATGGGGACTACACCTAATGCTTACGGTTCTTATAATTTGATTCCAGTGATCGGTGTTGTTGGTGGGGCGTTAGGTTCTAACTATTGCGGTAAATTTTGGCAGCCACATAAATCGTTGAAGATTGGTTTACTCATTATTAGCTGCGGTATCATCCTCTTGCTATCAGGGCTGTCACTATGGCATAACGCACCACTTACATTGTTTATACCAATGATTATTATTTATTTTGGTTCTGGTTTTGTTTATGGAAATACTACAGCTTTGGCATTACATAGTACAGAAGATAAAAGTAATGCTTCAGCAGTAGTGAGCTTTTTAAATATGGCATCATCTTGTTTGTTGGTATTAGTTTTAGGCACTGTACAGATTCAAAGTGCATTGATTTTGCCATTAATTTATATTGCATTGGTATTTTTAGGTGTAGTATGGTATCGGGTTTTGATTAAATCAACCTAGTTATACTCGTTGTGCTCATAATTCTAGCGTTGTCGTATTGCTAAAAAAGGTTCGTTATATACTCATGTGTACACCGCCTCACCTTTTTTATCAATACTCCTAGCTATAATCGCGATCACTTAGAGTCTATACATGAAAGCTCAAAACTGAGCGTTCAAAGTATATAGATATTATTGATATTTGGGAATAATATGACAAATTATAAAAATATTGCAATCATTGGTCGGCGAAATTCCGAACACTTAGTTGCACAAGTTACTAAATTGGCAGAATGGTTACAAGATTTTGGTTGTCGTGCTTATTTGGATTCTAGCGTTGCCAATGATTTTTATTGCCCCGGCTATCGCTGCGGAAAATTAAGTGACTGGATTGATGAAATTGATCTGGCAATTATCATTGGTGGTGACGGAACAATGCTTTCAGCGGGACGAAAAATTGTAAATCACGGAATTCCATTAGTCGGGATCAACCAAGGTCGGCTGGGGTTTATGACGGATATTGCAGCGAGTGAAATGCTAACGGTGATTAAAGATATGCTGGTTAATCATGCATACATCAAGGAAGAACGTAGCTTATTACAGGCTAAGATATTGCGTGATGGTCAACTTGTTCATGATTCGCTGGCTTTGAATGATATTGTGATTTCTCGCGGTGACATTGGTAGTATGATTGAGTTTGAAATGAGTATCGGTGGTGAATTTGTTCATGCTCAAAAATCAGACGGCGTAATTTTTTCCACACCAACTGGCTCAACTGCCTATTCTCTGGCTGCTGGTGGTCCGATTTTGCATCCTCATTCAAAAGTGTTTTCGATTGTGCCAATTTGCCCGCAATCAATGTCGAATCGTCCGATTGTCGTTTGTGATGAGGTAGTGATTGAACTAACAATTATCAAAGACAATACAACTATTTTACACTATGACGGGCAAGAATACTGTAATTTGATTTATAATGACAAAATCATAATTCAAAAAGCTGAACGTCCGCTGCATTTGCTGCACCCAACTAATTATAACTACTACAATACCCTTAGAAATAAACTGGACTGGGCTAAACGAGTATCTTAATATAAGTACACTCAAACAGATTGGAAATACTGGTAGGCGTTTTGCTGCGAAGCCTACTAGTCGTAAGTGAGCAGCAAAACAACGCCCCAGTATGATGAAAATGTTTGAGTATACACGGAGTTTTTATGTTACTAAACTTACAAATAAAAGATTTTTTATTAATCGAGCAACTTGAGCTGGATTTCTTTTTTGGTTTAACCGTTATTACTGGCGAGACCGGAAGTGGTAAATCAATAATAATCGATGCCTTAATGTTGATTTTTGGTGCAAAAGCTGGAACCGACTTGATTCGCAACGGACAGACGCAAGCATCATTCAGCGCTGGTTTTCAGGTCGATAACCAGAAAGTTAAGGAATGGCTGCACGAACGGGGATTTATTGATGACGATCAGGAAAATCTGATTATTTGTCGGCGGGTAATTGACATAAATGGACGCTCAAAAGCATACATCAATAGCCAAACTGTCACTCTTGGTACGCTCAAAGAACTGGGCGAAATGTTGCTGGACATTCACACGCAACATGCTTCAATCGCGCTACTCAAGCCAGATACTCAGCGAGCACTCTTGGATGAATTTGCGGGTGCTGCGGATTTGGTTTTAAAACTAGGTGAGTTCTACCGTAAAGTTAACCAGCTAAGCAATAAATTGGCTCAAGCTCGCGAATTTAGTCAGGATTTGATCCTTAAACAGGAAATTTTGAGCGAAAAAATCCATGAATTAGAGGCTCTTGGCTTAGGTGATCAGGAGTGGGAAGCGTTGTTATTGGAACAGAAACAGCTGGCTAATGCTAATTTTGTGTTACAAGAATTAGGCTTTGTTACTGATCTGATTAATGGTGAAAATAACTCGCTAACTGATTTATCTGCTAATATGAGTAATAAGCTAGTTAAAATCAGTGAATATTTACCAAATGCCGATCAGGTAATAAAATTAACCGAAAGTATTGAAGCCGAAATCAGCGAGCTGGAACACGAACTAAATTTAGTAGCGAATAAAATTGAGATAAATCCTGAGCAGCTAGCTATAGTCGATGCTAGGATTGATGAAATTTATTCTTTGGCGCGTAAATACCGGATTATGCCCGAAGAAATTTTGCCACAGCTCGCTCGCTGGCAAGAGGAATTAAGCCGATTGGTACAAGACACGGATTTGGCAGCGTTAGATGCTGAACTCAAGCTTGCTGAGGGTGACTATTTAGCACTAGCGCGACAGATTTCACAAAAAAGACAAACTGCCGCAGCTGAACTGAGTACTAAAGTCACTGGATTATTACATAGCTTGGCAATCAGCGGTGAATTTGAAGTAAATGTCAGCCTAACTGACAATTGGACAGCAAATGGAATCGATAATATTCAATATCTAGTGTGCTTTAATCAAGGAATGACTTTACAGCCACTAAATAAAGTTGCTTCAGGCGGTGAGTTATCTCGGGTTGCTTTGGCTTTATATGTTACATTGAGCATTAACAATCCGCCGGAACTCATTGTTTTTGATGAGATTGATGTTGGAATCGGTGGCGGAGTTGCCGAAGTGGTTGGAACACTGCTGCGACAACTGGGTATCTCAAAACAGGTTATTTGTATCACGCATCAGCCACAAGCTGCTTGCTGTGGCGATCAGCATATTTTAGTCCAAAAACAAAGCAAAAGCGGACAAACTCAAGCCACAATTGAATATCTCAATCAAGAGCGGCGCGTGGGTGAGATCGCGCGGATGCTAGGTGGAATCAACATCACAGCAACCACCACCAGTCACGCTCAGGAGATGCTAGGTGGGGTCGCTCATGAATAAAATGTACATCGTGAGCATAGCGCTTCGAGAAAATTTTAATTGAGATTCAGTAATATTTTGGAATATATACTATACGTACGTGACCACGACTGCCAACTCAAGCCTAAATCGGTTGAATAAATCGGTAGAGTTCCATTGGTGTTCAAAGCCAGACAATAACTATCACTGCATTGAACTGATGCCCAACTTACCCCACTGACATTAATTGCTGAAGAGCTAATGCTGCTCCAGGTTGAGCCATAATCACTAGAACGCCAAATCGCACCGTTACCAGTGACGGTATCATTGCCGGCAATCAGACAAACCGCGCCAACACAGCTAATTTGGGTAGCGTTATTAGGACTAAGTAAAGTGTTAAAACCAGTAGGCATCGTAATAGTTGTCCACGAAGTGCCAAAATTAGTTGATTTTCTTAGCATAGTATTATTTCCAGCTATTAAACAAGTCGTGCCCCAGCAAAATAGCGATCGCCCATTGCTGACCCCAGTCGCGGCGGTTGAACTCCAAGTACTCCCGCTATTGCTGCTATAGTAACCAGTAGAACTGGAACCATAGGGAACGACCAAACATTTTGTTTGATAGCAAGAAAGCATCGTATTAGCAACATTGGTATAAGTTTGGAGCGTCGTCCAAGTTTTGCCACCATCGGTCGAACGGACAATCTCAATCCCTGATGATGCGACAAAAATATTGCTGCCCAATGCCTTAATGTCCACAATATTGCTCCCGCTGGTCGCTGAAGAAAAGCTATAATTGCTGTTAGTCCAAGTAATACCGCCATCACTAGAATATTGTAAATAGCCAAGCGTATCCGTGTTCAAGTTTCTAAAACTACGAGCACAACTACTCCCTTGACAGACAAAAGCGTAAACATTAGCCACTGCCGTAAATGGACCACCGGTTAGAGCTGTTACACTATTGGAAAAACCTGAAGATTTAGCTAAATTGCCATAGTTGCCACCCCAATAAACTTTGGTATCCCAATTCATAAATAGGTTGGTAAAATTTGTAGTTGGCTTGGTTATTTTCTGTGGTGCCACACCTGCTCCTTGAAAGATAACCATATCCGAACCGATAGTAATGCAGCCAACTGTCACTTTAAAGCAGGCACCATAGTTTGCGGCACTTGGAGCACCCGAGATTTGTGCTTTGTAGACCCAGCTCGTGCCATCAAATGCTGTCCAATAACCACTGCTGTCTATCGTAACACAGCTATTATAGTCACAGCCCATAAATTGATAATTTGAATTTGCTGACACTTGTCCACTTGGGGTAGTGGTGCTAAATGAACTCGAACTCAGATTGGTCAAAGCAGAAATAAAGCCCGCGGCAGTAGTGCTATTATAACCAGCAACAAATAAGGTACTGGCACCGGAAGTTGGGTTGGTATAGATATCTATATTGCGGAATAATATTGTATTAGATCCAGTCCTGACGACCAGAGTTGACCAAGTGGCACCACCATCGGTGGAGCGCAAGATCGATTTGGTTGTTTGTCCGCTCATGCTCATAAAGCAATTAGTACTGCTGATAACGGCGCTGGTATCACAGACAATCTGATTCGGTTGAAACCCTAAGCTCGAAGGAATGCTTTCCGTGCTCCAAGTGCTACCACCGTCGGTGGAACGGGCAATACTGTTCGTTGTCGCACCGGAAACCAGGCACAGAGCGTTATAATGCGAGCAGTAAATTGTAGTCATCCCCGAGCTTGCCAGTGCCGCTGGCACCGCTACTTTATTCCAGGTAGTTCCGTTATCCACGGAAGCACTTAATAAACTTGGACCGAGCGTCAGCAGTTTACCACTGTTATTGGCAGTAATTGAGTCATACGAACCAGAATTATTATTTGAACTATTCAATAGACTTTCGCCATAAGATTCGCCGATAGCGACTGTTCCAACAACGGTGGAATTATATAAAATCATGCTATTGGCATTGGTGGTAGCGGTAAAAGTTCCCTGCAAGATCGGAGTACCCGAATCCATCGCGTTACCACTAGCATCTTTGATTGCCGAGGGTGTTGGTAAAATAATCTGATATTCGACATTAGGTTGCAGCGCACTGCTTGGGTTAAACGACACCACATTATTCAGATAATTAAAGCTCTCATTGCTCAGCGGGATATTGGCACCATCATAAACCCGTTTTAAGGTTACAGTACTATTGGTAATAGTCGTCTTATCCATCGGCTGGCTGAAGGTAATTTGGATTGTGGCAGCGCTGGCACTGACACCGATTGCTCCATTGAGCGGTGAAACCGAGCTGACGGTTGGCAACAGGAAATTACCAGTAGTGAATTGTGAAACGACATAGTTAGCAATAGTTCCCATTGGATTGTGATTGATGCTGCTATCCTGAATCTGACTTTCATTGACAACCAACTGGTAGCTTTCTGAAGACTCAAATTGGACATGCTGCATATATACCGATAATTCGGAACCAACCCATTGAGTAGTGGGGATCGACACCTGTTGTCCATCTCTTTTGCGGAGTACCGTAATATTAGCCGAATTAAGATTAGCTACCAGCATTGATTCGCTGAATGATAAGCGCACCGTCGAAAGCAGACTCTGTAAGGTAGCTCCGGTATATGGCTGATAGCTGATTATTTGCGGTGCGGTATAGTCACCAGTGGTAAAGGTTGATACAACCTGAGAAGAGGAACTACTCATTGCCGCATTGGAGCTCGATTTGATCGCACTAGGATTAATAATAATCTGGTAAGAACTGAAATCAGTCAAAGGACCATTAGTGATTGAGAAATTAACTGTTTGATTATCAGTGGAAACTCCGAGAAAAGTCAAAGGCACTATCTGACTAGTCGATATTTTTTGTAACTGGATGTTATTGGTGTTGAGAGTAGTGGCATTCATTGCCTGACTAAAGTTAAGTGTCAGTTGGGTAGCACTATTAACATTGGTACTGCCATCGGCAGGAGTAAGCGACGTAATGTATGGGGACGGATTGAGCACCGTAATCGTACTTCGCATACCAACAAAGCTATAATTACCATCACCACGTACTTGGAGATAGGCTATGCCACTTTCGGCTTGTGAACCGGATGTTCCGGTAATTTGCAAAGTACAGCTACTGCCTGGTGCAAAGAGAGTTGTGCTACAACCATTATAATTAGAAACAACAAATGTCGTAGTTGCCAACCCGGAACTCTTGATAACACTGTATTGTGGATTGACCAATGGTGCATTTGAGGTATTTTGGATGGTAACGTTAGCGTTCTGTACTGAACCATTAGTCTGCGGAATAACAATGTTAGAAGCGCCAAGATTGCCAACCGTCAGCATCGGTTCACTCAGTGAGCTGTAATAACTGATGTTCAGATAAGAGGTAAATTGCTGGCTATTACTGCTATAAGTCAGGCTTAGCGACTGCGAACCATTGCTATAGCTGTTATTGAGGCTCACCTGATAGTTACAGCTGGCGCCGATTGCGAGCGTAGTCCCGCAGGGATTGGTGCTGGCTGGAGCGATAGTTATTGCGGAAGAATCCCCGGCGGCAAGGCTCATTGCGCTGGCTGCCAGATTACCATTGTTATAAACCGTCAGTGTCATGCTGGATTCAGTACTGCTACCACCTTTCAAAGTCGGGAGATTACTCATCAGTAAATTGGCGCGGATAGTTGGACTGATGACAACATTTAAGAGATCTTCTGCATTCAGTTGCTTTCTTGCCAGATAGCCGCTCATTACCCGCTCCATTTCATATGGACTTTTAATTGATGAATAGTTAATTTCTTCTTCGACATAAGGTATTATCTTGACGTTATTTTTTATGACATTGTTACCTACCCAAATCTCAAGCGGCATAACCGTATTGGTAGCAATATTGATCCGCCGCCCAAGCTCCAAATCACTCACAACACTAACGCTATTATTTTCGGCATAAAAACCGACATGCTGAAAAGATTGGTGATTGCCAGCAAAAACATAAGCTGTAACACGCTGTCCTTCATTATAATTAGTGGCACTAATATTTACATCGCCACTAAAACTGATCCCGTGGCGCGATTGGCTGTCAACGTAGCTATAGTTAACTAATTGCTTAGTTTTTTGTTCATTAAAGTAAGCGGTAATTAATGAGCTGCCGCGATCATTCGCGTTGAGTGCTGGAGCTGTTACTCTCAGCAAACAACTGGAATGTGCCGCTACTTCATTACAAAGATTATCGCTTGGAAAAACTACTCGCTGAGTGCCATTAATGGCAAGGCTGTCATAACGAATATTCTGGATGGTAAAATCACTATAATTATGGACATAAATGCCCGTGGTAGTAGCCTTACCATCCAGCACCGGAATTTCCGCCGCAGGTTCAATCACCAACGTATTCACAGCCAGAGAGTTATTATTGTCTGCCATTCCAGAATTAAAAGAACTACAAGAAAGGACTACTAATCCAAAGAGTGCAACTATGAATAATCCTCTGCTATTTGCATAGGTTTTATTCAAAAACAAAAACATTCGTTGCATGATAACTTCCTTGAAAATAAAAATGGCAGCGCGGCACTACACTTGGTAATGCCGCTTTCCGCCGAAAAAAACTAATTAACTTTGAGTGTAATTGATAAACATATAGGCTGGGTTCAAGTATACATAAACACTACTACTTGTACCAAATACCAATGGAATATTGGTTGCACTGCCGCTAACAAAGTAGGTTGGCATAATGTAAGACACTACACCAGAAGTAGCGCTAGTGCCATTCCATACCGGACAAGTCACACCACTTAAATTAGCCGTACAGCCACCAGAAATAGCTACCGGAGCGCTTTCCAGATAGCTGCTAACTCCCGCTACGGTAGAGTTGAAAGTTGCATAACCAGTCGCGTTAGTTACCGCCATAGTCAAATTAGTTGATACAAACTGACCATTGTTAGTACTCAGAGTTGAAGTCAATTGCGCTTGAGTATAACTTAGATAGAAACCAGTTGCACTAGCTGCATTTTTCAAAGCACCACTTAGATAGAATCCACCTTGTGGTGTACCAGAATTGGTATTTACCCACCAGCTGGCTTGCGGGAATGGAATTAGTCCACCAAAAGTCGTTGAGCCACCCACTGTTTGATAGTCAGCCTTATTAACAGTCAGAATTATGGTACAACTAGAACTTTTAGCTAAGGTAGCAGTAGATGAACCAGTCGGGCAAGTACCACTGCCTGAGGCTTGTAAACCGCGCGGCAAGTTATTGGTATTAACATTAAAATTCGTCATATCATAATTTTGTGAGTAATTAGTATAAGTTAGCGTAACACCCTGATTAGTCGAAGCCTTACCAGTAGTAACAAAGGCAGCACCTGCGCTAGTACCAGTACCGCTTTCAGTATTCAGCCCGCTAAACTCTACTCCAACATAGCTGTCATTACCGACTAAATGATAGGTCATCGCAGTTGATTCAACATAAGCTGTATCCGGCACACCACCATGGTAATTAAATGTCATTAATAAAGTACCAGACTCATTGCTTGATTCAGTTGCCACTATCGGACCATATTTAACTGCCACATTACAGCTAGCGCCGGGAGCCACAGTTCCTGTTTGCAAACAAGTACTATTGCTAGCATCAATCGCAGGAACAACGTCTGCCTGAGCACCTGATGGAACCAATGAATAACTGGTTAAGATTGCCGATTCGCTACCAGTATTTTGTATCGTGAAAGTATATGAGTTACTTTCAAAACCATTAGCATCGGTAGTAATATCTGGTGTAACCCCTGCTGCTGGAGTAGTAAATATTAGATTAGGAGCTGCAGTTATGGTATAGCGAACGGGTAATGACGAATATTTATAAGCTGTACTATTATAAGTAACATTGGCTTGTAAATAAGCATACCCAACCCCAGAACTACCTCCGGCTTGATATTTACCAATTACCGTACAGCTAGCACCAGAATTCAGATTGAAAGCAGTTGCTAATGAAGTTATTCCGCAAGTACCAGTTATGTTATTGAAGGTTGTTACCATAGAGCTACTGCTAATATTGGAACTCAAACTAATACCAGTTAATGGAACGATTCCAGTATTAGTAATCGTATAAGTAACTGTACTCTCTACCACTGCAGATTTAGCCATAGCAATTGCCGATGGTGCCGGAGCAAGTGTTAGTGCCGGAAACGCATTATTACGTTTATAGTACAAAGTATCACTACCAACTGTGCTACCACTAATTTTATAGGTAACAACATCCGAACCAGTAATAGTTGCATCATTAACGCTAAATCCTACGGTACAGCTACTTGCTGCATACGCTGGTATCACTCCGCTACAGTTATTGCTGATTGCAACATGAGTACCGCCATCAGTATCGGTTACGGTAAACGTACCGGCAGCAACATCGGCATTACCATTATTAACCACAGTAACGGTTGCAGTAGTACCTGATTCCAGACTTAATACTGGTAAATTGGAGAACACCAGATTTGCTTGTGCTTGTGCTGGAGTCAAGTTGATTAATAATGAATCACCCAGACCATCCTGCAATGAATGTCCTTGCAAGCTCGCTGATTTTAATAACTGAGTTGCCTTGATTGTTTGAGTAGTCTCACCATATGATGGAGTTACCGTTGCAACAGTTGGTTTATTACCGTTTAGCTTAACTAAAAACTCGACAGGAATTACTTGACCAGCTGCAACTTGATTACCATTAACAAAACCATTGGCTAGCCCTACTGCACCAACATTGCTAATTTGTAAATTAACATTATTATAAATTGTTCCGGGAGTGCCACCACCAAGTAAATATGCAGTTACATATTTAACATTGCCAGTTTCACCTACTGCACTTACTGAACCACCATAAAAGTTAACGCCTGTTAGCGAAGCACTATCAACATAAGCGTAATTTACTATTGATTGATAATGCTGAGACTGTTGCTTGCTGTTGGTATAATCTACAGAAATAACTGCAGAATTTCGTTGTCCAGCTGCTAACGATGGAGTTACGAAGTCAATAAAACAAGAGGCTCCTGCTTTTATTACAGCACAATTATCAGGGTTGGTTAGCCGAAAGCCATTTTTATCAGCAATCGAGGAATTGAGATTAATACCCATTAAACTCAACATATGAACTAATTTGCTAGTTTGTGTTGCATTTTGCAAACCTACTCTAATGCTGCTAACTGTGCTATTGCCATTATTGTGAATATAAATTTTACCTGCGGTATTTCCGCCGTTTACGATTGGCACTGAAGTCATATCATTGACCGATAATGCTGGCGCTGCAGAAAACGGCGAAAACGGAATTATTCCTCCGCTGGCGCCTGGACCACCATTACTACAACCAGCAATCTGGCTGATTAGTAAGACCAAAGCGCCAATTATTTTGGCTGATTTCATGTTAAACTATCCTTCAAAGACTATTATTATATTTTCAGAAAATATCAGCAGTAGAAATCAGGCAACTTATTTAATCCCAACAAAAGATTGTAAAGGTATACTTTAAAGTTAAAAATACTACTGCCAATTAATCACACCACAGCATGTCCACAATTTTATTATTGGCATTTAGGGGTAATTAAGTCAGTATTCTATAGAGATAAAGAATAAAAAATAACTGCTATTTTAGGATAGTATACTTTCCAAGATTAACTTATTCAGTCTCTAAATTTTGGTTTAAAATATCTGTTAGCTAACTAATCTTTATTTTTGAAATTTGCGATCTTTTTATCATAAAACAATAAAACAACTGATTATCTAGTCATAAATCTGGCTATTTATCTGCAGTGTAGTAGAATACATAAATCATAATAAAAATTAATTTAATTGTTCACTTTAACTAGAAGCTATTTTTTAAGGTTTTCACCATGTATGATGATTTATTCTTATTTGCCAGAGTGGCACGCTGTAACAGTTTAACTCAAGCGTCTCGCGAATTAAATATTTATCAATCCACACTAAGCCGCCGAATTTCCAGTCTGGAAAAATTTCTTAATCTTAAACTATTTGCAAGAACCTCCAACCAATTTGAATTAACTTATCCCGGACGAAAGCTTTATGAACAGATAAAAAATGATGAAAATCTGATACAGTCACATATCATGAATGCACTAGATAGCGAAAATGTGATATTTGGTGAATTACAAATTATGCTGCCACAAGCTTTATCATTAGTAAAGGTTACTCCTTTGATTCATAAATTCGTTAATAAATACCCTCGCCTAAAATTAAAAATCTTCTATCAAAACCACGAGGTTAATCTAAAAAATGGATCATTTGATCTTGCCGTAATAAGTGGAATCCCCGATCAGCCATCACAAAAAATCAAACTGATCTACGGTGCTAAATTAGCAGCCTTCTGTACTCCCGCATATATTGAAAAATATGGCACACCAAATATGAATAATTTAAACGAGCATCGTTTTGTTGTTTCGCTGCGAGATCACGGCGAAATTATAAATCGCGCGATATTACGCGATATCAAGAATGGACAGATATTTGAACCACAAGTTGATTATCAGATAGCCTGCAGCAATTTTTTTCATAATTTGAAATTAGTTGAAAGTGACGAATTTATCGGAGTTACTTTTCTTGACATATTGCAAGAATCTTTGGACAGCAAGCGCTATGTTACAGTTTTGGATGATTATGAATTTGAGAAAATCAATTTTTATATGCTAAAACGAGTTGAAAATGATCCGCGAATTAATCTGTGCGCCGAATTTATTGAAAAGTGCTTTACAGGTAACTAATTCAATTACCAGTTAGTTTTGTTCTAACTGGTCGTAATCGTAATATAAGCTGACAGAACATTAGTGTTAATTAAAATAAAAGCGCTTAGCTATTACCACGTGATCATTTACCAAGTGATTAAGTGATCGTAAAGTAGTAATAGCTACACCGCTATTTTTACTCAGTGAATATAAAGTATCGCCATGCTCAATAACAACATATTGATGTGCAGCTCCATCTATTTGCATGCGAGATGCTAAAGATCTTGCTGGTACTGATTCCAGCTGATTAGGCTGGCAAGCTGGCACACAAGCGCTTGCAACAGGCGTTGTCGCAGGCATAATTACAACCGGGGACTTACTACTAACTACAACAACATTCGTTTCAGGTCTTGACGCTAAATTAGCATCTACCGCGCTTTGATAATTATTCACACTACTAGCTTGTGTTGCCCGTGGCGCCGAAAAATTATACTGAAAACCAAATAAGGTAGTATTGGTAGTAGCGTAGCTACCGGGCTGCCCGTTAAGGTTAAAATAAGTATTATTTTCCAAATAAAGACTAAAATGATCACTCAGCGCGACATTTACCCCAGCACTAGCCTGAGCAACCCAAGCGCTGGCACTGCCCTCAGAATTATAAATTGTAGGGCTTCCCAGCGTTCCCGACCAGCTAGAATAGCC
The DNA here is from genome assembly GCA_008017145.1 of Neisseriales bacterium. The sequence continues at coordinate 13,802 of SSGY01000198.1, forward strand.
TAAACCACTACCTAGCTTGCCATAAAGACTCCAATGATCACTCACGGGTAAAATGCCTTTAACTGCTGCAGTATAAAGGCTATAATTAGACAACCAACCCCACTGTGAGCTTGGCATAGTACTATAATCTCCCTCCAATGCCAAATAGCGATTAAAGCTATAACCTACTGCCACATCAGCAGCAGGTGCTCCAGTTGGGAGATCGGTAATCGTACCAAACCCGGCTCCAAACGCAAAATAAGCAGTGCTGTAATCATACTCCGAAGCCTCCGCAGCAAAAGTACCTCCAACACATAAAACCATTAAATATAATTTTCTCATAAATCCTTATTCTCAAAAATACTGTCCAAAGCCACCGCATAACTAATCCGTAATTAGCAAAGAAATTTCTTATGGTTAATCATGTACTGCGTATTCAATAATTTCTCGCTTTAATACTAAACCATCCAGCTCTCTAATTAGAGCCTCTCGAGGATGCTTATTTGATGGAAACTCCACAGGAACCTTAAACATTCTGTTAAAAGTCGGTTTGATCATCCCTGTCACCTTCAGATAAAATGACCCGACTGTCAATGTAATTAGATGTTTATTGATATCTACGATTTGTAAAATATCTCCAGGATGCTTTTCAAAAATAATGAATCCCATCATGATCTCCTCATATGATGATATGTTTCGCTACTCAAAAACCAAACACACAAAATTTAAATAAATGCCTAACTTACTTTATTTTTCAATTAGGCAACCCCTAGAATCATTTTTTAACTGGACTAATCTTGTGGAAAAATAAGAAATCTCATTTTGCCCCAAAGACCAAGTAACAAACAATGTGTATGACTTAAGCGCCATAACATTATTAATTAATTTTTTACAATCCATTAAACTCGGTATTTTAGAAGTTAATCATATTTTTGAGAAGTGCTATTTAAGGATAGTTCATTTTGCAATAATGAATGAAGAAATATTGTCAATAATATTTTAAAATATAATGACTTGATATTGATAAAACTTGTAATAATCAATATACTATGTATAAAAAAAGCCGGTCTAAACGATGAAAAAATTAAAAATCGCATAAACCGGATATAAAAGAAAGCAATTGTTTCAAGCTAAAATTTTATAAATTAGCAAAAAGCTCTCTCACACTAAAAGTTAGTCCATAACTTAATATTGGCATCTTCTTTGGGCACTATCCATTCACCATGTAAGCGCAGTGGATAAAGGCTAGGTTGTGCCAGATAAAAGCTTGCAATCATTAATTTTAACTTTTGCTCAAATGTAATTTCTGCCGCACCGCTGCGAATTTTCCAAAGAGGAACAATTAGAGAAAACTCCATACTATCAATATTACGTTCAAGTAACTCTAAGTAATCATGATTAATCAAACTTGCAAGCATGATACTAAGCTGCGCAAATTGACGAAAAATATTTGGCGATGCATCATGTGGATTGATCTTTACCTGCTTCACCTCATTACGGTTGACATAGATTGAGCGATTTATTCCACATTTATTAATCCCGATGAGTTTAAATTCATAAAAATCATCATTGGCACTGATTTCAAGACGAGTCTCCTCAGCACTAAATAATTTAGGATCATGATTGATAAAACCATATAATTTGGCATCTTTATCACGCTCTAACCAACCATCCCCTACACGCTCAAATATATTGCCTTCAATTAGCAAATCATGGTGTACAAAATATTGCTGGCACAAACTTGTATTGAATGTAAGCAATGTAAACTCGTAGGATTCCAGCCATAAAATATTGTTAAGCACGGTTTGAACTTCAATCGGTTTCCATGCGCAGTGCATGGTTTTGGTATTAAATGTCAGCATTATAAACCCCATATGATAACTAACTAGTTATCTGATTAATGAATAAGCATAATTCTAAATCTTTATCAGTTTGGTTAATAGTGCTACTTCAGGATAGTTCATTATACAAAACTGCATTACAGTGCTTTAAACCAATTTGGCATCACATTTAAAAAGGGGTAGCTATGAGTGTTTATGAATAGAGTTATTACCCTATTTGTTGATTAATATAATTATTTTTTCATAAATAAAAATAATTAATAACATACATACAATTAACAAAGTAGCATATATGCCAATCCATTGAGCTGTTAGAAATACAGGCACGATTGCAACTAAGAAAATTGATTTTATTACAATAAAGATTTTGACATTTTTTCTTGTTATATTTTTTAGTTGTTTTAAATTTAAAACCATTCTATATATACTGCCAAGAAAAATTATACTTAAAAATAAAACTCCATAAAATCTTGGCTCCCAATTATTTACTTCATTTAAGAAATACTCAGCTTTGGAAAAAAGAAAAACAATAGGATACTCAATAATATCATTAAAATTATATATATTAAAAATCTCAACAAAATAAAAACAAGCAAGTAGACCTAAAGTTAAAAATAATTGAATTTTTTTACTAATTGTTAATGCTTTAAATCTTTCACCATTCTCTTTGAGTTGGCTTCTTTCTATATTTGCTAACTCATTTATTTCATCATCAATAATTCTAGAATATTTGATTATTTCAGGATGTATAATTGATTTAACTTTATCGTAAATTGCACCATACGAAAATACTAATGCTAAACCAGCGCCTATACTAGTGAGTAGACCAGAAGAATAATTATTTAGATAATCATTAATTATTTGCGCTAAGGTGACTAATGAGATAGCAATAAATAAAGTAGTCCAAAATACTATCCCTTTGGCCTCTCGTTTCTCATTAAAAAAAATCTCAGACATGCTGAACATAATTAAAAGAAAAGTCAATGCAAATATTATAAGAAATAGCTCTCCTCTAGCTAAGAATTGTTTGTGTAGATCTTGTTCCGCCCCAAATATCATTGAAGTAACAGATATGGCAACGATACTACTTATGAGATAAGAACTTACAAACATGCTTTTTGCTGTAGAAATTAACTCAGATAAAAAAAGACCTATTACAAATAAAATCTTCTGTATTAATATTGCATAGCTCAATATATTGAATCTTAGCTGCCAGACGATAAAAAGATTAAACGTAATGCTTAAGATTGAACTAGTGTAAAATAACTGGTCTTGTATAGTTAAACTCATAGGAGATTTTATTAAAAGCGTCAAAGTTACCATATAGAAATAAGTAAGGAAAAAATCTATAAGAAATGTAGTAATAGCAAAATAAAACAAACTTAAAAGAAAATAGATAAATTTATTTGATTTGGATAAATAAAAATAAACACATGATTTCTGATTTCCCTTTAATATAACTTCCCATAATTGGCTTGACATATCTACCTCCTGAGGTTAAAACTGACAGAACTCCAAATAATTATACCTTTATTATAGCTTTAAATAAGATTTGTAGACAGTCCCTATTTACAAAAATTCATATGTATTTCAGTTCAACAAGACAAAATTTACATAACAATAGAAAATTTCAATTTGCCTTAAAAGCCAAGCAAAGAATTAACCTGTGTAGTATTATCGGCAGGCGGTGCATAATTACTCAGCCCAGTGCTAATTTGCCAAGATGGAGTTGCTTGGCTAAGATTACACACATAAACCATTCCACCAATGGTTCCTGCATAAAGCTTATTGGCATAATAAGTCAACGCCCAGATTGAACTACCATTTGGAACATTAGCTTGACACAAGCGTACCCAACTAGGTGACCCCAAACTAGTATCATACTTAAATGCTCCTCCATTCAAAGTACCTGAATAAAGCACACTACTTTCTCTAATTAATGCATAGACTGAGCTTCCATCTGGCTGACTACTCAAATTACTCCAGGAAGATCCGCCAGCAACTGTATTATACGTACGGATATCTCCCGCATAAGATCCAGCATAGAGTTGATTACCAATAACAACCAAATTATAAACAGAGATGCTGGCAACTGAGCCACCGCTCACAGCCTGCCAAGTAGGAGTAGCACTACTAGTATCATATTGATAAACATAAGCAAATGTCCCTTGTCCCAGCGCTGCATAGATTTTGTTACCGCTCACATTCAAAGCATAAACAATATGCCCGGAATTAAAACTGGTGCTGCCAAGCACAGTCCAACTAGCACCATTTACGCTAGTATCATAACTATATACAGTACTATTACCGCTACCAGCAATAATTTTGCTACCGAATATGGTCAATGAATAAATCCCGTTAGCATCAACGCTTGTTCCAAGTTGCTGCCAAACTGAAAGCGGATTACTCAGATCAAAGCTAAAGACATTACCATTGGCAGTAGCTGCATATATTTTTGAACCAAGCTTGGTTTGCGCCAGAACACTACTACCATCAAGTGCCAAACTTCCTTGTTTATGCCAGCTCGGACTACTTTCAACCAAACTATAAGAGTACAGATTTTTATCAATAGAAGCAGCATAAAGATTATTATTTTGCGTGATTAATGCATTAATCGCGGAGTTACCATTAGAAGTAGGATTGCCAATGCTAACCCAACCATTGTTAATCGCCTGAATATTACTCCAATAAACACTACCATTACCACAGCCTGCGTATAAATTATTAGAAACCACTGTCATCGTATAAACATTACTACAAATATTAAACGTATTATTTAGTGCTGCCCAACTGTCTCCCAAATAGCCTTTGCTCATATCGTAACGATAGATTTTGCCTCCATTGCCAACATAGGCATAATTCCCGTTAACCTGCAGATTATTCATGCCACCAAACCCAGATGGCAAAGTATTAAAATTCCCGCCCAGGTTCGCCCAACTGGTTGAACTGCTAAGATCATAATATTTTACTGAGGTGGTTGCAGTAGGGGCAGCTAGGAGAGTATTGCCATACGCAGCCATACTACTTATACTTCCTGGATTATTACTTCCTATAGGATTCCAGGTAATCCCGCTATCAGCAGTATAATAGACCGTGTTATTAGCTGCGGCATAGACCTGATTATTGAGCACAAGTAAGGCAGAAACATTATAAGTATAAATACTCATACTATATTGATACCAACTATTATTAGTACCACTCAGGTTAATCTGCCAAACCCCTTGCGTAGTGGCAGCATATAAGGTGCTTCCCAGATTAACCAGTGCACTGATTGCTCCCGCGCCAAGGGCAGCACCTCCTACTAAATTCCAAGCTGGATGACTAACATTGGTATCGTAGGAATAAACGTTACCGTGGGCAGTACCAACGTAGATTACCCCATTAATATTGCTCTCGGCATTAATAGAGCTATTATCAGGGCTTACGGGAACGCTTCCTGGTAAAGTAGTGCCCGACTCATTAAATACGACCCCTTTTGCACTCGCTGCATAGACCTGATTTACCTGCAAGGAAGAATAGCTGATACTTTGATAACTACTACTATAGCTGATCTGCCTAGCAAAATTATCGCTATAACTAGCGCTGGGATTAAAATTAAAACTACTTGGCTGATCGATAGTGCTGGGAGTATAAACTATACCAATATTGCAGCTACTCTCTGCTAACAGATTTTGACTGCCATCAGTAGCACAAAGTGGTGAAGCTAAGCCACTCGTGGTATATTGTAATGACGAAGATATTCTTGCCAGATTTGGTAGCATAAGATTGCTTAAAGTCGCGTTTCCAACATTTGCAAGAGTCAAGATAGTTGTTTGTTGGCTACCAACAAAAGTATTTAATAAACTATTGCTAACGCTAATCTGTAAATTTGGACTGAGCAAACTAGCACTATACCCAAGACTAACCGATGCAGAACTACTCGTACCACTACCATCATCATAGCTAATACTAATTGTATTTTGCCCATTAGCAGAGCTGGTATTACGTACATTAAAAGTACAACTCAATCCACTTGCCAGTTGGTTACCACAATTATTATTGCTAATCTGCAGCGGACTAACTGCAATAAATCCAAGATTGCTAGCCGTTTGCGTACCGGTGTTTACCACTGTAACCGTACCAACACTTTCAGTGGGTGTGAGCAGCGAATTTGCGACGCCAACGATTAGATTCGCGATATTATTTAAAGTAGTATTCAACATAATTTTAGTGCTTAGCTTAATACCATCTGAAGACAACGAAGACAAGGTAAGCTCCTGCCTTAGTGATTGATCAGATAACTCAACCAATACACTACACAGTTTACCTGCTTTGACAATATTACTGCCATCTTCACAAATAATTTCACCAGTGGAAGCACCAGATAATTGTAGATGAGATAAATTGCTAACCGAACTAAACGGGATTGTCACACTTGCCTGCTGCCCTGAACGCTTAACAATCTGCGTAGGTAAACTCCCTACCACTAATGAATTAACCGCTGCCAGTTTAGCATAACGTAATAATTGCACCACTGGATAATGGCGCTGATCAGCCGTAGTTACCATTAAACGAAGTAACTGGCTACCTGGCTCAAGGTTTTTTGGTAATGTAATGGCTAACTGACAACTGGATTTAGCCGCCAGATTATGACAGGCTGATAGATCAGCTGATAATTGCGGCTCTGGTTTGTCATTCGTGCTAACAAGTGTTATATTGGTAATGCTTTGATTATCATTATTATGTAATCTTAGATAAATTTTATGGTGATTGCTATCAAGAATCGGAATAAGCCCAACCTCGCTCAAACTAATCATCCCATTTTGCAACTGTACAGAGTACTGCTTATTAGCATCGCCATTACACCCAATAAGAACAATGACACTCGCAACCAAATACAATTTGCACAAAAATTTATACACGATCAAATTCCATAATAATAGTCATCAATTTAACAAAGAATGGTTTAATAAAAAAGGTCGGCTTTGGGACAATACTAGCCCAAAACCGACAGAGAGGCAGATTTTTTAATCCAGAGTAAAGCTCAGCGTACTGCTATAGCTGGTAGTTGGATCATAGCCACTGGTTACCGTATACGGGAAAGTATACTTAGCTTGAGGCGTATAATTAGGTACCGTAATACTCAGAGACCTGCATGATCCAATAAGTGGAATATTCCAGTTATTCGGGTTAATATCAAGATTTGCTGCCGGAGAGCAGTCTCCTGTTGAAGTATATGATTCAAATGCTGAACCCCAGTTGGCATAATTTAGATTTACAATTGGATTAGACTCTATTCCATAAACAACAAAAGTACCAGAGTTAATATTTACTATCCAATCGCCTCCCCCGTTATTGGGACCACCCGTCACTGTAATTTGCCAAACATTGCTAAAGAAATTCACAGCAGTAACATATGTCATGGTATCGGAAGTTGGTGCATAGCTTAAAACCAGATTTTTATGTACGCCAGTATTCGAGCTGGTATAACTAACAGCTGGTACACTAATATTCAATGAACCATCGATAGCTCCTACACCATTGCCATAACCATTGGCATAAATTGCCGATTTACTATAGTCTACTGCTTTTAGTACCACATCACAACTACTACCAATATTCAAAGTTGCAACATTAGCGCCATATGGACAAGTAGTTTGTCCACTAACAATGCCATATGGAGCAGGAATATTATTCAGGTTGACATTAAAATTTAATGCCGATTCGTTACCATTACTTAAGTAACTGTACTTCAAATAAATTGGGTACGCCTGATAGTTATCAAAGCTCAATGGATCAGTACTACGTCCTCCCAGATCAGTGGTAGATTCAATTGTTGTCCAAGTATTGCCATCTGTTGAATAAGCGATTGCCGCCAGACTCAGCTTGGCATCGTCTGCTTCTGCTGAAATATAATAATTAACTCCAACAACCGCGCTGGTCACCGCGTTAGTTGCACTGAATTGTAAACCAACAGACTCCAATGCTTGCTCGGCTGAGACTGGTCCAAAAGTAAGTACCATACTACACGATGCACCCTGGTTAAGCGTTGCCAGATTTACACATGGATTTGCGACATCTGAGCTGGCAGTTATATTTAAGCTGCTCAAGCTAGGATATCCAGATATGACATTATTAAAACTAATATCAGTTGCAGGGATATTACCGGTATTAGTAAAAGTAAACACCTGAGATTCAAAATCAATGCCATTTGGTAAGATGTTAAACGCAAACGGATTATTCTGGCTATTTGATGCTGGAGTAGTCATTACAATCGTTACCACTGGAGTTGTACTTGAATAACCCATGCTCAGAGTTGCCTGCGAATAAGTTTTACTAATATTATCGACATCAATATAATTAGCTACCGGAGTAAAGACCAGGTTACCGCTTTGCCCACCTGCTGCAAAAGCTGGATTATAATTAATCACAACACTACATGATGCACCTGCAGCAAGAGTAATCACCCCACTAGGGTTAGCTGCATTTCTACACGCATCGCCAATACCAGTGTATGCGACGTATGATAGATAGCTATTTTGAAGTGTCATGCTTGGCAGTGTTAAATTCGTTAAACTAGTTCCCGAAGTACTACTATTTGTTAGCGTGAGGGTAACCGCTTGAGACTCATAGCCTGCGATAGTATTCAATAAACTACCACTTGGCGTAATTGTTAATGCCGGAGATGCTGATTCAGCTACATAAAAAACATTAATTGATTGGCTATCTCCTTCTGCATCAGTTACAGTAACCGTATTTTGCCCGGAAATTATTGACTCAGCATTCACCTTAAAAATACAACTAGCCGAAGCAGCCAAAGTAGTTGCACATGTAGTCTCACCACTCTCAACTAAGGATGTCGTTAATGGTGCTGCTGGAGTAATGACTAGACTAGTAGCATCCGTGTTACCGGCATTAAACATGGTTACTTCAACCTGATTTGCATCTGCACCATTTGCTGGATTGATGATTATCCCAGTACCACCAATGATCAAATTAGGACTAGACGTAACTGTAACCAATGTATTTAGGGTGAGCTGATTTTGTTGACCGTTTGGCAAAGTCCCTCGTAGATTAACTGTTGCAACATTATCCGTGATGCCACCTTTAGCCTCAACTATAAGCGTACACACAGTACCTTTGCTATAGCTACCGCCACCACAATCAACTGAACTATTAAAATTGGAACTAGTCGTAAGCTTAGTATAATCTTCTGCCAATATAATTGGAAAAGACAGTACGCGGGTTTGATCAATCGCCGTTATTACACGGCTATTGTTGTTTTGGTAATAATAACCATTATTTGCGGTAACTGCACCATACTGAATTAACTGAGCTAGTTTACCCGATTTACCATCTGTATAATGGTAATACACAGTGAGGACAAATGATCCTGCATGATCAGGTGGGGTAATACTCAAATAACAGCTATTATTTCCTTGTACTTGATTACCGCAACTACCATTAGTAGCATTCTTATCTGAAGCGCCATTCCCAGTTACACTAATACTGTCAATCAACATCGGAAGTGATTTATTATTGGTAATCGCAAGTTTATAGCTGCCAGAACTTGTTACACTACTAGTCACAGTACTCTTGCCATTAATACGATTAGTCACAAGCTGATTACTACTAAGTAGCGGAATCACTGACATTTGACCAATTGTAGCGTTAACTTGTTGTGGCTGTTGTGGTATTGTATTTGTACCACCAGAACCACTTTTACTGCCGTTGCTGCAAGCAGAGAGTGCCACTATCCCAATAGCAGAGCTGGCTGCTATCAACACTTTGTAAAATGTTTTCATTTAAATCCCTTAAAAGTATTGCAGTATAATCAACATTTATACCTAGTTTTCGTAAATAGCTGCCAAAGAACTATCAATATTTGTTGATTAACTCACTAATTACATTACAAAAATGCACTCAGCCAAAGTCTTAGCTTGATATAGATTAAGTCACCCTACTTACAACTTGAGCGTCATAGCATCATTAGTTAAATTGTTATGAGACGTGAAAATCAATATTTTAGAATTTAATCACACATTCCCGGAAGTGGCATTTAAGGATAGTCCACCATGCAACAATGAATGAACAAAATATTACCAATAATATTTTTTGAATATGATGAACCGATGTTGATAAGATTTAAGTTATCTAAAAGATTTGGTTAAATTGTGATAGGAGTTTAAGATTGCCTGTTACAACATATAAATGTCAATTTACAACAGAGATTAAAGATAAAAGAGAAAAAGATAATCTGAACTCTACAACCCAACGAGACATTCTTCAATGAAATCGCCAAATGCATTAATTTTAGGATCATCCTGTACGCGCTTTAACATATAAAAATCAAGCTTTTCAAAACTATAGTCAGGCAAAACACGAATATATTTACCCTCATTTATGGCTTTCTCAACCGCAGAGACATAAAAAACTGCGATAAATCTGCCAGTTTCAACAAGCTCCAGATTGTGCATAAAATTATTTGTTGCCAGAGTATGATTAATGTTTATAGTGGTAATTTGTTGAGTTTCATTATGGACAATATTGGTCCGGTTAATAATTTCACCATGATCACGCAGAACAACAATGATCTGATGATCATCAATATCTGCAGGATCAGTTAGATATCCATATTGTTCAATATATTCTGGAGTACAAACGGCGACTAGTTCTGCACGATGGATTAACTTAACCCTCTGTGCCTGTTGTTCTGGCAAGCCATAGACTATCGCCAAATCAATATAATCTTTTTGTAAATTAACCTCATGGTTTTGGAAATAAATCCGCGCCTTTAAATTTGGGTGTTTTGCCATAAAGTCTGGTATCTTGGGAGTAATTATCTGTAATGGTAGAGAATGAGGTAACATCACCCTAATCTCACCGAAAACTAAATCTTCATTTTGTAGTGCAGAAAATATCTTGTTTTCAAGTAAGTCCTCTTGCCCGATCAAGTTTTCATAAAGCCGTTGCCCGTATAAAGATAACTCAAAATGATTAGCAGTACGAACGATTAATTTAGTTCCTAAAGATTCCTCTAGGCTTAATATTCGACGACTTATTGTTGATTGGTAAATACCCAATTCTTTAGCTGCTTTAGTAAAACTACCAAATTGAGCCACTTTAATAAATAAAAAAAGATCGTCGTACATAATCAATTTGCCTTTAAAGATATAGTCTAAATAATTTCAGACGCTAAAGCATAAAATAATATTGCTCTTTGCTTAAATTATAACACACAAAAATAACAATATTGTTCTTGTATTCAATAAAAAATACAGCAATAAATTTACCGCGCTTGTTACTTATTTGTTGTGCAATTCTGCGTAATAAACGAGCCTAAATCAAAATATTTGCTACAAATCTAATCAAGCTAATGATGTTATCATAGTCTTATTGGATTGCTCCAAGCCAACATTTTTAAAATTACTTACCAATAATAAATTAACCATATGTTTCTATTTATGAATAGTGTAAAATCTTGGTAGTTTACCGCATTATATACACGTGATAAGTAAGAGTTGTTGTAATTATGGACTTTAAAATCTATGCCCGCCGTGATTACGTTCAAAAAGTGCTCCATCTTAATTAACCACAAAAATAAAGTTACACAAATGACAGAAACCGTTAAATTTAGCAAACCACAACAAGAGCTCCTGACTCAGAAATTACAGCATTATTTTGCGCGTGAGCTTAACTATGATTTGGGTGGGTTTGATGCGCAGTTTCTCTTGGATTTTATCTCTCAAGAATTTGGCTATCATTTTTATAATCAGGGATTATTGGATGCTCAAGCAATATTAAGCAAGAAGATTGATGATATTCAAGATGCAATTGGGCAATTAGAGAAGTTTCCCAAACCAAATAAATAGGATAAGCAATTGGAAATCAGACAAATCTCAGAAATCACTCTAGAGCAGAAAGCACAGCTATCTCAGATTTTAGTAGACGCAGTTAGTGGTGGTGCATCAGTTGGTTTTATGTTGCCATTCTCGGTAAAAGATTCGGAGAATTATTGGTCGATGATTGATTCTAGCCTAAGCAATCATCATCTTTTATGGATTGCAATTGAAAATAATTCAATTATAGCAACAGTACAACTTATTCTTGCACAAAGCCTAAATGGGCAACATCGGGCTGAAGTCGTTAAATTACTGGTATTGCCTCATTTTCGGGGACAAAAAATTGCAACAAAACTGATGAATGCCTTAGAAACAGAAGCACATAAATTAGGAATCACCCTTTTACTTCTGGATACTCAAACTGGCTCTAAAGCAGAAACCATCTACCAACATCTAGGTTGGCAAAAAATTGGTGAAATTCCAAATTACGCAAAAAATCCAAACGGAGTGCTCTGTAGCACCAGTTATTTTTATAAATTAATTTAAGAGCGCAGCAACGCATTTTCAGATAGTTGGAGAGTTATAATGACAGAAATTACTTGTAATGATTTTGAAGATTTAAAAAGAGAGATTCGCAGATTGTATGAGGATGACACTCAAGAGGCACCGTTAAAACTATGTAGCATTAAATTAACACATGATTCCGAAAAAATTGAAATAATGGATACATCACTCCGTTTTTTTATAAATCGACATCATGACACCAACTATTATAATTTGGAATTTGTAGATCTGGAGAAAACCACATCAAGTTTTAATGAAGTACAAGAATTATTATCTGATAATAAAATTAGAAATAAGCAAGATTGGGACACATATCCATCAATACATTTATTGCATGATGAAAGCGATGGATTTTTTGGAAAAATTCAGATTAGCGATAAAGATTGTTTAAAAATTAATTTTTCACGATATAATGATAAATTGATGACTGTATTAGAGATTTTACTGAAAAAATACTGTACTAAAAATCGACATAAAACGGCTTTAGCTGAACATGTTTTGAATATAATTACTAAAAATCAGATTGATATTTACGAAGAAACTGATTGTAAGTATGAAGATGGTTTCTGGGATATTGCATTAAGTAATAATTGCGGGTTTACCTATTTTTATGATAAACCTAAGAAAAATCATTATTTAAACTTCCGTGGATTTTACCTTGGTAATAATAGTGATGATTTTACAAAAACGATAAAAGAAGAGCTATTTGGTGATGATCTGGAAGTCAAACTTAAATCCTCAACTCGATTGGGTTCAGATGTTGCTGATGAAATTTGTATTAATTTTAAAAGTGCAGATGGTATTTTTGATAGTGAAAATAATTTCATGATTAATTTCAAAAATACCGATTTCTTTGCTATTGTTTTTAAAGATGGACAAGAATTAATTAGCAATTCAAAAATTAGACAGTTTATTGAATACTTACTGAAACGGCAGAAAATTAAATTAGGTATTCCAGAAAACTCACCTACAACACAACGTGTTGGCTTTACTATCGGATTAATTAATGAATTTGCTTTTCCAGTGGATACCCTTAAAGAGCAAATCGAATCTATATTAGTTGATCTTGGACATCAGAAAAATAACATTCAGTTGCTGGATATAGATATAGATGATATAACCTCAATTGAATCATCAAAGATTAATATTATTTCCAACATCTCTAGCACGGAAGGTATCAAAAGCGTAAGAGAACGTACCAACAACAAGGCAATATTCATTGCATGTGGATTGGAACACGAGTTGGCATCCGTATCTAAACAGAAAATTGTTAAAGAGTTTAAAATCCGTATTCAAAGATGTACGAATACTCTTACAAAAGTTGATTATGAAAATATTGGGCAAAATCTAGCCATTAATAACGACCTAAAAAAATTAAGAGAAGATATCAATAAATGCTATCATCAAGCAGATTTTTTCTTAACCTATGAGCGCGATAAAAATAGTAAATTAAGTAAATACAAGATGAAACAGCAGTTAAAACGCTTTTTCAACTTACTGCATGGATTTCCTTTTGCTACACCAACTAAAGATGAATATGCGATGTATATGGCATTCTCTTCGGCTTTACGTTCAGCAGATTTATCACGCCAGGTAGGAGCAGTTATCACCACTCCAAATGGTGATATCCTTGCTACTGGTGCTAATGATATTCCAAAGAGTGGTGGTGGTCTGTACCGTGCCCACCTCAATGACAAGAATGGGAATATTTATGACGACGCTCTTGGACGAGATTATATGCGCGGGTTTGATTCTAACGCTATCGAGAAACAACAACTAATTAATAATATTTATGATGCGTTGCAAAGTTATGTAGATGGTGATGTGGATGAAATTAAATCAGCTATTGCAGATAGCAAACTAAAAGACATTACCGAATATGGACGAGTGGTTCATGCAGAAATGGATGCATTAATGGCATGTGCTCGTGGTCATGTTAGTTCAGATGGTGCTATTTTATATTGTACTACTTTCCCTTGCCATAACTGTGCAAAACATATTATTGCAGCAGGAATTAAACGCGTAGTTTATATTGAGCCTTATGCTAAAAGCAAAGCGTTACCATTCCATTTTGATTCGGTGGTAGATGAAGAAGAAAATCCAATTGAAACATTGATTAAAGATAAGCTTCGGAAAATTAAAGGTAATTATGAATTTATAACAAATCAATCCGAGAAAATTAGGTTTGAGAGCTTTGTTGGAGTTGGACCTAATTTATTTCGACAATTATTCAAGATGCAAGATAATAGCCGCAAGAATAAAGATGGTACTATAAAAAATTGGCGACCACAATTAATTGATTTATAAACATCGGTAATTTAGAGGGGTAAAGTATGACGATTATTTTTAATTCAGTAAGAGCGCTAGAATTATTAAGAATAGCAACCAATAATTCTGAGGCTAATTTTAGAGAAAACCAAAATATTGCAATTCAAACAATTGTTGAAGGTGGTCGCCTCTTAGTGGTGCAAAAAACTGGCTGGGGAAAAAGCTTTGTTTACTTTATCGCGACTAAACTGTTAAGAGAACAAGGTTGCGGTGTCGCTTTATTAGTTTCTCCACTATTGGCACTAATGCGCAATCAACTTGAAGCAGCTAAATCCATGGGCGTAAGTGCAGTCGTCATTAATTCTGATAATCGTGATGATCGGGATACCCTTTATGGACAGATAAAAAATAATTCAGTTGACATTGTATTAATTTCTCCAGAGCAATTATCTAATGAATGGTTTGTTAGTAATGTGCTGAGTCATATTGCTGAGTCATTATCTATGTTGGTTATTGATGAGGCGCATTGTATATCTGATTGGGGGCATGATTTTAGACCTGACTATCGTAAAATTCAAAGTATACTCAAAAGATTGCCATCAAATACCAGAGTTCTAGCAACAACTGCGACCGCGAATGATCGTGTTATTTCTGACTTGAAAATAATATTTAGTGGCGATTTGGATATAATTCGTGGGGATTTGTCAAGAAATTCATTAAAATTGCAAACCATTAAATTAAATACCCCTGAGGAGCGATTAGCGTGGCTGGCTAAAAATATTCCACAGCTATCAGGCAGTGGGATTGTTTATGCACTTACGCAAAAAGACGCAGAGATGGTTGCTAGTTGGTTACAAACACAGAATATTAGCGCAAAACCGTATCATGCAGGTCTCACCAAAGAAGATAAACTAATTTATGAAGATGAATTAAAAGATAACCAGATAAAAGCATTAGTAGCTACAACTGCGCTAGGTATGGGTTACGATAAGCCTGATATTGGTTTTGTAATACATTATCAAATGCCTAATTCTGTCGTTTCATATTATCAACAAGTTGGACGAGCAGGGCGAGCCATTGATTTTGCGTATGGTATTTTATTAAGCGGTGCAGAAGATACCAATATTATTGATTATTTTATTAATAATGCTTTTCCCTCCCGTGAGTTAGTAGCTCAAATTTTGGAGGAACTTGACAAAGCTTCTGATGGATTAAGTTTAACTGAGTTACAGGCGAAGGTAAATATCAAAAAAGGCAAACTTGAGCAAGTCCTGAAAATTTTATCGCTTGAAGAGCCTACACCGATAGTAAAAGATGGTTCTAAATATCGTCTGACGATTACTACATTACCAGAATCGTTTTGGAATAAGGTAAAACGTTTAATGCAGCTAAGATACGCTGAAGTACAGGAAATGCAAGAATATGTCAAATTACAATCTGGGCATATGCAATTTTTGATCGAAGCATTAAATGGTGACGCAAGCAATTATATAGAATCGGCATTGCCAGAGGTTGAAAACACAATTAGTACCGAGATGATTGCAAATGCGCAACAATTTTTGTTTAGTAATTGGTTAACTATTGAACCGCGTAAGAAATTTATGCAAAAATTAGAAATATATGATGTCGGTGGTAATATTAGACCTGAATTACAATTACAACAAGGTAAGGTCTTGAGTGCATGGAATGACGCAGGTTGGGGCAGATTAGTTAGTAGTGGTAAATATCAAGATAAATATTTTGCTGATAAATTGATTGTCGCTAGCGCCAAGTTAATTTCAGAATGGAATATTGAGTTTGATTGCGTTGTACCAATTCCGTCTTTACGCCATCCTAATTTAGTGTCTGATTTTGCAGAAAGATTAGCCAAAGAGCTTGGTAAGCAATTTAAACCAATTATTCAGATTACTGAATTAAGACCAGAGCAAAAAACCATGCAAAATAGTATAAAACAATCTTTAAATTTAGATGGAAGCTTTGAATTAACCGAGACACCACCACAAGGTTGTATTTTATTGGTAGATGATATGGTGGATTCACGGTGGACGCTAACGATCGCGGGATGGTTATTACAAAAAAATGGGAGTGGTAAGGTATACCCTTTTGCTCTATCAAAAGTAGGAAGTGGTGATTAAATTATGAATATATCAGAAAATACACAAGCAATATTACTGCTTAATGCGCCATTATTATATTGCAATAAATCTCAGGGTATTAAGCCATTAAGTTTAAAAGAATATGAATTTATTTCAGATGAATTAAAGCGTTGTGGTTATCAACCTAAAGATTTATTATCGGACGGATCTATAAAACTTCTTGAAAAGCTTAAACATATCGTTTCAGCCCAAAGGTTATCTGAGCTTTTAGGCAGAGGATTTTTACTCGCTCAATGTTTGGATTATTGGTCTTCAAGAGGGATTTGGGTTATTAGTCGTGCGGATGATGCATATCCACAAATTTATAAACAACGCCTCAGAAATAAATCGCCGATACTGATTTATGGATGTGGAGATAAAAATATCTTAACTCAAGGAGGTGTTGCTATTGTTGGTTCTCGGGATATTGGAGAAAATGTTGTAGCTTATACCGTTAGCCAAATTAATAATTTAGTTAAATTGTCTCAAAATATTATTTCTGGCGGTGCACGTGGCGTTGATCGAGTTAGTATGTTATCGTGCTTAGACAGTGGTGGCTACAGCTGCGGTGTCTTAGCTGATAGTTTAGCTAAGTCTGTTTTGAATGCTGAGTATCGTAAATATATTGCTACTGGTAAGCTAGTACTTATTTCAGCAGTAGATCCAGATGCTGGTTTTAATGTTGGCAATGCAATGGCGAGAAATAAATATATCTATGCGTTAGCTCATGCTGGATTAGTCGTAAATTCAGATTTTGCCAAGGGTGGGACTTGGGCTGGAGCTATTGAAGTTTTAAAAGAGCAGCCACAATTTCCGCTTTTTGTTCGAGAAAATGATTTAACAAATAAGGCATTTATGGAATTATGTAAGTTGGGGGCGCACTTATGGGCGACACCCAAAACTAAAAATGATTTAAATTTTTTATTAAATCGACAAAAACATATTGTGGCAGGTACAAAAAAAGCTCAAGATCTTTTTAATTCAGATGAGAAAAAAATAATAAATAGAGCGCGACATAATGAACTAAAAGATAACAATATTGATGTTTTGGCATATCAATATTTTAATGAACTAATTTTAAATTATTTAGATGAACCAAAGAGCAAGAAAGATTTGCAACAAACATTCTCTTTCATAAGCAAAAATATTTTTAATCAGTGGGTTGACTCAATGCTAAAAGAACATATGATTGAAATGATAAAAATCAAACGCTCGATGGTATTTTGCAAAGTGAAAAATACTCAAAATCTATTTTCTTCAGGGTTGATCTAGTATGCAGCAATCACCATTAATCAACGAATTACAACAAACCTTAGACAAACGCATCATGTTCCTTGATGGAGCGATGGGTACGGTTATCCAGAACTATAAACTTAGTGAAGCCGATTTTCGTGGTGAACGCTTTCTCGATCACCCAATGGATTTAAAAGGCAATAATGATTTATTAGTTTTAACTCGCCCAGATATTATCAAAGAGATTCATAAAAATTATTTACTCGCGGGTAGCGATATAATTGAAAGTAATACTTTTTCGGCAAATATAATTTCACAAAAAGATTATGGACTAGAGCATCTGGTTGAAGAGCTGAATATTGCCGCAGTCAAACTGGCAAAAGAAGCTTGTAACGAGGTGATGCAAGAATACCCTGAGCGTAAATGTTATGTGGCTGGTTCAATCGGGCCAACTAACGTAACCTTATCAATTTCACCAGATGTAAATAATCCAGCTTATCGTAGCCATAGTTTTGCGCAGTTAAAAGCGGTTTACTACCAGCAAGCCAAAGCACTAATTAATGCTGGAGCAGACCTTTTATTACCAGAAACCTCTTTTGATACCCTCAATATGAAAGCCTGTCTGGCAGCAATTGGGCAAGTTGAAGCTGAAACCAATACGAAATATCCGCTGATTATTTCGGTAACAATTACTGACTTATCGGGGCGAACACTTTCAGGGCAAACAATTGAAGCTTTTTGGTACTCAATTGCTCATTCCAAACCTTTGGCAGTTGGAATTAACTGTGCTCTAGGTGCTAAAGACATGGCACCTTACATCGCAGCACTAGCTAAAGTTAGCGATTACTTTATCAGTTGCTACCCCAATGCAGGCTTACCTAATCCTCTGGCACCTACAGGCTATGATGAAACGCCAGAAATGACGGCGGAATACATTTATGATATTGCCAAACATAATTCTTTAAATCTAATTGGTGGTTGTTGTGGAACTACTCCAGAACATATTGCGGCAATTGTTGCCAAAACCAAAGATATCACGCCACACACGCCAAGTTTAGCAACTAGCGCAACCTTCTTATCAGGATTAGAACCACTACTAATTGATAATAGCCAAAACCCGCAATTTTACATGGTTGGTGAACGAAGTAACGTTGCTGGATCACCCAAGTTTGCCCGCCTGATCCGCGAGGGGAATTTTAGCGAAGCACTCGAAATAGCCAAGCAACAAGTTGAAAATGGCGCGAACGTAATTGATATCAATTTTGATGATGGAATGCTTGATGCCGTTGAGTGCATGACTAAATTCCTTAATCTGGTTGCCAGTGAACCGGAAATCAGCCGTGTACCAATCATGATCGATTCATCCAAGTTCGAAGTGATTGAAGCTGGTTTACAATGTATTCAAGGTAAAGGAATCGTTAACTCCATCTCGCTCAAAGGCGGAGAGGAAGAATTTTTACGTCAAGCGCGAGTTATTCAAAATTATGGCGCGGCAGTGGTGGTAATGGCGTTTGATGAACAAGGTCAGGCCGCGAGTAAAGAAGATAAGGTTGCAATCGCCAAACGGGCATATAAATTACTCACCGAGGAAATTGATTTTAACCCTGCAGATATCATCTTTGATGTCAATATCTTGACTGTTGCGACTGGAATCGAAGAACACAATAGCTATGGAATCAATTTTATTGAAGCAGTACGCGAAATCAAACAATGCTGCCCACGCGCGTTAACTTCAGGCGGTGTTTCTAATTTATCGTTCTCATTCCGTGGTAATAATATTGTTCGCGAAGCAATGCATGCTGTATTTCTCTACCACGCGATTAAAGCTGGCTTTGATATGGCAATCGTTAATGCAGGAATGCTCTCGATTTATGATGAAATTGACAAGCCATTACGCGATGCTTGTGAACGGGTTATTCTCAATTTGGATGACAAAGCAACCGAAGATTTATTAGATCTCGCGGAGCAATACAAAGGACAAACTAATACCATTGAACAAGTTGATGCTTGGCGCGGATGGGAATTGGAAGAGCGTATTAGTCACGCGCTGATTAAAGGCATTGAAACTCACATTGTTGAAGATACCGCTCTGGCGCTAGAGAAATACGGCACACCGCTCAATGTGATTGAACAACCGCTAATGGATGGCATGAAAATTGTTGGTCAACTCTTTGGTGAAGGTAAAATGTTCCTCCCTCAGGTGGTAAAATCGGCACGAGTAATGAAACGTGCAGTTGCCTATCTAGAACCTTTTATGGAAGCAATCGCAGCAGAACAGCAAACTAGCCAAGCTAAACCAGTTGTTATTATGGCAACAGTTAAAGGTGATGTTCATGATATTGGTAAAAATATCGTGGCACTAGTCTTGCGTTGCAATGGTTATGATGTAGTGGATCTCGGTGTAATGGTGAGTTGCCAAAAGATAATTGATGCTGCCCGTGAGCATAATGCAGCATTTATTGGTATGAGTGGTTTAATTACGCCATCGTTGGATGAAATGATTTATAACGTGCAGCAGTTTGAAGAACAAGGTTTCACTATTCCAGTCTTAATTGGTGGCGCAACCACTTCCAAATTGCATACCGCAGTTAAAATTATGCAACATTACAGCTCACCAGTAGTCCACGTTAACGATGCTTCATTGGTTGCCGAAGTATGCAGTAAGTTACTTAATCCATTAAGTTATGATAGTTATGTCGCCGAAGTCCGTGCCCAGTACGCCAAATTACGTGATGATCATTACACAATGCAGCGCAAAGTAGAATTACCTAGCTATGCAGAAGCACTTGCCAAGAAATTTACCAGCGATTGGACAACTCTGGAAATCGCCCAACCTCAGCAACTAGGTGTGCATAAATTAAAACTCGAGCTAGCGGAGATCGCCGAATATATTGATTGGTCACCATTATTCTGGGCATGGGGCTTTAAAGGCATGTTCCCGAAAATCATGGATAATAAAGATTATGGTCGCGAATGTCTTAAGATTTATAACGATGCAAAAAAAATGCTCGGCGAGATAATCCGTAAACAACTATTTACTCCACAAGCAGTTGTTGGCTGGTGGCAGGCACAAAGTCACAATGACGATGTCTACTTGTATAATCCTGATGGTTCGCCACTGGAGACCTTATGCTTCTTGCGTCAGCAAAATGATAAAGCAATCAATTATTCATTAGCCGATTATATCGCTCCACGCGATTCTGGTCGTATGGACTGCCTAGGTGCTTTTGTCGTGACAATGGAACATGTTGAAAAATTAGCTCAACATTACGAAGCACAAGATGATGATTACCATGCAATTAT
>SSGY01000218.1 GCA_008017145.1 Neisseriales bacterium
CTAAAACAACGAAGTAAGATTGAACCAACAATTGGGCTAATGAAGTCGAAATGTAGGATGGATTTGAATCGCTTAAAAGGCAGCATTGGTGATAAATTGAATGCTACTTTGGCAGCTATTGCCTATAACCTAAGGATGATCCTAAGGATTATTTTTTACTTTATTATTTATTGCTTATTTTTGCAAAGTAACCAAAAAAATTGCCAGCTAGTGAAAACTAACTGGTAATTATTGGGGGTTATTTAGCATCGACTATTTACTGAACCAACGTTGATAGTATTAACATTGCTACCAGTTGCAACCACCGTGCCATTTTCTAGGGTTTGGAGTTTAAAGCTAAATTGGCTGACTCCAGCTGGAATGCTCACCAGATAAGATACCACGGCGGGTTTAGCTAAATCGGTAGCACCGCTACCGCTGTTTCCAGTTAGCAATTGGGCATTACTCAGCAGATTGCCGCTACTATCCACCAACTGAATGGTGTTAAAGGCGGCACCAGCATTCGTTGAACTAACAGCGATACTAACGATAACAGTGGTTGCGCCACTCTCATTCGCCATCACCATGCTTGGATAATAAGGAGTTAATGCGTTGATACCGCTTTCAGTATTAACAGGTAAATCTACCAAACCAATATTGGCAGTCAAAGAAAGGGTTGCGCTAGTGGCAGCTTTACTAAATAATGCTTTAGTTTCGCTAGTTAATTTGCCAACTACCGAGGTGCTGGTCTGTGGTGTTGCCACTGTGGTAAAAGAACCAGGATGGCTGATTGGACTTGCCGCAATCGAAGCCATAATTTGACAACTTCCGTGCGCCGGAATGGTAGCACAATTACTTTGACTGGCTGAAGTTATAGTAATATTTCCATTAGTATAATTGCTTTCCGATGGCACACTGTATGTTAAACCAGTGGCTACGTAGTCGCTGCTATTGTTTATCATCAGAGGAACTTGCGTTGCAACTCCGGCAGGATATAGATTAGGTGCAGTTAAAGTTAGCACTGCGTTACCAGTTGGGTTGGAATTCGATCCGGGAAGACAGCTACCTGCCGCGCTACAAGCGACCAAGGTTGTCACGCCGAGCAGCCCAAGTGTGGTTTTTAATAAATTGTTTAGTCTCATGAGGATATTCTCTTTCCTAGAAGTTGTACTGAGTACCAAAAGTCACAACATTGGCGGTTCCACTATAAGTGTTTTGGAATGGCACTAAAGCATAATCTTCAACCCTTAAATCAAAGTGTTGGCTTAATTTAAATGAGGCTCCGACACCAGCCAAACCTACGCCGTAGGTACTACTTAAACCACTGCTGCATAAGATACAGTTACCGCTAGTTGGCGCTGTTCCGCTCCAGCTATTGCTACCAACGCCCAAGCCCAAACGTCCATAGAGTGAGAACAGATTACTTAATGACAAGGTTCCTTTGAGCGCAACATCAAACACATTTTCGGTAACGGTGGTGCCAAATTGGGAACTTGGTAGCAAAGTATCGCCGATTTCGATCGCTAAAGCATCATTGAAATTATAACCAGCATTGATTGAACCAGCCCATGAGCCAGTTGGTAAATTGTAGAGTTTGGCTATACCTGTATTGACATTGATATAGGCGGGACTATTATCCTCAGCAAGCGCTAATCCAAAACTTCCGACACAAATTGCCGCTACAAGTAATTTACGATACAATACATTCATTTTATAATCCTGTCAAAATAAATTATGGCGTTTACATAGGAAACAACAAGCGTAACAGTCGGCGATGTCGTGCATCACGAAGTTGAAGATTGAAATTTCATGTGATAGCCTGAGTAGATATAAGTATTGGCAGGATTGTATAACAATAATAATTTTTTAACCATCCCCATTTTGGGGGATGTATTGTAAATTTCAAATTAAATCAAAATGATGCAGAAACAAGCGACTGGGTAACTTAATGGAAGGCTTTAAAAACGTTGGATAATCTAACACAGTTCACAAAAAAGCGCGCATTAGTGTCTTAATAACGGCGCTTCTCTATATCTTACATTGGCTAAATTCAAACTTTGGACAACTTGAACATGCAAAAAAGACTTTAATTATATTGCAAAATCCAGTTAGAGAGTTTTTCTTCGAGAATTATTACTGATGGACACCATAATGATTCAGGAATAGAAAATGGGAAACCATAAGACAAGGCAGTTTCTATAAGTAACTTCGTATTTACTTCGGGAAGGGAAAATTTGACGCATAATTGATGTTTAATTATTGTCGCTACTGTATCACGTTTTATTTCAAGAATCTCACCAATTTTTTCCTGCGTGATCCCACAAGTCAATAAAAAAAGGACTTCTTCTTCTCGTTTTGATAATTTAATATTAAAGATATTTCTGACTGTTTTTTTCTGTTCTAAAATATCTTGAATATACTCATGATATCCAGCCAAGCGATAATCAAACGCAATACTTTGAATTGCTATTACATTACCACTAGAGTTAAAAACTGGGATATATGTCACTAGATAGCTCCTAATTCCTTTATCATAAGGCAAACTATCGATGAAGCTGGCGGGGTGTCCAGTTTTAAACACATATTGTTGAATTCGAAAAATTTTTCTGGCATAATGATGTATCGAGGCTGCCGTTTTGTGGTTGTATCGCTCGCCAAAATACCAAGTTGTCAAGTCTAAACGTGAATAATACTTATAAGAGGTGCCGATTGTTTCATCCCAATGAGTTAACCCAACCGAATTTGCTGTCTTATTGGTTGCCATAACAGTTTCATAACGAAAATCTACAATGATGGCATACATAGATGCTGCAATACAAGTTTGGAAATAAGGTCGAACAATCTCCTGAATATATTGATCTGCTTGAGCTCGATCAAATGAAATACAATCTGAGGTTTTATCATTCAACCATTGACATTCATTGAGAAAATAAATCTGTAAATAAGCTTCTTGGTTGTCTGAATTAAGCGTAGACAATAATTTAAAACTCTTGAACTTTAAATCTGATAATGCACGGATCAGTTTAATACACCTTTTGTCGAGAAAGATATATAGTTCATTAAAGTTGAGGCAGTATAAGACGTGATCAATCGCCCAAATTAATAAATTAATCATTACAGCTACGGATAATTGGTCACCAAGCATATATATCTTCAACTCTGCAGCACGCTCATTATCAGTATTTAAGATGCTAATAACTCCTGCCAGCTGAGAATCACGCTTATCAAACAAGCCTAACATAGCCCCTCGAGCATTTCCATCTACGCTCATAGAAGAGAAAATAACACTCCTATCAGACTCTACACCTAGAGTATCAATCGGATAATTTCTGTGGTACTCATTAAAAAATGAATTAATTATCATATCATCAGTATCACCAAATTTGCGTGCAAAATAATATGGTGCTATATACCAATCGGTATCTTTAGTAAAATCAAGCATAATTTTATAATACCTACTGTCAACTTTCTCATCTCATTTGATTCTTAGAGGTGAAGTATTGATAAAAAAAGAATAAAGTGTGCGCATGGGAGTTCATAACTAGTTTTTTTGAAATACGACAAAATCACAGATTCAAAAACGATCAGTATAGTTAAACTTCAAATAATTCTTAGTGAATCCTCATTATTATACTCTTAAAAACAAAGTCCATGAATACAAAAACCAACCGAAAATATAAATTACGGTTGGTTTTGCGTAAAATCACTTTATTGTTTTAGTTTAAATCAAAACAACTACACATAAAATTGCGATCGCCATGCGCATCATCAATCCGATTTACCGAAGGAAACACCTTGTTGCTCTCCAAGTTAACCATTGGAAAACAAGCAACTTGTTGTGAATACGGTTTATCCCAAGTCATTAAATCCGCTAATGTATGCGGTGCATTTTTCAATGGGTTATTAAGCTTATCAAAACCACCATCTAGCACTTGTTTTACTTCAGCATAAATTGAAGCCATCGCAGCGATAAAACGATCCAATTCATCTTTGGACTCGCTCTCGGTAGGCTCAATCATCAAGGTACCCGGCACAGGGAATGACATAGTGGGTGCATGGAAACCATAATCCATTAAGCGCTTGGCAAAATCGACTTCAGTAATTCCACTTTCCGCTTTTAATGGGCGTAAATCAATAATACACTCATGCGCAACTTTTTGATTTTGCCCAGTATATAAAATCGGGTAACCAATTTTAGCTAAATGATGTGCCACGTAATTAGCATTTAAAATAGCTGCTTTAGTTGATTGCTCAAGACCATACTCACCAAGCATTGTGATATACATCCAAGAAATTGCCAAGATTGAAGCGCTACCAAATGGAGCACTAGAGACAGCGCTGCGAGTTACATCGAATGCAGCATCAAAAATTGGATTTAACGGTAGGAAATCAACTAAGTGTTGTTTAACTCCGATTGGTCCCATACCAGGTCCACCGCCACCGTGAGGAATCGCAAAAGTTTTATGCAGATTCATGTGCGAAACATCCGCACCAAGTTCTGCAGGTTTAACTAATCCCACCAAAGCATTCAAATTAGCGCCATCCATATAAACTTGACCGCCATTATCATGAATAATCTGACAAATTTCCTTAATGCTGCCTTCAAATACACCATGCGTTGATGGATAGGTAATCATTAAACATGCCAAGCGCTCACGATATTGCTCAGCTTTAACACGCATATCCGCAACTTCCACATTTCCTGACTCATCACAATTAACCACGATAACTTCCATGCCCATCATTTGCGCCGTTGCTGGATTGGTACCATGCGCCGAGCGTGGAATCAAGCAGATATCACGAGTACCCTGTCCAATGCTTGCCTGATAGCGACGAATCGCTAATAAACCAGTATATTCACCCTGAGCACCAGAATTTGGCTGCATACACACATCATCAAAACCAGTGATATCTTTGAGTTGCTGTTTTAAACCATTAATTAACGTTACATAGCCTTGAACACTCTCACGTGGTGCAAATGGATGAATATTTGCCATTTGCGGCCAAGATAATGGCTCTAGCTCGGCTGCGGCATTTAATTTCATAGTACAAGAACCGAGCGGAATCATACTGTGCACTAAAGAAATATCTTTATTCTCCAAATATTTCAAATAGCGCATCATTTTAGTTTCACTATGGTAGTTGCTAAACACTTCATGAGCTAGAATTGCATCTTGACGGTAAAGAGCGTTTTGATTAGCTAGTAAAACTTCTGGCTCAACAACAATCAGCTCTTGATCATTGCAAATTAAACTTACCAAATCCTCGATTTCAGCAAGAGATGCACTTTCACCTACCGAAATAAATAATTTGCCATCATACTCACCGATTGCATAGCCATTATCATTCAATTTAGTCATAAGAGCCGCAGAATCATTGTGTTCAAAACTTAAAGTGTCAAATAGACAATCTTGATTAAGTACTTTAACTCCATAATGACGTAAATTATGTGCCAGTAGATTAGCGAAATAAGTAATGCGTTTAGCAATCGTTTTAAGTCCATCAGCACCATGATACGTCGCGTAGAATCCAGCCATATTAGCCAGTAATACTTGTGCGGTACAAATATTTGAAGTAGCTTTCTCACGACGAATATGCTGCTCGCGAGTTTGTAATGCCATCCGTAATGCTTTTTTACCACGACTGTCAACCGAAACACCAATGATACGACCAGGCATTAAACGTTTGTAAGCATCTTTCGTTGCCATATAGGCTGCAGAAGGACCACCAAAACCAATAGGAATACCAAAACGTTGTGTAGAGCCAATTGCAATGTCAGCGCCCTGTGTTGCTGGAGATTTAAACAGTACTAAAGACATAATATCACAAGCCATAACCACAATCAGTTTTGGTGCATGTTGTTTCCACTGACTAATTTGGTTGGTAAAATCTTTAGTAGTACCATATAAATCTGGATTTTGAATAAAACAACCAAATCCCTGAGTTGCATCAACTTGGCTAATATCAGTCACTACTAATTCAATTTCCAGATACTGTGCCCGAGTTTGCATAACACTTAAAGTTTGCGGAAAAATATTTTCATCCACAAAAAATTTATTCCCAGCATTTGGGTTTACTCGTTTAGCCATTGCCATAGCTTCCGCAGCCGCGGTTGCTTCATCCAGCAAAGATGCATTAGCTAAATCAAATCCAGTTAAATCAATTAACATTTGTTGATAGTTTAATAACGCTTCCAGACGACCTTGTGAAACCTCTGCCTGATACGGTGTATATGCAGTGTACCAACCTGGATTTTCAAAAACATTGCGCCGAATCACCGATGGAGTAATCGTATCGTAGTAACCTAAACCAATATAATTTTTATAGACTATATTGGCATCCAAAATTGCTTTAATTT
Organism: Neisseriales bacterium; assembly: GCA_008017145.1. The sequence goes on from SSGY01000218.1 coordinate 6,338, forward strand.
CAGACAGTGCCTGATCTTCACTCAAACCAACCTTTTGAGTAGTTTTAGTTTTGCTGATTAAATCAGTTGGTATAACCTGTTCAATAAACTGATCTAAGTTACTACAACCCAAATCATCTAACATCGCCGCTTGCTGCTGCTGACTAAGTCCGATGTGACGCTTACAAAATTCATTCATGCTAAGTATCCTATTTTATTCCAAAAACTAAACGTATAAAAAAAACCCCGTTCAAAATCAAACAGGGTCTTCAATGGTATTTATTAGCCAATCAGTGCTTTATACTTATCAGCACTCATCAAGCCGTCTAATTCTGCCACATCTACTAATTTTACTTTAAATAGCCATCCTGCTGCGTGTGGTTCGGTATTTGCTAACGTAGGATCTGCAACTACTTCATCGTTAATCTCAACAACCTCACCAGCAACTGGCGAATACAAATCTGAAGCCGCTTTCACCGATTCAACAACACCGATTGTGTCACCTGTAGAAATACTGGTACCAACCGCAGGCAATTCTACATACACTAAATCACCCAAAAGTTCTTGAGCATGATTAGTAATCCCTACACTGACAACTCCATCCGCTTCAAGTCTAACCCACTCATGCGTATCGACAAATTTCATATCATTGCTATACATAATTGCTCCTTTAAGCATTAATTAAACATTTCTATAATATACTCAAACTGCCAGAATATGAAGCAGTAGCTAGGCACAAGGCGACGAAGTGTACAATGAGAAGTACATGAGGAGCCTTGTAACAACGCTAATGCGATATAGTCTGCAGTTAGAACATTTTTTTACCATTGCGCACAAATGGCAAACTAATTATTCTTACCGCTTCATGATTTCCGCGAATATCAACACTCGCAGAATCAACCTCAACCGCAGCACTAATTCGCGCAATTGCAATCGAAACTTTTAAACTTGGTGAAAAAGTACCACTAGTAACTACTCCACATTCTACACCATCAACATAGACTTTTTGCCCATCACGAAGCACGCCTTTACCTTGTAGAACTAAACCAACCTGTTTATATTGATCAGTTGAAATTTTAGCTAATTGATAAGCTCTCTTCCCAATAAAGTCACGTGTTTCATCACTTAAATCAACCACCCAATCCATGCCACAAGCAAGAGGAGTGATCGTTTCATCCATTTCATGCCCATATAAATTCATGCCAGCTTCTAAACGTAAAGTATCTCGAGCACCAAGCCCACATGGAGCTACACCATGTTCTAGTAGCAAACTCCAAAAAGCGTTAGCTTCAGTACGCGGCAACATGATTTCTAGACCATTCTCCCCAGTATAGCCAGTTCGTGCGTAAAAATAACTACTATCTTCTACTGCAACAAATGGTTTAAGTTGCTCTAATTTGTCTTTCATATGTGGATGAGCGGCAATAACTTTTTTAATTGCATTCGGACCTTGCACTGCCAGCATCGCCAAATCACGACGTGGGAACAATTCTACTTTAAAATTAGCTGCAACTTGTTTAATCCAATTCAAATCTTTTGCTTCAGTCGCGGCATTGGTCACCAAACGATAACCAAATGGCATCAAATATACAATCAAATCATCAATAACACCAGCCTCACGATTAAGTAATCCTGAGTATAACGCTTTACCGATTCCAAATTTATCTAATTTTGCAACATCATTACTAATTAAATGGCGAAAAAATGCTTTGGCATCAACGCCATGAATATCAGTCACCACCATATGCGAAACATCAAACATTCCTGCATCATTACGAACTTGCTCATGTTCTTTTATTTGCGAACCATAATTGACAGGTAATGCCCAACCACCAAAATCAACAACTTTACCATTACTATCCAAATGGCTTTGATAAAAAGGAGTATAGTTCATGTACTAGCCTTAAAAAATTTGAATCGCGTAATTATACAACTTTTCTAGCTCACGTGAGCTAGAATAAGATATTCTGAAGTAGTTTTCAATTGTGCAACTGCTCAATGAATTATGCTCTACTCTAGAATTTAGATAATCAATTTGACAATATCCATAACTAAAAAACAAAGCATTTAAGGCTAGAGTAAAAACTCCAAACTTTTTATAACAGTAATTTAAGCTTGAGTTATTATCTCATTAATCTTATAATATTTGCTTAGTTAACGATTACATATGAAGGCAACATTAGTTATGCAAAATCAACCGAAAATTAAGTACTTAAAAGATTACCAGCAACCTAACTATTTCTCACAAAATATTCGACTAAGCTTTGAGGTATTGAGTCAACATGTCATTGTAAAAAGCGACACCGACTACCAGCAAAATGCCAGTCAATCTAGTGGAACTTTAAAATTAAGCGGAAGTGCCAAGTTACTTGAGCTAAAAATCAATGATGCAACTCATTCAGATTATACATTGGCAAATGATGAATTGGTGATTAATAATTTACCTAAAGAATTTACTCTATCGATCACTACTGAGGTTGATGCTTTTAATAACAAAAGCTGCATGGGTTTATATGCATCGCAAGGGAATTTATTCACCCAATGCGAACCTGAGGGTTTTAGAAAAATTACTTATTACTTAGATCGCCCAGATGTAATGGCGCTTTTCACGACTACAATTATTGCACAAGCCCAAGATTATCCAATCTTACTTTCAAACGGTAACAAAATTTCTGAAGAACAATTACCTGATGGACGAACCAAGGTAGTATGGCAAGATCCATTTAAAAAACCGAGTTATTTATTTGCGCTGGTTGCCGGAAAATTTAGCAAAATTGATACGATTTACACTACTCAATCAGGACGAAAGGTACTCCTTGAAGTCTATAGCGAGCCTGAATCAATCAATCAATGTCAGCACTGTTTAGATTCGCTAGTTAGGTCTATGCGCTGGGATGAACAACGCTTTAATCTGGAATATGATCTTGAACGTTATATGATAGTTGCCAGTGGCGATTTTAATATGGGAGCGATGGAAAACAAAGGGTTGAACATCTTCAATACTAAATACGTCTTGGCAGAAACTAAAACCGCAACCGATACTGACTTCATCAATGTTGAAGCAGTGGTTGGACATGAATATTTTCATAATTGGACTGGCAATCGGGTTACCTGCCGCGACTGGTTTCAGCTATCATTAAAAGAAGGACTGACCGTCTTTAGAGATCAGGAATTTACTGCAGATTTACATGCTCGTGATGTAAAACGTATTCAAACGGTTAAAACTCTTCGCCAAAATCAGTTCCCCGAAGATGCATCGCCATTGGCACATCCAGTCCGCCCTGCCTCATATCTGGAAATAAATAATTTCTATACTATGACCGTTTATGAAAAAGGTGCAGAAGTAGTGCGGATGTACCAAACGCTTTTGGGACGTTCAGGTTTTGAACGAGGAATGAAGCTTTATTTTGAACGCCATGATGGCTCTGCTGTTACGTGCGATGATTTCTGTCGGGCGATGGCAGATGCTAATAATTTTGATCTTAGCCAATTTATGCTCTGGTACTCTCAAGCAGGTACGCCAACCTTAAAAATCAGTGATAGCTATGATTCTGTGAGCCAAATTTATACGTTAAATATTGAACAGCAAATTCCCGATACCGCAGATATGCAAAACAAACAAGCAATGCTGATTCCATTGGAACTAGGTTTAGTAAATAATGATGGACAAGAGCTGGAATTTGAAGTCATTAATGGTGAAGCTATCTATCCGGAAGAAAAAGCTGTTTTACTCATTCGTAAGCAACACAATGAGTTTAAATTCAAAGTAGCTCAACAACCGACCCCATCGTTATTACGAGGTTTCTCAGCTCCAGTAATTTTAGATTATGCTTATACTCCTGTACAATTGCTAAATTTAGCTGCACATGATAGCGATTCATTCAACCGCTGGGAAGCGATGCAAAAACTTTATCAACATGCAATCATTGCTTTGTATCAGAACCCACAAAATACCAATGCAGAGATTTTTACGCAACTAAGTAATGCGCTTACTAAAACCTTACAAGATAAGCAGTTGAACCCAAGTATTCAAAACTTAATTAGCGGATTACCTAGTTTTGGTGAATTATGTGCACAACTAAAATCCGTTAATGTTGCTAAATTAAATCAAGCTATAGTTGTGCTTAAATCTTATCTGGCGGATTCGTTAGAGTCGCTGTGGTTAGCAACTTATCAGCAAAATCAATGCTTAAGCTATGATTTTAATGATGCAGGTAAACGCGCGCTAAAAAACATAGCTTTAACTTATTTGCTAAGCAGTAAAAATGCAACCATGTATCTTGATTTGGTTCAAAAGCAATATCAGACAGCTGATAATATGACGGATAAGCTAGCAGCATTGATAGCAATTAATGACAGTAATGATAAATTACGGGCTGAATTACTTGCTCAATTTAACCATGAATATCAAAATTATCCACTAGTAATGGATAAATGGTTTACACTACAAAGCCAAAGCTCACGCGCTGACACTTTGGAGCAAGTTAAAAAACTAACTGCTCATCCACAATACGACAATGCTAACCCGAATAAACTCTATTCCTTGATTCGTGCTTTTACAGCGAATAGCAGTCATTTTAATAGTGTTGAAGGGTACAAATTTATTGCCGCTGAAATATTACGGGTTGATAAATTTAATTCTGGGGTTAGTGCGCGAATTGCCCATGGCTTTAGTATTTTAACTAGTTTAGCGCCTGAATATCAACAATTAGCAAAACCAGTTTTAAGTGAAATTTTAGCGACAGAGAAACTATCAAACGATGTTTATGAGTTAATTTCTAAAACTATGAATCAGTTATAATTTAAAAAGGATAATACTATGAAAAAAATTGCAGTTGTATTAGCGGGTTGTGGACGGATGGATGGTTCTGAAATTCATGAATCAGTATTGACCTTATTATCTATCGAACAAGCTGGCGCAAGTTACCAGTGCTTTAGCCCTGATTTAGCGCAAGATCATGTTACTAATCATTTGAATAATGAGACAACCAATGAAACTCGGAATATGCTGGTAGAGTCAGCGCGGATTGCTCGTGGTAATGTAAAAAAACTTGAAGAATTAAATAGCAATGACTACGATGCACTTATCATTCCTGGTGGAAATGGGATTGCGGCAAATCTCTTTACACTAGCGCAAGATGGCGCTGATTACACTGTTAATTCCACTCTAAGTAAAATTGCGCAAGGCTTCACTGCCGCAGGTAAAGCTGTCGGATTTATTTGTATTGCACCAGTAATGATCCCAGCAATTTATAATTTTCCTGTAAATATGACTATCGGTAGTGATGAAGGAACCGCAGCACTAGTAACAAAACGCGGTGCAATTCATCATTCGTCCACCGTAAATGAAATTTGCATCGATGAAAAATACAAAATTGTGTCAACTGCAGCTTACATGTTAGCAAGCAATATTTTAGATGCATACAGTGGCATTAATAAATTAGTCCATAAAGTCGTTGAATTAGCTTAAGCTATTTAACTCAAATGCTTAAATATACTAATTTAAAACTCATCAAGTACTCGCTGCTAACTTTTTTGATAAGCAGCGGGCTTAGTGCCTGTTCACAATCAGCTAAACCACTTAGCTGCAGTAGTTCAAATGTTGAGGCGCAGCTTGTTCAAGCCACTAGACTTGATAGTTCAATTCCACTGTATGTAAATCCAAAAGTTCAGATTATGTCAGGTAGCAAGAAGCAGAATAAAAACACAACTTTACAATGCCAAGCAACTATTCAATACAGCCATAATATATTTCCCGAACAAAATTTCTCAGCGGAATACTCATATGATGTAAATACAGAGCAACAAGTGGAAAAAATAACTCCAGTTAGTAGTGAAAACACTTTAAAATTTCAAAATTGGCTATCTAAACTACCAATAGTAACCAGCTCACAAAAAATAGCGGCAGGAAACTTAGTTGTAATTCAATTAAGCAGCAACTCAAAAGCAAAAACTCATAATCAAATTCAGCAGCTAGCTCTTAATCAACAATTAATTAAATTGCCACAAGGCAAAAACTTTTCAACTATCACCATTGATAAACAATTTACCCTAAATGGCAACGATGTATTCCTGCTCTCTGCATACTATAATGATGCACGAGATAATGGACTCAATCATAACTATTTCGTAACGATTGAATCTGCTACCCAATATAGCATAAGTCAAAGTTTCAGTTATCAAGATGGAAGCATGAATCAAAATGAATCAGGTATCGTATTCTCTGGTTTTAAACAATATCCATTCTCAGAATCAAACGACTTTCCAATATATCGACTAGAATCAGGAAATCTTCAAGTAATTCGCCCGGCTCATGATCTTAGCTATTACCGCCAAAAATTTAGTTCTCAAACCGCACATCAATTAATACAGAAAATTAAAAGTGATGGCTGTTTAAATGGTGATCAATTCTACTTATCAGATATTTGCGCACGCAAGGTAAGTAGCTATTGTTTTCAGTTTAATTCAATCAATAATACTGCAATAAAAGATAAATCTTATTGGTTACTCAATAATATGTGTAAAACTCAAGAAATGTATCAATAATAGAGCATATAAAGAACGACTTATTCTACCTGTTTACTTACCATTTGCATAACAAGAAGGATACTGCCTTTTCTACGGGTCAGAATATAATTCTCATTGAGCTTTAGTTGTGGATGTCGGTCTTGTTCTGCCACAGTTGCCTGACGAATAAACTCCTGAAGTTGTTTAGATGATGGCAATGGAAGGTTATGTTGTCGAATAAAATAGCATAAAAGAAATTTTTGACGTGATGAACTTAGGCTAATAATTTTAGCAATTTCAATTTGCCCATTTTTCATCGTAGAGAGCAAATCATATTCGGCGATCTCATCGTTTAAGTTCACGCTTGCTTGGATTGACACTAAGCTCTGCGCAATTTTCTGTGGTAAATTACTATCATAAGCTAGCAACTGAGGGATTATACTATTCCGTAAAAAGTTGCGTAAATAATTATTATCATGGTTGCTTTCATCTTCAATATGTGAAAGTTTATACTCCATAGCATAATCAATTAACTGTGCTTTAGTATAGGAAAGTAGTGGTCGCCAGTAAAATTGTGTATTTTTCTTACTCACAATACGCATAGCTGCAATATTATGAACATCACTACCACGCATAAGTTGGCTAAAAACTGTTTCAATTTGATCATCTTGATGATGTGCTAATACCATAACAGCACTATTAGTTTGCTGATACTCAGTGTAGCGAAGTTTACGTGCGCTATTTTCCAACCCAACCCCAGCTTTTTTCACCACATGCAACCGCGCTACCTGTAATGGAATATTCCATTGCTGGCACAAACGGATACAAAAATCCATCCATTCATCAGCATGAATCGATATGCCATGATTAACGTGAATTGCTGACAACTCAAATTGCTGGCGCTTGCTAGCTTCATTAAGCAAATGTAGCAGGACTACCGAGTCAATTCCACCACTTAAACCGACACAATAAGACAAATGACCATCTAGTTCAGATGGCCATTGCTTTAGTATTGATTCAACTAAAATTCTATTCTGTTTCAAGCTTAAATTTACCATAGGTCATAATTCGCTCAAAACGACGCGCAAGTAACTCATCACCTGAGAACTCACTTAGCTTTTTGAGGCTATCTTTTAAATTACGTTTTAATTTAGTCATCATTTCACCATGGTTAGCATGTGCGCCACCCAAAGGTTCATTCACAACGCTATCAATCAAGCCTAAACCTTTTAAGCGATCTGCTGTAATCCCCAATATCTCCGCTGCTTGATTTGCCTTAGTAGCGTCTTTCCATAAAATCGAAGCACAGCCCTCAGGGGAAATCACTGAGTAAATTGAGTATTCCAACATATTAATTTGATCACCAACCGCAATTGCTAAAGCGCCTCCCGATCCGCCCTCGCCGATTACAGTGCAAATAATAGGAACTGACATTTTGGACATCTCATACAAATTTTTACCAATTGCCTCTGATTGTCCACGCTCTTCGGCACCAATCCCAGGATATGCACCCGGAGTATCAATAAAGGTAATGATTGGTAAAGCAAATTTTTCAGCAATTTGCATCACCCGCAATGCTTTCCGATAGCCTTCTGGACGGGGCATTCCAAAATTACGCTCAAGGTTTTCTTTAGTATCGCGACCTTTTTGATGACCAATAACCACTACCGACTGTTCACCAAATTTAGCCATTCCACAAATCAGTGACTTATCGTCTGCATAATGACGGTCACCATGCAATTCTACAAAATCAGTAAATAAATTATTGATATAATCCAGTGTACGTGGACGCTGTGGATGACGTGCAACCTGAGAAATTTCCCAAGCTCCAAGACCACTATAAATTTCTTTAGTTAAGCCATCAACTTTTGTTTGCAGCAATTCAACTTCAGATGTTATATTAACTGATGATTCATCCTGCATCTGGCGTAGCTCTTCAATTTTATTGCTTAATTCAGCAATTGGTTTTTCAAATTCAAGAAAATGTCTCTTCATAATATTCCCGCTTAATGTTTAACGCCTAACTGATTACTCAGTATATCGATATTTTTTTGATGCTCCGTAACGGCATCCCGCAAAGCTTTTATCCTCGCTTGATACTGTTCTGGATTATTTTGTTCACTAGGAAGCTTGGTTGCCATCCCTGACTGCAATGCTTGTTGTGAGTCAGTCAACGCTTTTTGTTCTAGCGCCAGCTCTTCATTTAAAATTTGTTGCCGACCAACTTCATTAGTACCTAAGTTTTGATTCATACTTTGCGTATAATTTTTTTTAATATTGCTATCTTGGTTCGCATTTTTAGCTGCCATACTATTAGTATAACCTTTAGCTTTAAAATCGCTTTGAGTCATTGGCGCTGCATAAACAGTTATCGCAGGCAAAACTACTTTTTTACCATTCTTAACTGGTTTGTTCGTAAATACTGTTGCCCCGTTTTTATCTTTGTATTGATAAATTGTATCATCGGCATAACAAGATACACTGATAATACTGACTAACAGCAATAAATACTTCATTTTAGAATAAGTTTAGCACTGAAATCACAGTTATCGCTGTAATGAAAAATAATCCTGCACGGTAAAGCAAAGCAACCACATAGTCAACTACTTTAGGATCAAATAAATTATCTGACTTACGAATATCTTCAATTCCATCATCTTCAAAGTTAACATTAGCTTTGGCAAATTTATCTTTACCAATTGCTCTAAAAGTTACTTCATTTAAAACAGTTTCAAGATAGAAGAAGCTTAATTTAACTTTTCCACGTTGCTCTAACATATAGCGCATAACTTCTTCAAAATCACCTGCGGCAGCTATAAATATTGCAAGTACAGTATAAGGAACAATATTGATCCAAAATAACATCTTGTCAACAACAACTGAATATACAACCGATTCTTCACCACGTGCACGCAGTTTATTACCCATTGCAGTTAATACCAAATAGCAAATAGCACCTAAAACCGAAGGTAATACAATGAACCAGAATGTAGTTGCAAAAAATTTAGTTGCGTAAGTTTGGACAAATTGTTGAAACTCATTTCCCCGATTAGTGGTCTTAGCTTCTTCTTTCCAACCTAAAATATCACAACATAAAATAAAGAAGAAACAGTTAATCAGAAAATATGAAATATGATGACGACTATAAGGAAGGATCATCAATGCCAATGTTATCAACAAAAATGGAATCAAGGCAAAAATAAAATGTAAGCGAATTTCACGCACGGTCTGAAAGTCACGATTAACAAATAAATTAGCATACTGGTCAATTTTGCTATTAAACCAGACTCTAACACCTCCCAAAACCTTCTGGCGCTCCAGAAAGATTGTTAACAATATTGCTAAAAATGACATAATCAAAACACCTATTATAATTAGTTGTTATAAATATAAATTTGTTGCAAGTTACGATTAAGCTCAAATATATCCATACCAAATCCAAAAAGAAAGTGATTTGGAGCATTAACACCAACATGATCTGCATAAATTGGCTTATCTTTACCGATTTCTTTATTTACCATTACTGCAACTTTACATGCCTTTGCTCCAGCATTAATTAAAAAACGCTTAATCTCGGCAATAGTATGCCCTTCATCCAAAATATCATCTAGAATATACACAGTTTTACCACGAATCAACTCTTCTTTAGGTTGACGGTACCAAGTGATGTGGCTTGAACCATACATTGCATCACCATAACGCGAAGCATGGATATAGTCCATAATAATTGGACTTTGCAAGCGTTTGGTTAACTCTGAAGCAAACATCATCCCACCATTCATTACGGTTAAAAATACTGGAATTTCACCATTAATTTCAGCATCAATGTTGCTTGCCATTGTATCCAACGCTGAATATAATTGCTCTTTTGAAAATAGTACCGTAGAGTTACTAATGATTTGTCGGGCTTTGGTATAATCTAATTGCATGTAAACCTCATGATTGTATTAAAATATATGCTTGCAGTAAATATAATTTACCCGCTATTGTAACAAAAAACGTGACTACTTGCAGATAAGTTACGTTAATTTTGTACCCAATTAGATTCTTTAAATTCGATTAACCGATATAAAACAATAGAAGAGAAGACAACATTATGAAAAAAGCATTATTAGTAATTCTAGATGGTTTTGGCATGAGAAGTAACGATGACTTCAACGCAGTAGCTGGTGCCGATAAACCTAATTTAACCAGTTACATTAAAAATTACGCTTTTGGAAAAATTGAAGCCTCAGAACAAGCAGTAGGATTACCTAAAGGTCAGTTTGGTAATTCTGAAGTTGGACATCTGAATTTAGGTGCTGGCAGAGTAGTTCGCCAAGATATCACCAAGATTGATTATGAAATTGAAACGGGTGATTTTTACAAAAATAAGGCATTAAATTCTGCACTTGCAAAAAGTACTAGTGGCACCGTCCACGTCATGGGATTATTATCTGATGGCGGAGTTCACTCTCATCAAAACCATATATACGAATTAATTAAACTAGCCTCTCAAGCTGCTAATATTCAACATATTAACCTACATATGTTTTTAGATGGTCGTGATACCCCACCGCAAAGTGCATTAACTTTTATCAGCCAGCTTGAAGAAGTAATTAAATCCTATCCTAAAGCAAAAATAGCCAGCATAGCAGGACGTTATTACGCCATGGATCGTGATAAGCGCTGGGATCGTCTCGAGCTTGCTTATAAAGCCTTAGTAAGTGCTGATGCCGACACTTCATTTGCAACACCAAGCGCTGCAATCAGTGCGGCTTATGCTGAGCAAATAACCGATGAATTTGTGAAACCAGCAGTATTTAACGGCTATAGCGGAATCAAATCAGGCGATAGTATGATCTTTGCTAATTTCCGCTCTGATCGCGCCGTTCAATTAACCGATGCATTTATCGGCAAAGATTTTAATGGCTTCCCTCACAAAAATTTAGACTTAGCAGCTTTTGTAACTATGACGCGCTATAACGACAAACTAGAATGTCTAGTAGCATATCCACCAACTGCAATTGTTAATACCTTGGGGGAATACATTAGTACCCTAGGTTTAAAACAATTACGGATTGCTGAAACTGAAAAATATCCTCATGTAACGTATTTCTTTAATGGTGGTGAACAACAACCATTTAACAATGAAACTAGGATTTTGATCAACTCACCCAAAGAAGTTGCCACTTATGATCTTAAACCAGAGATGAGCCTGCCAGAAGTAGCAAGTAAATTAGTTGATGCGATTAACTCAAATGAATATGATTTGATTATCACTAATTTTGCAAATGGCGACATGGTTGGACATACCGGTAACTATGATGCCAGCGTAAAAGCTGTTGAAGCCTTAGATTTGTATCTAGGCAAAGTGGTTGAAGCAATGAGGGCACATGATGGGGAAGTATTAATTGTTGCTGATCACGGCAACTGTGAAGAAATGTTTGATTATAAGAGTCAACAACCGCACACTCAACATACTACAAATCTTGTTCCATGTATTTATATCGGACGCGAAGCTTCTATTCTTGAAGGTGGCGCTCTTAAAGATGTTGCACCATCGCTCCTAGCAATGATGGGATTACCACAGCCACAAGAGATGACCGGACACAGTCTAATTGCTTTTAAATAGGTCAGCTAATGATGCGTAAACTAGTTTTGCTTAGCGCTGTTATGTGGTCGGGATTGAGCTATGCGGTAGAGTCTTCTACCGTTAATAGTAATATTAACGATCTCAATACACAAATCCAGCAAATCAATCAAGATCTTAATTCCAAACAGCAAGAAAAGCAAAAAATTGATGCAGCACTGAAAGATTCACAAGGTGCAATCTCTAAAACTGAAGCTATCTTACAAAAAATTCGCAAACAACGCGATGCAGACATAAATCAGCTCAATCAATTGGCAAATACAATCCCACAGATGACGGCAACAACTACGGCTGCCAAAACACAGGTCAATGCCTCGATTAGCAAAATTTATCAGCAAATTCAAAAAATTCAAGCTTCACAACAAAGCATTGTTTCTGGAAATGATAGCCTAGATCAAGAGCGAAAAAAAGTTTATCTGTTGGAAATACTTAAACAGCAGCAGCTACGTTACCAACAGCTAAATGACAAGCTTAGCCAACTTGATAACTTAAATAAAAAACTGCAACAAGAAGTAGATAATTTAAATAAACGCTTGGGCACAACTAGCCAACAACATCAGCAATTACTTGCAGTAAAAGATAAAACTGTTCAACAATCATTGAGTGTAAAACAACAAATTGATAGCGAACGTAGCAAGCTCTCACATTTAAAACAGCGTCAAGCAGAACTAAATAAACTATTACAACAATTAGCCCTCGCCGAAAAAAAACAAAAACAAGCGGCAGCTAAAAAAGCCGCTGCAGAAGCAAAAGCTCGTCAATTAGCGGCCATAGCTGCAGCAAAAGCAAAAGCCCAGACAAATAATACGGCTTCCAGTACAACGGCAACTAGCAAACAAGAAAATATTGTAATTGATACGAGCAATGACAAAGCTGATGTAAAAATTACTGATAATGATACCGCAGCTACGCCACAAACTGCTCCAGTTATAAAACCCCAAGTTGCTGATAACAGCGTTGAAGATAATTCCCCATTTATGTCACGTAAACTTGCTCGTCCGATTAGTGGGAATATTGCCGTAGGTTTTGGACAGATGCGTGATAGCGTGAAAAATAACGGTGTTTTAGTCCATGCTAATGATAATACCCCAATATATTCTGTATCACGCGGTACAGTACTATTTAGTGGGGAACTTCCGGGATTTGGACAAATCATTGTAATTGACAATGGAGATAATTATACCTCAGTTTACAGTGGAGTATTATCCAAAACTACAAAAGGCGTCGCAGTAACTGCTGGACAATTAATCGCCAATAGTGGTACGGAATCAAACCAACCAATGGGTGGCATTTATTTTGAATTACGCCGCTTAGGAAAACCAGTTAACCCTAGCAAACTATTTAATTAACTAGATACATGGAGAGTGATTATGCGTCATGAAACTGACTCAATGGGCGAAATTATGGTGGCTGATGATTGTTACTGGGGTGCACAAACGGAACGCTCAAAAACTAATTTCCCAATTGGTGTAGCTCGTTTTAAATTTACACGCCCATTAATTCGTGCTTTGGGTATTTTAAAAAAATCAGCTGCCAAAGCGAATATGGATCTCGGTGAATTAGATGCATCAATTGCCCGATTAATTATTCAAGCGGCTGATGAAGTAATTAGTGCAAAACTGGATGCTCACTTCCCGTTGGTGGTATTTCAAACCGGATCAGGCACTCAATCCAATATGAATGCCAATGAGGTTATCTCAAACCGCGCAATTGAAATTAGTGGTGGCGCAATGGGAAGTAAAAACCCAGTTCACCCAAATGACCATGTTAACCGTGGACAGTCGTCAAATGATACCTTCCCAACTGCGATGTATATTGCAGCAGCTGAGGAACTAAACAATCATTTATTTCCAGCACTTGCCAAGCTTCGTAATACCTTGGAAAATAAATCACAACAATTTGCCCAAGTAGTCAAAGTCGGGCGCACTCATCTCCAAGATGCTACACCAATAACTTTAGGTCAAGAAATAAGCTCATGGGTTGCACAAATTGATTATGCAATAAGCAATCTGCAACAAACCCTCAAAGGAGTATTAGAACTAGCAATTGGTGGTACGGCAGTTGGCACAGGATTAAATGCACATCCTAAATTTGGTGATTTAGCAGCAAGATATATTAGCCAGGAAACAGACTTAGCTTTTACCTCGGCTAAAAATAAATTTGCCGCACTATCTGCACATGATGGCTTAGTTAACGTTTCAGCTGGGCTACGCACGTTAGCCGGTGCACTAATGAAGATGGCAAACGATGTTAGATGGTTGGCAAGTGGTCCACGCTGTGGCATTGGTGAAATAACCATACCGGAGAATGAGCCTGGTTCGTCAATTATGCCCGGCAAAGTTAATCCAACCCAATGTGAAGCAATGACCATGGTCTGTGTGCAAGTTTATGGCAATGATGCTGCTGTAGCGTTCGCTGGAAGCCAAGGTAATTTTCAACTTAATGTCTATAAACCAGTAATGATACATAATGTTCTGGAAAGCATCCAGCTGCTCTCAGATAGCTGTTTAGCTTTTGAAGAACATTGCGCTTCGGGTCTTGATGCTCACTTAGCAGTTATTAATGCCAATTTAGCTAAAAATCTAATGCTGGTAACTGCGCTGAATCGCCATATTGGTTATGATAAAGCTGCCAAAATTGCTAAAAAAGCTCATCATGAAGGTTTGGATCTTAAAACTGCCGCATTAGAACTTGGCTTTTTAACCTCAAGTGAATACGATCAATGGGTAATTCCACTTGATATGACTCACTCTTAAAAGCATGATAAGATATGACGAATAAGATTAAAATCGGCATTCTTATTTATGATAAGGTACAACCCTTGGATGCAATTGGTC
>SSGY01000098.1 GCA_008017145.1 Neisseriales bacterium
GTTCTTCATTATGCTAACTTCAATCTCACGCATACCACTTGGATGAAGAATTTCAAGCTTATCGCCTAAACTGAATTTATTTTTAACCTCAATTAACGCCCAACCATCATTGTCGACTTCTAAAACCTCACCCACATATTGGCTAGCACGAGATTTGGAATGACTATCAATATAGTTCTGATAATCTTCGGCATGATGACGTTGTAAAAAGCCGTCGGTATAACCACGATTCGCTAAACCCTCTAAATTTGCCAGCAAACTTGGATCAAATGGTTTACCAGCAACGGCGGCATCAATTGCCTGACGATATGCCTGAGCAACTCGCGCGACATAATAAATTGATTTGGTTCGCCCTTCAACTTTTAGCGAATCAACCCCAATTTTAACTAAACGCTCAACATGTTGAATCGCACGTAAATCCTTAGAATTCATAATGTAAGTACCATGCTCATCTTCAATAATTGGCATATAATCCCCGGGACGAGTAGTATCTTCAATCAAATAAGTCTTATTTGCTAACGAATGACGACTAACGCCTCCAGCAGCTGAAAAAGCTTGATTGGCATTCTCGAGTTCTTGATTGTAATTAAATCCGTCTAATAACTGCACATCGCCAGCATCATCAGGCTTAGTATCATGTACTTTATACTCCCAACGGCAAGCGTTAGTACAAGTTCCCTGATTTGGATCACGGCGATTAAAATAACCAGAGAGCAAACAACGCCCCGAATAAGCAATACATAAAGCCCCATGCACAAAAACTTCAATTTCCATATCTGGGCATTCTTGACGAATTTCTTCAATTTCGTCTAGTGATAGTTCGCGCGATAAAATAACTCGTGACAAGCCTTGGCGCTGCCAAAATTTTACGCCCGCATAATTAACCGTATTAGCCTGTACCGATAGATGAATTTCGGTTTCCGGCCAGCGATCTTTAACCATCATAATTAAACCCGGGTCAGCCATAATCAAGGCATCTGGCTTCATTGCCATTAGCGGTTCCATATCTTTCAGGTAGGTTTTAACTTTACCATTGTGTGGCAAAATATTGCTGGCAATAAATAATTTTTTACCACGACGACGCGCTTCTTGAATACCCAGCTGCAACTGTTCTAATTTAAACTCATTATTCCGCGCACGCAAGCTGTAGCGTGGTTGTCCAGCATAAACTGCATCAGCACCAAAATCAAATGCATATTGCAAATGTTCAAAAGTACCCGCAGGTAGTAATAATTCAGGTTTTTTTAACATTCTTTGCTTCCCCGTTATTTCTTTCTTTTATTAAAAATCATACCACCACGATTAATTCCTTTACGCAGCGCTTTTTGTTCTTCTTCAGGAAGGTTGATTATCTCCATACACTCCTGAGAGCAACAACCATTAAATTCATTTTTGCATTCTTCACATTGGATAAATAACAAATGACAACCTTCATTTGCACAATTAGTGTGTGTATCCGCAGCTTTGCCGCACTGATGGCAATGTGCGATAATTTCATCACCAATTTGTTCTGCCAAACGTCCATCGAAAACGAAATTTTTACCACGGAATTTATTGGTTAAGCCTTGTTGTTTAACATCATTAGCATACTTGATAATTCCACCTTCCAGATGGTAAACATTTTCAAAACCATTATGCAGCATCCAAGCACTAGCTTTTTCACAACGAATACCACCCGTGCAATACATGATGATATTTTTATCTTTTTGTTCTTTTAGCATCTCTACTGCCATCGGCAATTGCTCGCGGAAAGTTTCGCTAGGAACTTCCACTGCGTCTGAAAAATGCCCAACCTCATATTCATAGTGATTACGCATATCAACAACTAAAACATCTGGGTTTTCAGTCATTTGATTAAATTCTTCAGCCGTAAGATATTTACCACGACGCTCCATTGAAAACTCAGGATCGTCAATCCCATCAGCTACAATTTTCTCACGTACTTTAATCTTCAATATCCAAAATGATTTACCATCATCATCCGCAGCTATATTTAGGCGAATCCCATTTAATCCATTAATCGAATAAAGATAATCGCGAAACGCAGCAACATTATGTTCAGGAACACTAATTTGCGCATTAATTCCTTCATGTGCCAAATATACTCGCCCAAGCACCCCAAGTTTATCGAAGTTTAGATATAGCTCATCACGAAACATAATTGGATCATCAATGACAAAATATTGGTAAAAAGAGATTGTTGTACGCTCAAAAGTCTCCGCAGCTAATTTTGCCTGTGCTTCTTCACTAGACAAACGATTATATAAGCGCTTTTCTTGAGTTGTTTTGCTTAGTTTAGGCAATGGCGTTTTTGCTTGATTTGATTTATCCTGATTTTGATTCTGCATAATGATAAGATAGTCCCAATGTACTGTAAGTTTAATATAGCATTATTATAGCATTTATCATTAGAAAGAATAAAAAGCCAGATTGGACTATTTATAGATGTGATACTAGTTGAATATGTAAAAACGCTCCACTTAAAATCTAACGCAATGTTTATTTTAACATATTTTTTAATACAATTCAGCATGTTATAAAACAGGCTATTGACAAACAATGTAGAAATTTGCTACAATCTTGGGTTACAATTTACTTTATTAAAAAGGATCTAGCTTAGATGATACAACTGTACTCAGACTCAAGATGCCCGTTTTCACACCGTGTGCGGATTATTCTAAATGAAAAAGACATGGATTTTAAAATCATAGATGTGAATGTTAACTCAAGACAGGATTTAATGCAACTAAATCCATACAACGAAACTCCAGTTTTAGTAGACGACATTGATAAAAATAATAAAAAACGTGATTTAATTCTGATAGATACCAATATAGCATCTGAATATATTGACGAGAGATTTCCTCATCCACAAATGATGCCAATTGAACCTGCAGAAAAAGCACGGATGCGGATGACAATTCATAAATTAGAAAAAGAGCTCTTCCAGCCTGTACGTTTTCTTGATACTAATTTACAAAGCAAAGATGCTAAAGTAAAAAAAGAATTAGATCGTTTACGTAAAGTTATCAGTACCGCACTAGATGAAATTGCAGCTTTATTTGCTAACAATAAAAAAATGGATTATGTAGCGAGCACAACATTCACCTTGCTTGATGCTTCATTATTACCAGTTTTATGGCGCTTAGGTTTCTATGAAATTGAAGTCAAAAAAACTTGGGCAGCATTAATGAAATATGCAGAGACTCAATTCAATCGTCCGAGCTTCTTGGCATCGTTGACGGCTGCTGAACGTAGCATGAAACAATAAGTGGACCTACTAACATGCAAATGAAAAGCCAAAAACCATATTTAATTCGAGCGCTTTATGAGTGGTGTGTAGATAATGACTGCACGCCGCATCTAATGACTTTTGTTGATGCAAATACGGTTGTACCACAGCAATTTGTTAAAAATAATCAGATTGTTCTAAATATCGCATTTAGCGCAACTAAAGACCTGCTCATTGATAATGACTGGATTACTTTTCAGGCAACTTTTGGTGGAGTGGTACAGGATATTGCAATCCCGATTGCTAATGTACTGGGAATATTTGCCAAAGAAAGCTCTCAAGGGATGCATTTTGAATTGGAAAATTATAACCCAACGCCACCAAGTGATCCAAGCCCAAGCAGTACTGGCGGATTAAAACTGGTAAAATAAATGTTAGAGCTTAATTTAACCGGTCTAAACTGCCCGATTCCAGTTTTAAAAACTAAAAAATTTCTGACAAGTATGGACTCAGGAGCACAAGTTAAGATTGTGACTTCTGACCCAGCATCGCTGCAAGATCTACAAGATTTTTGTACTAAAACTGGAAATCAATTAATCCAACAAACTGTCGATAATAATAACCTAATTACAACAATTATACAACGCCGCTAAAAGGATGAAACTATAATGACTGAAACTGTCGCTACCCCACTGGACGAAAATCGCTTAATTAGTGAACGCCGTCAAAAATTAGCTAAATTACGTGAACAAGGAAATCCATTTCCTAATGATTTTAAACCTAAAGACTATTCCGCCTTACTTCATCAAAAATATGATGGTTTTAGTAAAGAGGAATTAGCGACAATGGATACCAGTGCGGTAGTTGCTGGACGTATGATGTTAAAACGCGTAATGGGTAAAGCATCTTTTGCAACCATCGCCGATGCCAAAGGTCGGATTCAAGCTTATATTAGTAAAGAAAATATTGGTGAAGAAGCTTATGAAGCGTTTAAACATTCTGATAGTGGCGACATTCTTGGCATTAGCGGTAGTTTGATGAAAACTAAAACCGGTGAACTAAGTATTGATGCCAAAGAAGTTCGCTTGATTAGTAAAAATATCCGTCCACTGCCAGAAAAATTTCATGGCTTAAGCGATCAAGAACAACGTTATCGTCAACGTTATTTGGATTTATTCATGAACGATGAATCTAAAAATGTATTTATTAAACGTTCGGCAATTATTCAAACTATTCGCGAAACCTTGGTTCGTCAAGACTATCTAGAGGTTGAAACACCTATGATGCACCCAATTCCAGGTGGTGCAACTGCTAAACCATTCGTAACTCATCATAATGCTTTGGATATGGCATTATTTTTGCGAGTTGCTCCCGAACTTTACCTAAAACGTCTTATCGTTGGTGGTATGAATCGGGTGTTTGAAATTAATCGTAATTTCCGTAATGAAGGTTTATCTGCGCGTCATAATCCAGAATTTACCATGATTGAATTATATGAAAGCTATGCGGATTATAAACGCATGATGGAAATTACTGAGCAGATCGTTCGCGAAACTGCAATGGTATCGGTGGGTAAATTGGTATTTGATTACCAAGGTAAAACTGTTGATTTGGAACAGCCATTTGATCGCCTAACCATCGTTGAGGCAATCCTAAAATATAACCCACAAATTACCAGTGAACAAGTTAATGATGTTAAATTCTTAATTGATGAGATTAAAAAACTAACTCGTAAAGCACCGCAAACTGACTCATTGGCTGTATTACAACTATTGCTATTCGAAGAGAATACTGAGCATCTGCTTTGGAATCCAACTTTCATCATGGATCATCCAATTGAAACTTCGCCATTAGCACGTCAATCTGACACTAACCCTGGAATTACAGAGCGTTTTGAATTATTTGTGGTTGGTCGTGAATTAGCAAATGGCTATTCGGAGTTGAACGATCCAGAAGATCAGGCTGCACGCTTTAAGCAACAAGTGGAGCAAAAAGACGCTGGTGATGAAGAAGCAATGCATTATGATTCAGATTATATTCGTGCGCTGGAATATGCAATGCCGCCGACTGGCGGACTTGGAATTGGTATTGATCGCCTAGTAATGCTGTTGACTGATTCGGCATCAATTCGTGATGTGATATTTTTCCCGCATATGCGTCCTGAGTAAATCACCTCCCAAAAATAATTTAGCCTCTTTGTATTTTTACAACAGAGGCTTTTTTTATCGCTAACTCACTGCTACACTGATGATTAAAATCTCATAGTTCAAATTTTACTCATTAAATTATTCTCATTATTATAATATATACTCACAGTATTTGACTCTTGGACGCGAAGGATTGATAAAAAAGACGATGCGGTGTAGTTAGAGCTACATAAGGAGTCTTTTTTGAAGTCCGACAAAGTCCAAGTTTCAAAGACGAAGAGTGTATGTGCGCTGCATATAGACAACCTACCTCAGCTTCGCTTAGAATCAGGCATGATTTTATTAAAATAACCTTTCTATGGATGATAAGCAATGGCAGCAGGACATATGCATATGAATAATGGTAGTGCAGTTAGTGGTGAATACAAAAAAATAGTTTATTGGATTTGTACTATTGCAGCTTTGGGTGGATTGTTATTTGGTTTAGACCAAGGATTTATAGCTAATTCATTGGAAACAATAGAAA
>SSGY01000155.1 GCA_008017145.1 Neisseriales bacterium
CCGGCAGTTTTATATAGTCTTTGAGGGTATTATGTGGGGGATTTGGTGAAAATTGGCTAATTACACCATATGGTTTGTTGAAGATAATTATCTTGGTCATGCTAGCTTATAATTCTGCTGAGTATAAATTTTTAAACCATCAAACACTTGTTGGGCAACTTTCTGGCGAAATTCACTGGTTCGCAAAAGGTCTTCCTCGGTAGGATTAGAAACGAATGCTGATTCAACCAATATCGACGGAATATCTGGTGCTTTTAGCACGGCAAATCCAGCACGTTCAATTCCGTTGCTGTGAAGTTTATTAATGTCTTTAAGCTGCGCTAATACAGTCTGACCAAGGCGACTACTTTTACGCATAGTAAAACTTTGAGTCATATCTAACAAAATCTTATTCACCGCGCTATCCCGGGTTTGGAATGACATTCCCCCGATCAAATCGGAATTATTTTGGCTAGTTGCCATATATTTGGCAAAAGCGCTACTCGCGCCACTTTCAGAAAGAACAAAAACCGATGAACCACGCGCTGCCGGTGAAGTAAACGCATCAGCATGCACCGATACGAAAATATCCGCTTTGGCTTTACGCGCAATTGCTACCCGTGCGCCTAATGGAATAAATATATCCTGAGAGCGGGTAAGTTGTGCCTGCATTGTATCACTGGAATTAATCAAATCACGCAAACGTTTACCGATATCTAAAACAATATGTTTTTCTTTGGTACCTTGAGGTCCAATCGCTCCGGGGTCTTCTCCACCATGCCCGGGGTCAATCATTACCAATATTTTGCCTTTATTTACGGTTTGTCTATCATTGCCACCACTAGGCGCGCTAATTACTGGATAATCCATACTTCGCTTGCTTGAAGAAGCAGCAGTAGATTCATCGCTTTTCGACTGATCCGCATTTAATTGTAAAAATGCCAACATCTGGTCATTAAGGACATTGCTTTCATTTTTATTGCTTGGAGCAGCATTGGCTGGGTACATATCGAAAACATAGCGATATTTATAATTCACACTACCCAAACTTACTGGGTCAACCGTTTGTGTTTGTGCTGAAACAGGCTGCTTAGCATAAACCACAATTCGTACCGTGGTTGGGTTAAACTGCCCAACTTTAATTCCGCTAATTATCGGATCACCATCAAATTGATTCTGCGTTAAACTTTTTAAGACTGTGTTTAAAGTAGAATTTTGAATATCAATTACAAAACGAGTTGGATTAGATAAATTGAAATACTTCGCCTTAATCCCCTGCTCTGCTTCAATCGTTAAACGGGTATAAACATCCGATGGCCAAATCCGTACTGACACAATTTGATTGGTACTGTCATTAGCAATTTGATCAATCAAATCATCAGCAGCAGATTTTTTGGGGCTAATTAAGAAAGTCAACCCAGAGAAAAAACCAAATTTAATCAAATTTCTACGTTGTTGATTAATTTCATCAAACATTTGTCACCTGTATTCGTTAAAGCATTAATAATCAGCTCACGTCGCTCATCATTAAGAAAATTTATAGTTACTTGCCAATCTATTGGAGGAATCAAACCTTCCGCTTTCTCAGGCCATTCAATAAAACTAATCTGTGGTTCATTAAAATACTCGTCAAAGCCAGCGTCAAACCATTCCTCTGGATCACTAAAGCGATAGAGATCGAAATGGTAAACCACATACGATTCTAACTGATATGGTTCAACTAGAGTAAAGGTTGGGCTTTTTATCGACCCAGTGATGCCGATAGCGCGTAAAATAGCACGGGTAAGCGTAGTTTTACCAGCGCCCAAATTACCGCTTAGACTCACGATAAAATTTGGTACAATCACCTGCGCAATTTTAGTTGCCAGGTTTTCTGTCGCGTTCAGACTTTCTAAGTTAAATACATGAATCATAATAAATAATTTAAGCAAAAAAATATGGTGGATTATAACATACTCAAGGCATTGATTAAAGACAAAGCGCAGGAACTTGGTTTTTTGGAACTAACCGTTTCATCATGCACAATTGACTCAGCTGCACAGCAAAAATTTCAGGACTGGCTGGCACAAGGCTATGCTGGCGATATGCAATACCTTGAAAATAATCAAAATTTACGCTTTAATCCGCAAGAGCTCCATCCAACGAGTGTTCGCATTATAAGCGTTAAAACCCCATATCTTACACAGAATATAACAGAACTCAAAAATCGCCTGCGGAATAAGCCAGAGCACGCCTACATCTCAAGCTATGCCTTGGGGCGTGATTATCATAAAGTAGTCAAACAACAGCTTAATAAGTTAGCTACGTGGATTAATCAATATCTAAGCGAGATGGGATTTGAACACCACTATCGTGCATTTAGTGATTCCGCACCCATTATGGAAGTGCAGATTGCAGCACAATCCGGTAGTGGTTGGCGTGGTAAAAATACTTTACTTCTCAATAAAAATCACGGCAGTATGTTTTTTTTGGGTGAATTATTCACTAATCTGCCTTTAGAGGTAGACAAACCAATTTCTAGCCACTGCGGTAGTTGTAATAAATGTATTGAAGTTTGCCCGACGCAGGCATTTATTTCGCCATATGTTTTAAATGCCAAAAAATGTATTTCCTACCTAACTATTGAAAACAAAGGCTCAATTCCACTTGAGCTACGCAGCCTTATGGGTAACCGCATCTATGGCTGTGATGACTGTCAATTATTCTGCCCATGGAATAAATTTAGCACCCTCACCACTTACACCGATTTTACCCCACGCCATAAACTTGATTCATCAAGTTTGCTGGAATTATTCAAATGGAATATAGCCGAGTTCACACAAAAAATGCAAGGCAGCGCAATCCTACGCATTGGCTACGACTCATGGCAAAGAAATCTGGCAGTTGCGCTTGGCAATGCGCCATATCAGGCAGAAATCATCACCGAATTGGAGTTTAAGTCGCGAACGTCCAGCACAATGGTAAAAGAACATATCACATGGGCAATCGCGCAGCAGCAAAATAAACGCAGTACTTCAAATAGTTGATAAATAACGCTGAATCTTTGATGCGTTAAATTAGATAAAAACGTAAATTTCGCTTGCAAAATCTCTAACACTCAACTATAATACCTATCTCACCTAAAGCGGAAGTGGCGAAATTGGTAGACGCACTGGATTTAGGTTCCAGCGCCGCGAGGCGTAAGAGTTCGAGTCTCTTCTTCCGCACCATCTATATCAAAAAATCCAAACAAAAAACATTCAAAGCCATTTGATCTGATTCAAAGTGACTCATTTCATCACATTTTGATTGTGATTTTTTATGGTCTTTTACGGACTATCATTTTCCCCAGATTTTCCCCAAATGAAATTTGCCATATTTTCTCCTCTGGAGTTAATCATGAGTAAAGTTACCAACTCCATACGCAAATGCTTTACAAAAATCCCTAATGCTCTTGCTGTTGATCTATCTCTTTCTAGCGGGGCTGTACGCGTTTTTCTCTATATGTCTAGCAAACCAGATAATTGGTTTTTTAATAACCGCGACATTCAAAAACAATTAGGTATAAAAGATGACGCAACTATGTCCAAGTACTGGAAAGAGTTAATCAGTTCTGGTTGGGTAAGTCGTACATCTGCGCTTAATCATCACGGTAAGCCAAGTGGTTACTATAATTATATCTTGAATTTTCAACCAGGTAAGTCAGATACTAGTCAACCAGATACACCAACCCCTAAAAATCCTGGGGTGGGTACTATGAATAAACCAGCTATGGTTAATCCACAATTGGGGGAAAACCCAGACTATACTAATACTGAATCTGTTACTAATACTAATATAACCACACACACCAACAATATTGAACAGAGAGTATTGAATGGTGCAGAATGGGTGAACCTTGCTGAAAAAAATAAAATAGCATTCTCTGAAGCAGATAAAACTGCTATTCAGGATTTTGGAGATGAGTATTTTAAAATTCGATCGCAGAAAAGAAAATCTATAACCGAAAAGTTGATTCTCCAAGAACTGAATAAGCTTTATCAGTATAAAGTAGAAAACTACAATATTGTGTTACTAATTCAAGATTCAATTAGTTATGAAGGTGGATTTTTATTCAAGACAACACCCAAATATCTTACTCACTCAATTCACAAGTCAAATGGTGGATTAAAATCGACTACCAGACCACACTGGTATGATAATCCACAGTATTTTATCCCTGAAAACCCTTCGGAAAAAATCAATCTAGCAAACTACGTCGCTAGACTGTACAAAACTGGTATAAATCCTAAAACAGTTAAAAACCTATCAGTAGAAGAGTTAGCAATAATTGCTAAGCACCGAGCTAATTATGAAAGACACAAATACTCAGTCAAGAGCAATACAGAATTGTGCCGTGGGAGATACTCAAGCTTTGAAGATTATATCCTGCAAGAAGAGATCAACACGAGAATTAGTTTGTTAGATCAACCACTCGATGGTGCTGTTACTCCAACCAAACCAGTTTCAGCTTGATTAACCGTACTTGCTCAGATAGGAGTAATGTATTATGTATCACATACAATCTAATCGCTCAAATAGCTGGTTAATATGTAATTGCAATATGTGTTCCCCACATATTAAGTCTGACTGCAGTCAGTTGCTTGGGGTGTTCCTTGGACATCCACACCCCCGCAAGGTCGCAGTGTCAAGCTCTAGGGAGCTTGCCATGCAGGGCGATGCCCTCTTATTTGGTTCTTGCGCTGAACGCTGCAATCACCAAGCAATTCACCCGCCGCCGTCTCGCTCGGCACGAGACCAACCTATTTCTTGACTGCGCTAACGCTTGCCTTCGGTTGGCTGAACGCCAATCATAAATCGGTTGGTCTCGTGCCTCGCTGGGGCGAGCACTAAGACGGCGGCTTGCGCACCCGCGGCACAAATTGTAGGCAATTTGCTCTGCTCTCAACTTCTTGGGAAGTTTCGTTGCTTAGCGGTCGTCACAACTTTGCTTGGGCAAACTTGTTCCTCGTTCGTAACATCTTGGGGATGTTTCTCACCAGAACCGCGGCGGCTACTTCTGGGGAAGTATCCTTGCTCTCACAGCTGGGACTGTTCGCTCTGCCGTGCTACGCACAAAAATCTGCGCTGGACGCTTGCTTTTTGTTTGTCTGGTTCGGCTTAAATCTGGCTCGCGGTTTAGTTGAAGTTATGGGGGATAGGTTTTGTTTTTAGATTTTATTATTGCTTATTTTTATTTTTTGTTTTGTTCTGTTTTTTTGTCTTAATTTTTTGGAGTTAATTATGGACAATCTAAATCATCAATTAATGGATGGCTTATACAAGTTACTGACAACTAAGCCTGTTGATTTTATCTTACAGCATAGCTTGTTAATTGGTTTTATTACGGGTGTAGTCTCATTAATGCCCTTTGCAATAAAGCGGATACCGCACGCAGTGATCTCAATTCTGGCAATCTTAATTACGTTTTTTATCAGTAACTCACTAGATCTAAGTTTTAATGAGGTTTTACATAGTGGCCAATCTTATTGGCAACTATGTAATCGGCTGCATCTTTGGTTTTGTTATTGCTAATCTTATTCAACGTATTCGAGGAGAACATGATCATGTTACAAACAACTAATCAACTAATGGAGTATTCAGTTGCTACAGGCTACTTAATGAATAACATGGGTTATCTGATTGCAGCTGGCGGCTTATCCTATAACCTGCCGCAGTTATTCAAGCTTAAATCGGAAGCTGGTTATACTGTGCGGGCG
>SSGY01000104.1 GCA_008017145.1 Neisseriales bacterium
AACTGATACCGTAAGTTAAAATCATCTTCAAGTTTACGGTAAATTAATTAATTCACAAAATAGTCAAAATAGCTGTCTAGTAGAGGCGTTGTTAGACGCAAAATAAATTGTATGACATTCTTGCTAGCAAGAGATTTTTCCTGATAACTATGAATATCTGCCGAACCAAGATAGTAATGCTCACCACCTTCATTATCGCTTTTTTTAAGAAAAATCATAATCTTAAGATTATTATCCCGATAGTTGATAATCTTCATTAATTCTGGAGAAATTGTTGCGCCATAAGGGCGAGAGTACCAAACCAGATCTTGTGAATTGAGAAAAATATTATCATATTTGGCATTCATCTGATTGGCTGAAATTTTTTTATAGGTAATAAAAATTGGCATGCTATTGGCAATAATCCGATAACCATAAATTGAAGTTTCCATTGATAGATTAACGTTTAATAATCGAACTAGCTCTTTTCGTGAATATTTGTTATAAAGAATAAAATCATTATCTTTAGTAATTGATTTATATCCCTCAAAATAACTTAAACCCAATTTTATTGTTTGCAGGACTAATGCTTTAAAACTCGTATTTTCAAGATTTTGGCTAAAATCATCGCTTAATCTAAATTGATTATCGTCAACATCAAGTAGATTTACCGAATATTTTTTCTGCAAGGCATTACTTGTTGTAAGAGTTAGGATCTTACGGATAGCAATTTGTTTTTGACTGCTAAGCTGAACACCGTATTCACTAGCCAGATTGGCATAAATTAGATTCTCATCATTACATCCATTAACCAAACTCAATAATACATATAATTCATCTGGGCGAGCAGCAAAAAGTAATTCTTGAGTAATATAATTAAGATACGCCAAGCTATTATCTGAAAACTCATCTGCAATATCATCATGATATTTGAGTAGCTCATAATAATTGTTATACATGATTTTATTCGATTGGTTTTGATAACGAAAAATAATTTTGGGATCAATAGAATTGTATCTGCGAAAATCAATTAACTCTGGGATACGATTTAATTTCTTCTTTAACTCCTGATAATTTTGATTAATAAACTTACGATTAATCTGAATATTATTAATTGACTGGTATATCCGTTCGCGGGTGACCCGATCAAATGAAACTGAAATATTTGAAGGAATTAGAGAGTTAGCTTCACTGACAAATGAACGTAAATCCTCTTTATTGTATGAATTATTTCCAGACAATGCCACTGCAATTAAAAAGCTACTGGTATAATTACCGATAAAGTCCAGAACCACACAATAATCTTTGTCGAGGCTTTTACGTAGTCCGCGCCCAAGCTGCTGGACAAATACAATCGCAGATTGCGTTGGTCTTAATAGAACAACTTGATTAACACAAGGAATGTCAATTCCCTCATTGAAGATATCCACACTAAAAATATAATCAAGATATTCCTGTGGCTTGCCATTAGCATCATATGGTTTATTAGCTAAAAGCTGAATTGCGTTTTCCCGATAGCTATCATCATGAACACCACTTAAACTTAAGGTCTTATAACCCGCTAAATTAAAATGACGAGATAACTCATGCGCCTCCTCAACTCGTGAGACAAAGATTAAACCACGCACCTTATCACTACCACCATGCCCATACAGCTTAAGATTGGCAATTATATGCTTTACTCGCTCGCTATAATTAACTTGATTAAAACAACTATAATCATCCAGATAACTATCATTAACCATCAATTCAGAAATACCAAAATAATGAAAAGGACAGACCAGATTTTCTTCAAGAGCCTCATTTAGGCGAATCTCATAGGCTATATTATGATCAAAGAGTTGATAAATATCAAAATTATCACTTCGCTCAGGAGTCGCTGTCATTCCAAGTAGAAATTTTGGTTGAAAATGCTTAAGAATTTTTTGATAACCTGTTGAACCAGCGCGATGGACTTCATCAATAACGATGTAATCAAAACAATCCGCCCCAAATTGATATAGATATTCGTCTTTTTGCAGAGTCTGTAGTGAGGCAAAAATGAAATCAGCCTCAAATTGCTTTAGCTCACCAGTTAACTTACCAGCTTTTAATTGGGGAAAAACTTTAGCGTAACTATGAATTGCAGCATTAAGAATATTTTCCCGATGTACAATGAAAAGCACTCTCTTAGCAGCAAACTCTTTTATGGCAAAGGCGCTTAAATAAGTCTTACCACTACCAGTGGCGGAGATAATCAAAGCCTTATTTTGGTTTTGCTCGCGTAATTGATTAAGCCCCGCGAGAGCTTTTTTTTGCATGCTATTTGGTACTAAAATCTCAGCAGGTGCAGGAGGAGTTTTCTCTAATTTAGCTCTTGCCAGCTCGTATTTTCTGCGGTATTCTTCAAGTAATTCAGCGCTCAATGGCTGGGATTCAGCATAAATCTGCTGGTAGAGCTCATTCATTTGTTGTGGAATCACTGCATTTTGAGAATATTCAAGGTAAATATTGGTTTCAAAGTTACGGCGCAGAGCGTTATTAGTAAGATTTGAACTACCAATAATATATGAGGAACTCCCATCTTTATGTTTAACTATGTATAATTTAGGATGATAGCCCGAAATATCGGCAATACGTACCTCCAGATTATTAATCCGAAGCATAAATTCAAAAACGCGTGGGCTATTAAAATTATTCATAAACCCAGTTATAATCACTACCTTCACTTGTTTTTCAAGTAGCTCTTTTAACTCATTTAAAATCAAATACAAACCATCAGGGGTAATAAATGCAACTAGAATAATAACTTCAGTTATATCATTGGTTTTTAAGAGATAGCTTAGTTTGGAATAGACGTATTTCTTTTGTTTGGGTTGATTAGTTAATATTTCCTGCTGATTCATCTTTATACTCAATCAGATTCACTATACGTGGTCGTTATTTTGCTACTTACTTATGGCTAGTAGGCTTCGCAGCAAAACGCCTACCAGTATTTCGAATCTGTTTCGAGTATACATCGCTGTATTTTTAGTGCTTGGCGATAAAATCATCAATCAGGCGACTCGCAATTGAGAGATGCGTTGAAGGACGTCCGGGGATTTCATCTTTGCTGAAAAAACCAGCTGCGCGCATTTCATTAGTATCCAAGACAATTTCACCACTCTCATATTCGGCAGTAAATGCAACCATTAGTGAATTGGGGAATGGCCAATATTGTGAACCCCAGTACTGGACATTTTTAATTTTAATACCAACCTCTTCAAAGACTTCGCGATGCACAGTCTGTTCCAATGACTCACCTACTTCACAAAATCCAGCTAAGACACTCCACATTTCGGGGGCGAAGTGATTGGCTTGCGCCATCAATAATTTATCGCCACGCGTAATCGCAACTATCATAGCAGGTGATATACGCGGATAAATCTCATGCTCACAACTACTACAGTGTAGCCATTTACCTGAAGCAGATAAACTGGTTTGTTGTCCACAGCTCCCACAATAGCGATGTGTATTTTGATAAAACAGCATTTGCTCAGCATGGATGATCTTTTCGATCAGTTCCAAACCAAAGAAATTTAATGCCTGCCGTAGATTAACTAGGTGCAGCTCTGGAAATAAGCTTAAATCAATATCAGCGCTAACTGAACCCAAGATATTTACACCATCAATCTGAATCAGGCTTGGCTGATAGCTTAAGGCTTTTAATTGTGCGCTATCTGGTAGACACCAACCACCGCTAGTAACCGCGCGGGTTACCAACAATGATTTGCCAGCAAAAATTAAGTTCACGACTTAAGCGCGCAATAATTCATTAATTGAAGTTTTGCTGCGGGTTTTAGCATCAACGCGCTTCACGATAATTGCAGCATAAGTAGAATGACTACCATCCGCGCTAGGTAAGCTACCTGAGACCACTACCGAATAGGCTGGAACACGTCCATAAAAAGTTTCACCAGTTGTGCGGTCATAAATCCGTGTTGATTGGCTGATGAATACACCCATGCTGATTACGGAACCTTCTTCAACGATCACACCCTCAACAACTTCAGAGCGCGCTCCGATAAAGCAGTTATCTTCAATAATCGTCGGATTAGCTTGTAATGGCTCTAGTACGCCACCAATGCCAACGCCACCAGATAAATGAACATTTTTACCAATTTGCGCGCATGAGCCAACCGTAACCCAAGTATCAACCATAGTTGCTTCATCAACATAGGCACCAATATTGACATAACTTGGCATCAAAATCGCATTTTTGGCGATATATGAACCTTTGCGCGCTAATGCTCCAGGCACAACCCGGAAACCACCCGCGGCAAAATCTGCCTCGCTATAATTTTCAAATTTTAATGGAACTTTATCATAGAATTTGGTAAAGCCAGCTTCAACCACTTGATTTTGATTAAGTCTGAACGACAATAACACTGCTTTTTTTAGCCATTGATGAGTTACCCATTCGCCATTGATTTTTTCGGCAACCCGTGCTTTACCACTATCAAGTAGCTCAAGAGCCGCATCAACTGCTTGACGCAACTGAGCATCACTGCTATCTAATTCGGGTAATTTATTAAATGCGGTTTCAATAATATTTTGTAACTGCTGCATAACTAGTACTCCATCCAAAAATTTAATACCGAATTATACCGCAGCTACACAAAGTAATATTAATTGTATGATAGAGAAATCTTCAAGTGCAGAAGTCGCAACCAACAACTTCTGCAGATTAGATTAGAGTTTGCTTAGTTACGACCAGCGAAAGTTACGCTATTCAAACTGATGATTGTGCTATTTAAAGCCCATGATTGTGTAGCGAAACTAGCAATATATGAGCTAAGTGTCGGCGTAAAAGTACCGCTATTAATCGGATACCAGTCAAGACTAATACTACCATCTGGATACCAACTACTTGTAGCAGTTGGCGAATATGAACCATAACCATAAATTGTACCAACCATACTCACAACGCTAGTTGATTCAGCATAGACTTCTGATCCAGTTTGTAAATATTTAAAATTTGGGTTAGCACTAAAACCGCTATAACCACTAAAATGACTCTGTGGCCAATAACCCATGTCAATCGCCGATTCAAATTGATAACTGCCACTAACTAGTTTAAATGGTGTAATAAATAACTCATACCCTGAACCATCTTGATTTTGCTGGTATTCAAATTTATATTGAACATCACTAAGCGGGGCACCAAAAGCTGGAGTCCCTGGATTTTGAATAAACCCTCCTGCTAAATTATATTGATTACTCTGAGAGTTAGAACCATAAGCATTCGGTGTTGAAAAAGTAAATAAAGTAGTCGCTGAATTAGCCGTAAAATAATTACTATAAATCCATCCAGTTTCTAGTGATTGAGTTTGGTTGGTACCGCCATTGGTAGTTATCCACCATAATTGATTTAATTGGTGGCTACCATTAGCAGGAACTGTGGGTGTTTGTCCATTATTATTCAAAATAGTGAATACCGCATTGTTTGGAGTAATTAAATTTATTGGACTCAAAACATATGAATAACCATCATCATTGTAGTTTAAAGAATGTGAATTAGTTGTGTTTGTAGAAATTTTCTTGAATAAGTTGCCGTTGCTATAAGCCGCAAGGCGTGCTCGCGAAAGTGCAATATCACCACTAGGGCATGCATTGGTATCGTAAGCAAAAGAAGGTAAGCTTCCTCCAGAATACTGAACCACTCGCTGTAGCGCTGCTGCTTTAACTTCAGCTGTAGCATAAAAGAGAGATGGTTGCTGTTCAAATGGAATACAATCAATGACAAAACCATTACCAACAATAGATTTATCAATTGTTACATGACTATAATAATATGACGCAGTCTCAATTGATTTGGCAACATCGGCATCCGCATTAACAATTTTTGCAAGCATTGCACTATAATAACCTGGCGACATGCCCTCCTCGGGACCATAATACTCATCGTATACCGCAGTAGAATTACCGCTATTACAAGCACTAAGTAACGCAGCAGATAATGTGGCAATAGCTATCAGTTTTAATTTATGTTTCATTTGCTTCAACCTAAAAGATAAATTAATCTTAGAATAATAACATAAATTATACTATACTCTTCGTCTTTGAATCTTAGGCTTTGTCGGATGTCAAAAAAATTCTTATATAGTTCAGTATAAAGCGTATAATGATCAATACTAAAAAACATCATCACTATTTAGTTTTGGCGATTTAATGTCACATTAGCGTGATTGCCCAGAATATCAATAAAATTAATATTTAATTGCTGGTTAGCAGATTGCGTTACACTGACAATCTCTATCGGCAAGGATTTCCCAATATATCTACCAGATAAAAATGTTTCGCTGGCTGCCATACTTTTATCTGCTGTTTGCAAATTGCCTGTAATTGATACTTCACCATCTGGAATATTCATGCTTAAATTGATGCTACCATCAGCACCAATTTTTCCGCTACTAATGGAACTGAACCCTCCAGAGCAAAGATTCATGCTACCAAAATAATCTGCAGACTCAAATTGCTTGAGTTCATCATCAGATTGAAAAAAACAATTAGGCTCCAATTTGAGAGTAATTCTACCTGAATCGGTTCCCAAATCACTCCCCATGGTCGTATAATCAGCAACTAAAAGACCATTCTGATAATTGCAATTACGTAAAATAAGCTTTCCATGTTCACCATTAGTTAGGTTACTTGGTGCAGAATAGCACTCTGCAGAATCGGTTTTTAAAACTCCTGAGCTCACTGCAATTGACGAGCTTGAGTTACCATCTAGATTAAAATAAAATTTCTC
Source organism: Neisseriales bacterium (assembly GCA_008017145.1). Next base: position 6,749 of record SSGY01000104.1, read on the forward strand.
TGCTCCATTGGCATCAAGTACACCATAAATTTTGCCATCACCTATTCCATTACTTGATTGAATATCGCCACCATATACACCTTTTACGGGATATACCTGCAATGTTGAGCTCGATTGAATCACAGACTGATCTGCCCCACTATTACAACCGGACAACGAGCCAATCACGATAGCTGCCAAAGCAGATAATCTAAAGATTCTTCTCACAAGTTTCTCACAAGATTTTATAAGTTAGATGAATCAAATTCGGTACGCAGCTTTGGTCATAACTTTGGAGCTCAAAGTCATTACTTTCTTAACTACATCTGGTAATTCGGCAGCGCCAAAATCATGCGCCATATGCGCATGTTTGATTTCATCTTCTTTCATCTGCTCCAAAATCGCCCGACTTTTATTATCATGTTCAGGTAATTTTTCCAAATGATCTGCCAAATGTCCCTCCACCTGTTTTTCGGTTTCCTCGAGAAACCCTAGATTCCATTTATCGCCCAAAAGCCCAGCACTGATTCCAATCGCCAAACTTCCTGCATAAAACAATGGATTAAGCAGACTGGTTTTACCACCTAATTCATGAATTCGCTGCTCTGTCCATGCCAAATGTTCAACTTCTTCATATGCAGCATGAGCAAAAGCATCTTTATTACTTTTATCGCGAGCAGTAATTGCCTGCCCCTGATAGAGCCCTTGTGCGCAAATTTCACCGCAATGATTAATCCGCATTAAACCAATAATATGTTTGCGCTCCACGTCACTAAATTCACCATCCTGAATACTATTATCTGGATGCGGACGTTTAGATAAAGGCTTGTGGAATAAATTCTTAAAAATTTTATCGACTTCTACGATTGCACGATCTAACATTTTACACCTACTCTTTATTTGCTTTTATGGATAATTCCAAGGTATAATTATACATCTTACAAACTTTTTTAGGAGTTCTTAATGAATTTAAAAAATATTGAAATCGGTTCTGCTGAAGAATTTAACGTTGTTATTGAAATCCCCGCTGGTGCTGCACCAGTAAAATACGAAATGAACAAAGAAGCTGGCGTGCTTTTTGTGGATCGTTTTGTAAGTACTGCTATGTCTTATCCAGCTAACTATGGTTTCATTCCAAATACTTTATCTGAAGATGGTGACCCAGCTGATGTGGTTGTGATTACTCCATATCCAGTAGCGCATGGCAGCATGATTAAATGCCGTCCATTAGGCGTATTACGCATGGAAGATGAAAGCGGAATTGATGCGAAAATTATCGCGATTCCAACTAAAAAAGTTTGTGCTATGTATGCTGAAGTTGAAAAAATTGAAGATTTACCAGCGCTACAAATCCAACAAATCGTTCATTTTTTTGAAAACTACAAAAAACTTGAAAAAGGTAAATGGGTAAAATTGTCTGGTATCGAAGATGCTAAGGCAGCGATTAAAGAAGTTCAGGATTCGATTGATCGCTATAAATAAACATCGATAGTTTTAAAGACTTAAATTAAACAGCCCCTCAACTATTTCACAGTAGTTGAGGGGCTTTGTTATTGTTTTTTTTATAATTAATATGTAATTGATGGTGTAGCTGGAATTCCTACAGATATTGGAGTCATACCTGCAGTTGCACCACTTGCAGACTGTGGAACAAAACCTGTACCAGTCGAATACACTGCTTTTAATGGTGCAAGGCTTGAAGGACCACCCACAGTTTGTACCGGAGCAAATGACTGACCTTGATCTTTTGATACTAGTAATTGATTAGTAGCTGTTGAATCAGTTGAATTTACCGTAGCAATCAATTCAGTTCCTGTGCTTGCCATAGTACCAATACTATAACCACTTGACATTGATGATGTATTTGAGCTACTCCACGTAACCCCATTATCAGAAGAGTAAACCGCACCATTGCTTCCAGAGGCTGTCCATGATGATGAGGCATCAGAGGTAGCCGTGATTGAGGTCAAATTTTGAGTAGTTCCGCTAGTTGCAGCTCTAAAATTCTGCCCATCATTCGTAACTAGGATAGTTCCACTGTCACCTGCAACGATACAAGTAGTATAGTTACAAGCGATATCATTAAGATTATTCGTGGTATTACTGGTAATTGAGGTAAAATTTTTCATGTCAGTTGAAGATAAGATTGTTCCAACATCACCAACTAAAATATATTGAACGGCATTAGATGATGCGCCCCAAGTTTTTGAGACAATAGCATTTAGATTATTTTGAGTGGTAGAAGGAACGTTGGTTACCGAAGAAGGAATTGTCGTTCCAGTTGTGCTACTTGTCTCACCGTGAGTAATATTTCCTGTATTACCGATAGAATAGATATTATTGTTGATTGAACCATCATACGAACCACTATTGATTACGACTGTAGAATTAGCAATCGTAATACTGGTTACAGGCGATTCTACTTGTAATTTAGAAGCATTTAAACTTTGTTTAAGAACTGGTGTCCAAGTTTCTAAATTATTACTCATAAAAAGCCCCTCACTTGTCGCAAGCGAGCAAATATAAGCATCACACTTCAAATCATTAATCGTCGCAGTAGATGGAATACCAGTTGTCGCAACTTTATAAAACTGATTATTAGAATTAACATACAACTGATTATTTGTATCAAATGCTACCACGCCCGCTGATACTGTCGGAGTAGTGCTTGTTGAACCAGAGCTACCGCCATTACACGCTACCAGAATGCCAGCTGAGATTAACACGACTAAGGTCATCTTAATTGGATTTTTCATTTATTTATGTCTTTCATAAAAATTATTACACGTATTTGTTATAATAAACTACACCTTGCTTATTTAAACCAACTTAATATTTAACTAAATAATTTCACTTAGTCTCTTATTCCGATGATAATAACAATCCTTCATCTTTAAAACTAAACATATTGTAGCTAAAATAGACTTTAATCACAATCATCATTTTTGATGAGGTAAATTTGTGAAAAGCCTTGAAGCAATTCATAATTCAAAAATCTGTTTACATCGCCATGAAAAAAGCACGGATTTAACTTCGTGCCAGTTATTATAAAAATTTACTATTTCGCTATTGAGCCAGTTACAGTGGTTATATTATGATCAGAAGCATATATTACATCGGAATCATCATTATCAAATACCACTTGTGTACCATCAGTCCAAGTTAAGGTTGTTTTATTATCATTATCACCTGTTCCGTCATCTTTACGACTACATGAATCGGTTAAACAAAATACACCCACGGCTTGTGCAGAAACTCGATTCTTCTGATCAGGCGCTGCATCATCATCAGAATCCTCTTTGGTATCAGACGTTTTGTGGGTCGCTACTTTAAATACAAACGTTTTACCATGATAATTACCTAAAAACCAATAATCATAACCAAAAACATGGTCCCAAGGATTGGCATCCGTATCATACCAAGGTGAGTCATACGAACTACTACCACTGGAAAAATAATCATTATCGTATTTGGTTCTTTGAATATTCGTGTCGCTGACACCAAGATGGCTATCACCCATTGAAGGTATAAAGCTATCATATGAACTCGTCTCATACCACCAATTATTGTCATCAGCACCATTTACACTAAAAGCATTTAAGTATTTGTCTGTATAAAATTTTAGATCATTGGTATTAGAAGTAATATTAAAACGCTCCCAATATCTATTCGTATCTTTATACCCTTGATATTGATCAAATTGTACCCAAGAAGCTGCAAGAATATTCATTGATTCTTTATTTGCCCAATAATATCCTGGAGCAAATTCAGATTTACGTTCGAATGCGATGTGCTCCACATCGCTAGAATCAAGCGCATCTGTTGAAAGGTCATTGGTAAAATCATTAGTAGCGCTTTCGTATTTGATATTATATTGACCATAGCGATCCAAAGTTTTACCATCTGCTGAATGATAAGGGATTTCAAGCATAATCGTTGTTGACTCGAACTTAGTCTCTGACTCACTACCTGTTTTTGATTTTACACAGATTGCATTAAAATCAACAATACCATTTGAAATACCACCATTGGTATAGGATTGGTCAAATTTCAGTTTGCTGACAGTACAAACTCCTGCATCCGCCGAATTGCTATTAAAAGTTGTTGAATTAAGCAATGGTTTACTTGAAGAAAACATTTGAGTATTTATCATAGTGAATAGTTCAGTATTACTAATACTCGAGAAATAGGTATTTACATTGTTATTAAGATTAGTAAATTTAGCAGCATATTTACCATCCAACTCGGTTATAGATTGTTCAAAACCAGATTCGCCACTTCCAGAAAGATTACCCAAATTAGAAAACTCAATTGAAGCATTACACGCATAATGATAGGCAAGTTGGGCTAACTGCATATTATAAAGCTTCTGATATGAAGCAACCAAATTCATGCCGTAATACTTAACCGTATAGTTATAACGATTAATGTAAGACATAAAATCCATTGATTTAGGGAACGTTGACACCATCGCATTCTTATAATTGGTTTTAGCTGTTGCAACTTTTTTGTACGCAGAAGCATCACCCAAAGTAGTGGATTCTGCCGAGTAGGTTGTAGTAAAAGTAGTAAACATCGTATCTACATCGTATTGAGAATCTGTTCCCGTAGTTGAAGAGGTAACATCAATCGCATCAATAATTGCTACATCATTACAATGTTGTCCAGCATAAGCGTAAAGTGAACTTAAATCTGTAACTGAGCTGCTGTCACTACCGAAGACATTAGCTGTAGTAAATTCCGAATATTTAGCTTGTACATCAGAAATACTAGTTTGAACTAAGGTAAAAGAATCAGTTAACGCATTGCCTGTATATGCTTTATAAAATTCACTAATGGTATCAAGAGTAATCGCTGAAATATTCATCGATGTTTCAAGCTTAGTCAGTATTTGGTCAAGTTTTTCACTAATTTCTTTCATATACTTAATCGAAACATCTTCTTGAACCCCAAAAATTAAGTTTTGGAGAACTCCTGCCGCCCATGTTGCAGGAAAGGCAGCAAATGCCATACCAAAAGCCCCTTCGTTACTTTTCAATATCCAATTTACAAAGGCATATTTTGTCGGACCTGGTTTTGGCGCAGCTTGGAGACTGCTACCAGCTAAAAGTTTATTACTACTAGAAACAGTTTTCGCTGGAGTTGTTCCTCCAGATTGTACTGCACCTGAAGATCCACTACCACAAGCACTTAAACCAAAAGCTGCCGCTGCAACTAAACTAATTAACTTCCGTTGTCTCATGATTAATTTCCTATAAAGAGATACCGAACTGGCTAACGCTATTTTAAGATTAATCCAATAGATTCACAATCATCACTTTTGATGATTCACTCATAGCTAAAAAATTGGAACTAGAAACAACAAGGCAAAAATATAACAAAAAACGTAGACAACAAAAAGCCCCTTACTAAATAGTAAGGGGTTTGATTAAGGTCTAGTTAAATTTAATTCACTTTCTCTAGTGCACACGAGTTATAAGTAGGGTTAACCATTACATTATACGTATGTCCAGTTTCCAACGTCTTAGTACTTAATGTACTATCACATGGAATTTGCTGAGTTTTGCTCTTATTTTCATCGCTATATTTGTTGATCTGTACCGCAGAGACTGTTATCGAATCAGTATTTGCAAACAATAAATCCAAATTATTGCTGTCAGTCACATACGAAGATGTATTTGGATCTTGCGAAGATGCTAATGTCCCCCACGATTTATTACTACCAGCGGCTAGTGCAGTATCTTTGCCAGTCGAGCTCAAACCACCAAATTCATAATTACCACTACCAAAATTCAAACTAACCGTTGCATAAGGATAGCTACCAGAACCATCCCCGGTGTTAGATACCTGTAGAATAAAATATTTACCACTTGGAGTACTACCGCTCTCAGCACCGTAGATCGTAGTACTAAAAGCTCCTTTAACTGCATAGTTATCGCTATAATCGGTCGGATCATAATCGGTATTTAGTGACCACATCATAACACCATCAAAATATTTATAATTGGTGGTATCGGCAATCATTTCATCAATACTAGTCTTAAACTGAGTCAGAATTGAACTCTGGTCATAAGATGTTCCTGGTGCTACGCCAAACATATTTGCCGAACTAAACGCACCACCAGCATTAGCAACCGTTCCGATAACTAAGTTAGTTGCTTCAGGAATACACACACTAGTTGTACTACTAGTGTATGCAGAACAATCAGACTTAGTACTATTATTTAAGGCTTTAGCGGCAGCCTTAATGAATCCAACTTGACTTTCAGCATAGCCATCAATTGTCCAATTAGGTGTGTTATAAGTTTGAACAAAAACATAGTCAACATAATTAGCGGCAATCGCAGGGGTAAAGTTACTTTGATTAGAATTAGGAGAACCAGAAGTTAGCACTAGATTGCTTGGATTGCTGCTATCAACAGTACTGCCACTAGATAAGTACACTTGTGGTGCTACACTCACCAGATAGCCTAAATCACTAAAACCTTTAGCAAGAGCCTTAATTTGATCAGCGGTAAACCCACCTTCAAGATCTAAATCAACACCGTTAATTTTAGCCGTAGATAATTGGCTATTATAGCTTTCAATCTGCGCGCTGATATTGCTCACCACTTTTGCAGTATCAGTCATATCACTGGCTGAACCAGTAGCGCCACCAATACTTAACAGATTAACTGTACCAGTTGACTCACTATTTAGTGCTGTCTGAATTGTAGTTAAATAACTTGTATTAATTGATGAACTACTGGTATCTGCAAAGCCAAAGATTAATACATTAGCAGCTTTATAACCACCAGATTGAATCAGGGCTACAGCACCTGAAGCAGACATATCAATATACGATGCTTTAATCATTGAGCCTTGCGCCACGCTTACGCTTGCTAATCCAACTACGGGAGAACCAGCCAGCCCTGTTGCGATTAATTGCACTTGTCCAATTCCGTTACTAGCTGAGGATTGAATTTGCAACTTATCTGTATCTACCGATTGCCTATTTAAGGTTGCGGAAGATAATGGATTAGAGATTAACGCTTTCAAACCAAGTTTATCTAATGAAGTTGGTCCAGTTACCGTCACTTTTGCTGATGCAATATGGTTTGTATCCATACTCAAAATATTTGATGACAATTTAACTTTGGTTCCATCCGGTAGTTGAGCACTCCCATCAGGCAAGAATTGTACTTGCGTAGTTGCCGTATTTGCAGGAACAGAACTACTACTTCCTGATGAACATCCAACAATCGCAATACTGCCGATTAATCCAGCACCAATCAGAATACTATTAATAATTTGCTTTCTCATTTATAATCTACCTCAGAAAAGTTAAAGAATCCTAACAAATCCGATTATAACTAAAAGCCAAATTGATTAACAATCATCATTTTTGATGAGGTAAACTCAAACTCAACAAATTAAGCATAATGCATTAACCAACTAGTTAATGCTTCATCAAGTGCTATAACCGACGGTGCCCATAGTGATGAGGGAATACTCAATGGAAATCCAAGCGCTAGAGCAGCTTCAATAATTAATTTTGTATTTGAGGCAGAAACACCAAATTTTATACTTAGCTGGTTACGGATAATGGCTGCAACAGTAGCTCTTGTGATATGTAAGATTTGGGCAATTTGTTCTTGGGTTATTCCACAAATCAGCAGAAATAGTACTTCATTTTCGCGATTCGAAAGCTTTATGTTATTATTCATTACAGGAGGAATATTCTTGGTAAGGATGTGCGCCACATGCTCTTGATAACTCGCCAAGCGGTGATTAAGCGCAACGCTTTGTATCGCAATAACATTGCCAATATTATCAAAAACAGGAATAAATGTCACTAAATAACTTCTAATTCCTTTATCATATGGTAACGAATCAATAAAACTTGCAGGCAAACCAGTTTTTAAAACATATTGCTGAATCCGAAATATTTTTCGCGCATAACGGTGAATATGAAACTTTGTTTGTGAATTATACCATTCTCCAAAATACCAAACTGCGGTATCAATTCGCGCATAATACTTATATGAAGCACCGACCAATTGCTCCCAACTATGCAAACCTATTGATTTAGCGCTCTCATTAGTAGCAAAGATTGTTTCATATTTATAATCAACTATAGTAGCACACATATTTACTGAAACACAGCTCTTGAAATATGGAGCAACTGTGTTTTGTATGTAGTCATCAACCTTCACAGTATCAAATTTCTGTTTTGGAACATAACATTGATGATTTATCCACTCATTTTCGAATAAATGATAGCAAAAGTGCAGCATAGATAATGGATGAGCAATTCCTGATACTTTATCTAAAGCTGCATCCTTTTTAAAGCCGAGAGATAGTAAAGTAGCATCAAAGTTTTTATCATCAATAACGTATAGTAATAGATGCGATACATATAATTGATAGAAAGAATAATCGACAAACCAGCTTAAAACATCAACTAACGAGTCTTCACTAACAATACTATCAAGTACCTGACAATATACCTCTATTGCCAGATTATTCACAGATTTAACCCACAGAATACCGACAGTATTTTCATCATCTATCAAACCAATAACACAATCTGATTTATCCACATGACTCTTAATGTAATCTTGGCTAAGATGTTCAGCCCCAGACAAGACATCGTTAAATATATTAAACTTTGCTGAATGCGTATTGCAATATTGATCATAAAATTGGTAAATTTTATCAACATCATCAACATAAAATTTACGTGCTATTAGCTGTGGTGTAATATACCAATCAGTATCCGCAGCAAAACTTAATACACTCATCAACAACCTCAAACAAAATAACACGAATAATTAGACTAATATCTGAAACATTATACAACATACATTTAATTAATTCATAACCAAGCTTATTAATAATACGGGCTTATTTGATCGTTGTAACACGTAAGCATTTATTCTAGAGAGATAAATAGCTATTCACTCAAACAGAATAACCACAAGATAGACTATTAACTATAAGTATATCATGGTAGATATAAGTTAACTAAGAATCATTCACACCTAAAATCACTAGAATCATCATGAATTTATAGTACAGAGAGGTCTAAAATCACATATAATGGTGATCATCAAAATACTTATTTGAAGAAACTATGCAAAACTCACTACTCGCGACTAATATTGAAAATGATTACCTCAAAAATAAAATAATTCCTGAATTTAAGATTATGATAGACAGGGATATCTATTCTTTAATTATTAATCGACAACATCAAATAGAGGTATGCACCAATAAATCTGCGCAATCCGTGGGAATGAATAGCTGGGAAGATTTAATTGGCTACAGCTTTAAGGAGTTTCAAGATAAAAATAGATTAACAGAGATTTTTAAAGAGTCTTATTCTGCGGTTCTTAAAGATGAAATCGATGTATATGTAGGAAAGCTCTTAATGCTGCAGGAAATAGTATTTAGCTCTTGCAAGGTCGTTCAATTTATTGATATGCTGCCGTATAATAATCAATTCCTGACCTATATCACGACATATACACCAATTATTAGTCCCGATGGCGAAGTTGTAGCCATCCAATCTTTTTCTATTCAGAGCTATGTGTTAAGATTTCAAGGACACATCTCTTCACCGAATGAAGTAGCAAAGCCTGATAAATTAAATAACTTTACCAATCGTGAGCTGGAAATCTTGTTTTTGTTAAGTAATGGTGCGACTCAGGATCAAATCGCACAAATCCTCAATATTTCGCGGGGAACGATTGCTGCCGTAGTATCTAATCAACTCTGCCCTAAATTTAAGATCGCAGGAGCTAATACCCGCTTACTCACCGAAGCGGCAATAAAAGCAGGACTGTATAAACACATGCCGCAATCATTATGGCGCCCCTGCTTGATTGTTTTAAATTATGATCTGCTGGGTATTTTCTCAGATGATGAATAATGATACATACTCATAGTATTGAATTATGGGCTTACGGTTTTATTGCGATGACGCTCAGCAATCACTTCGGCAATATCATCTAAGTTCATACCTTGAGCATGCAACAACACCAGTGAATGATAGATTAGATCGGTCATTTCACCAAGATAATCTTCACGTGTTTCAGCTAATGCCGCAATTACAACCTCAACAGCTTCTTCGCCAACTTTTTGGGCAACTTTATTTAACCCACGACTGATTAGCTTGTGCGTGTAACTATTTTCAGTTGGATTGGCAATCCGTTCTTGAATAACCTCATCCACCATTCCGATGTGGCTTAAACCTGGCATTTTTTGCTCGCTAAAACAAGATATGCTACCAGTATGACAAGTTGGTCCACACGGTTTTGCCATTACCAAAATCGTATCTTGATCACAATCAATGAAAATATCTTTTAATAGCAGATAATTTTCGCTGGTTTCACCTTTTACCCACAGCCTTTGCTTGCTACGACTGAAGAAGGTTACTTTTTTGGTATTGATAGTTTCTTGCAATGCTTCTTGGTTCATATAACCCAGCATCAAAACCTGCAGCGTTGCATGATCTTGCACCACTACAGGGATTAACCCATCCGAGCTTTTGTTAAAATCAATTTTGTTAATATCTTGTATCATCATCTACTTTCAATAAAATAAAATTTACTTTGAATTAATTTGTGATTTGCAGACCAAGCCATTTTGTTACAATGTGATTGATCCTTGGTTATATTATAAAACTTTGCCCACTGCATTGTCATCCGATAATTTGTTCAATCTATCCTCCCAATCATGTGGACAACCAACTGTATATTTTTGTTTATCTGAGGAAGGTCTTAATATATCAATTAGTTGAATTATCCATTCATTATTGTTATTTATTTTACTCATCATGTGCGATATAATTAGAAGTAAATTAAATAGTCTTTTTGAAAAACTGGTTTTATCTTTACGGACAAAAAGATCATTTAGTATATTATTTTCAGGTAATACATCAAAATAAGGTATATTACGATATACAAGCCTACCATGATGAGAAATGATATTTCGAACAACAACTAGTGTTCTTGTTAATTTCTTCATGACACTATCAGACATTTCAAGCTTATTAAATATTATTCTGTCATCAACTGATTTTAAATTATGAATCCACCATGATGTTTGATCAAAGGTCATAACTTCAAACGCAGACCATATTGGCGGGTGCTCTGGAGCATTATAAAATAGATAATAGTGATTAATAAATATTTCCGTGCTTTTACTTAAATCACTTATTAATTTATCTAATGATTTTTGATGAATGGTTGAATCTTTAAAATTTCTTGAATTTAAATACGGATGAGCGTCATTCGTTTTTTGAATAAATTTTTTATTTTGTAATATGTCTACAAAGACATTTTTATCTTCATTTGTAAATAATAAACCGTTATTTTTTAATTTGGACAACACTATTTTATAATTTGGAAAGGTAGTAATCAAGTCATCTAATTTAGATTTCTCAGTTTTGCTAAAGGATAATTTTTGCCAATTCTCAGCAAATAACTTTAGTTTAATGTATATATTACGTTTCACCGCTAATTCATATATTAGAGTAGTTCTCAGATATACTTCAATTACTTTAATACTAGCAAATATATGTTTTTGCAACTTGGTATCAAAAAGATATAATTGATAAACATCATCAAAGGAAGCTCCTTCTTCAAACTTATTTCCCTCATATAAAATATGCTCTGTCTCAAATGGAAGAAAATACCCTCTTAAATGATAATAACTTAACCGCGACAGAATTAGCTCTGCTTGATTGTCGTCATTTATTATTAGATTTCTATTTTTTAATAACTGAACCTGTTCGGCAAAAGTTTTGGGTGTCTTTGAATGTGTTCGCTGTAGACGCGTCAATATATCGGTATTAACAAATAAGCACTGAAGAGTATCATGCTCTGCTTTGGATAACTTAACCATGCCTTTATTATCTATTATCTTCTGGATAAGGTTTGACTGCTCGGCATCTTCTATAAATTGTAATAACCCTGTTAGTTTTTCTAGTTCGTGACTAGATAAATAACCGCTATCCACATATTGGATAAATTTGTTGACAAAATTAGTTATCATATTGATCAGACATGAAAAAAGCTCATGTGGTGCGCATATTTTGGAGATCTTACGGTTTCCGCAATAGAGGCCTTACTGAGCATCATTGGCATTATTGTATCATACATATTGTTTGCCATTGCGGTTAAATTATTCAATTCTAAACTGTTCCTAAAAATATCTGTTATCGTTATAGATTGTTTTAATCCGCGCTCTACATCGTTAAGAAAAATCTCGTTGCGATTGTCTACCACATATTGAATCTTGGGATATCTCAGCATTTATATAGATTTACACTCTTACTCTTGGTTCATCAACTATTTTTATAACCCAAGATGCGCTGCTTATCAATCGAAGAAATCACCAGAAAACTTTTGTTGCGTCCTTGTTGTGTATACTTAGAATGTAGGTACGAAATTGTTCGGATATTTGCGGCGCAGTTAGCCACGGAGAATGCAAGGAGTTACTCGCAGACATCAGAACAATAAAATTTGCTTCATTCTCTAATCTAGGCTCTCTAATGCTTACCGCTATCTTTGTCATAACGAGAGTTACTTTCTAACCGCTACACCATTACCAGCTAGATAATCTTTCAAATCAGTAATCGTCATAATCCCCTTATGGAAAACTGAAGCTGCTAAGCCACCAGTTGCCCGTGTCTGCTGAAATAAATCAACAAAGTGACTCATTTCGCCTGCACCACCCGATGCCACCACTGGAATTGTCACCGTTTCTGCCAAAAGTCGGGTTTGTTCCAAATCATAGCCTTTGCGTACGCCATCCTGATTCATGCAATTAAGTACAATCTCACCCGCTCCACGGTTCATGACTTCACGTGCCCATTCTAATGTATTGCGACGCGATTTAATCGTTTTATTCTCATCACCAGTGTATTGCAGCACCTGATATTCGCCATCCTGATTCCAACTATCAATCCCAATTACCACACATTGACTGCCGAAGCGTTTAGCTAACTCTTCAATTAAATCTGGATTCTCAAGCGCAGGCGAATTAATCGAAATCTTATCCGCACCGTTTGCCAATACTTCTTCCGCCATCGCCAAGGAACGAATCCCACCAGCAACGCAAAAGGGAATATTGATTTGTTTGGCGACTTCTTTGACCCATTGCCGATCATTATTTGCCGCATTACTACTAGCAGTTATAGCATAAAACACCAACTCATCAGCTCCCGCATCCGAATAACGCTTAGCCAACTCTAAAATATCACCGACAACTTCGTGGTTACGAAACTGAACACCTTTAACAACCTGTCCATCACGTACGTCTAGGCAGGGAATAATTCTTTTTTTTAACATCGTAAAATTATCACTTTCTACCATTGCTTATTATAAGATCAATATACACAGTAAAATACATAAAACCGCCAGAAAAACTGACGGTCTTATAATCTAAGCTAGCAAGCTGTTACTTCTCTTAACGACAGCCAAGAACCAAAGATTTAGGATCTTTCGTCGCAAAGTCACAACGAACTAGGTAATCTTGTGGAGACGTACTATAAAACTGAACTTCGTACTCTCCAGAAAATTTATCAAAATGTTTTTGATGCTCAAACTGTCTATAGATTAAACAATTATCTTGAACTTCTTGCAATGTAGTTGAAGCATAAATTTGCAAATTTCTACATTTCAAATTACTCATATCTAAATCAGTAGCAAAAGCAACCACAGGTAATAGTGACAAACTAAATAATAACTTACGCATAATAAACCTTCCTAAGCACAAATAAAATTATGATTAAAATATCAATCCAATTTAATTAATTATTAACGACAACCATTAACTGGAGCGGTTGGCTCGTCACGAGGAAAATCACAACGTACTTTATCATTAGTTGCAGTATTTACGAATTTCACTTCGTACATTCCTAATTCATAATTATAAGTTTTGTCATATTCTTTTTTAATTTGACACTTGTCTTCTACTTGTTTTAAAGTAGTAGCAGAATCAATTTTCAAATCACCACAATACAAGTTGTTCATATCTAATGAACCAGCATATGAAACGCATGGAAGCACTAAGAGAGATAAAATTAATTTACGCATAAATAATTCCCTTCATTTAATTAAAATTCGCTACCCATAACAAGCAGCACGTGTTGCCCAACACAGCATTCAACCGCTAATTATTATTCCTTATAGCTACATTTTACTCTTTTAGCGCACTCAAGTCAATCCTCATAATATTTGCAAATAAGTAATTTATGAAACAAATTACATAAATCACCAAGAGTCAAACAAAAACACCACAATACTAATTAATCAATACAAGTCAAGATATTATATCACCAATAAACTTAACAATGTTTAACCATTTAAGGTAGGATAATCAGTATAACCCTCAGCGCCTCCTCCATGAAATAACTCTGGTTTTGGCTGATTTAGTGTAGCATTAAGTATAAAGCGCTGTACCAAATCAGGGTTAGCAATATAGGCTTGCCCCCATGCGGCTGCGTCAGCATGTCCAGCATTAATCTCACTTTCAGCAATCTCTTTACTTAGCTGTTGGTTAATTATATACACTCCGCCGAACTCTTGTTTAAGTCGAATATGTAAACTATCTTCACCTAAGACCGCCCGCGCGCAAATAAATGCAAGCTTGCGTTTACCAAGCTCTTGTGCCACATAACTAAATGTTTCTAACGGAGATGAATCACCCATTGATTGAGCATCACAACGTGGCGATAAATGCATACCAACTCGGTCAGCGCCCCAGATTTCACAGACAGCATCAGTAACTTCCAACATCAGACGTGCACGATTAACAATGTTACCACCGTATTCATCATCACGCCGATTGCAATTATCCTGCAAAAATTGATCCAACAGATAACCGTTTGCACCATGAACTTCAACGCCATCAAAGCCAGCTAATTTAGCATTAAACGCAGCTTGTTTATAATCTGCAACTACTTGTTTAATTTCTGCAATACTCAGTGCGCGAGGAACTTCATATGGCTTGATTGGACGAACAAGGCTAGGATGACCATCCGCAGCAATCGCACTCGCCGATACTGGTTGCGCACCATTTAGAAAGCTTGAGTCAGACAAGCGTCCAACATGCCAAAGTTGCAATACCATCTTACCACCAGCATTATGAACCGCAGTTGTAATTTTTTCCCAGCCAATAATCTGTTCTTCAGACCATATCCCCGGAGTGTCTGGATAGCCAACACCCATCGGACAAATTGAAGTTGCTTCACTAATAATTAAACCAGCGCTGGCACGCTGAGTATAATACTCAAGCATCAGATTATTAGGAACTCTCCCTTCACTTGAGCGACAACGCGTCAGTGGTGCCATAATAATTCGATTATTCAGTTCAAGGGAACCTACTTTTAGTGGTGTAAATAAGACTGACATAACAATTCCTTTTTAATCATCAATATAACATTGATCTAGTTTACCGTTTAAAAAATAACAATCAACAATTCCTGCTTCTTCGGTCTTAACCCGTAATAAAGTTTCTCCATCCGAATTTAGTGCCTGTTGAACTACCGTGCAATAATTCAATACATCGTTAATTGATGAACCATTTACTAAGGTATAACGCCCACAACTAACATTATCATCCCCCAGAAATAGGCTCTCATGCCCATAATTAATAACCACCGCAGCATCGGAGAATCTAGCTAGCATAATGAGTAAGAAAATTAATAATTTACGCATAGCACCGCCTTTTAGAGTTAGTTGATTAATTTTTTACTTTTGGTTTAAATGACAAAGTTAAAAATGCACCGACAACTAAAGATAAACATATAAAATAAATTCCATCTTCCATATTACCAGTAAAATCTTTCAGAAAACCAATCAGATATGGACCAACAAAACCAGATAAATTACCGAGTGAATTAATCCAGGCAATTGCTGCAGCCATAGTAACGCCACTCAAAGCAGTGGTAGGCAAACTCCAAAACAATGGAATCACACTCAAAATTGCGCCAGTCGCCAAACTCAGCAGGATTATTGCCACCGCCAAATTATCACTAGCCGCAACACTCCACCATAAACAACAACTACCAGCTAAAGCTGCAAGCGCTAAATGCCACCGTCGTTCATTATGTTTGTCAGAGCTTCGCCCTAGAAGTAACATCGCAACTACCGCGGTCGCATAAGGAATAGAGCTTAAAACTCCAATAGTTAAATTATCGCTCACTCCAGCATTTTTTATTATCGTTGGTAGCCAAAATCCAATCCCATAAAGACCAATGCTAAAACAAAAATAAATACAACTTAATTTCCAGATTACTGGGCTAGTAAAGACTTGTTTTAATTTAAGTGTTACTTTGCTTCGTTTGTCCGTTTGCAGATTAGTCAATAAGCGCTGTTTCTCACTCGGGTTTAACCAGCGAGCAGCATAAATACTGTCATCAAGAGTAAATAGAAGCACGCCACCCATTACAATCGAAGGGACTGCTTCAATAATAAACAACCATTGCCAGCCAGCTAAATTATGAACTCCAGACAAACTATGCAAAATCCATCCTGATAATGGTCCACCGATCACACCAGAAATGGCAACTCCAGTCATAAATAGCGCATAGATTCTGCCGCGGCGGGCTTCAGGATACCAAATTGAGAGATAGTAAATTATCCCCGGAAAAAACCCAGCCTCAGCAAGTCCAAGCAAGAAGCGCAATAGATAAAACATAGTTGGCGTAGATACCAGCATCATACATCCAGATATTATTCCCCAACTGACCATAATTCGCGCCATCCAGCGCCTAGCGCCAACACGCGACATGATTAAATTACTGGGCACTTCAAACAAAAAATAGCCAATAAAAAACATTCCAGCGCCTAAACCATAGATAGTTTCACTAAAATGTAAATCATTAAGCATTTGCAGCTTGGCAAAACCAATATTTACCCGATCCAAATAAGCCAAAATATATGCTGTCAATAAGATCGGAATAATCCGCCAACTAACTTTACGATAAAGCTGTCGTTCTTTATCAATGGTTAACGCCATTAATTTTCTTTCTAAACAGCAGCCATAAGTGCAGAAGCTAGGTCAAATTGATTTTCATACAACGCTTTACCAATCACTACGCCATGCACATCCAATTGACGCAACTCAGCTATATCGGCTAACTTACCAACACCACCAGATGCAATTAAGTTCAAATCAGGATAACGCAATTGAATTTGCTTATACAGTGCAATACTAGGTCCAGCCAAAGTACCATCTACACCAACGTCGGTACACAAAACATATTGTGCATTCGGATAGTTATCTAGCACGTCATAAACGCTTAAGCTACTTTCTTGTTGCCAGCCATGCGTACGAACTTTGGGCACACCTTGATTGTCTAGACTACAATCCAACGCCAGAACAA
Source organism: Neisseriales bacterium (assembly GCA_008017145.1). The sequence goes on from SSGY01000104.1 coordinate 24,105, forward strand.
TTTTATCCGCACCAAAACGTGTCATCCATTGATTAACTAGCTCTGGTTCAGAAACACAAACACTACCAACTACAATTCGCGCTACACCTGCAGCAAACAAAAGCTCTAGATCTTCAGTAGAACGGATACCACCACCAACTTCAATTTTTAACGGTGAATTCTTGACTAACTTTGCGATCAGATCACCTTGCGTGAATTTACCAGCTTTAGCCCCATCCAAATCAACCATATGCACCCATTCACTACCCGCTGCTGCAAACTCTTCAAGCATTGCTGCTGGATTATCATTATAAACTTTAGTCGTTGCAAAATCACCTTTATACAAACGCACACATTTACCATCGCGTAAATCAATTGCTGGATAAATTACCATTAATATTTTCCTCTTTTTTATTTAAATTGTTTTTTTATATCATTAACTAAATCATCAAATCTAAGCGCTTGGTAACTCCGGTGTTCCCCTA
>SSGY01000079.1 GCA_008017145.1 Neisseriales bacterium
CTAAAACAACGAAGTAAGATTGAACCAACAATTGGGCTAATGAAGTCGAAATGTAGGATGGATTTGAATCGCTTAAAAGGCAGCATTGGTGATAAATTGAATGCTACTTTGGCAGCGATTGCCTATAACCTAAGGATGATCCTAAGGGTTATTTTTTACTTTATTATTTATTGCTTATTTTTGCAAAGTAACCAAAAAAATTGCCAGCTAGTGAAAACTAACTGGTAATTATTGGGGGTTATTTAGCATCGACTACATAGAGACTTGAAGATTTATCAAATTCTAATAATTTCTTACTATAGAATAGCCAAACTCCTATCAATACACAAGTTTGGCTATAAACGAAGTATCTTCGAGAGCTGTTTGAATATGATAGCTCTGCATGATACGTAGTATCATCCAAAAAATTTAGCTCAAATATTTTAAAAAATAGATTGAGAAAAATTAGTGGTTTTATTTTAGGTAATGTTGTGACTCAAGATATTGTCTCTTGATGCTCTTAATTTTTGCAATTGTATTAGAAGGAAATATAGTTCATGAAAACAAAAATATCATTAAGTCTAATAAGTTCTTTATCAGTACTACTGTCTGCCTGTAATAGTGGTGGCTCTAGTTCCCCTACTCCGCCAACTCCAACTCAATATGAATTTAGTGAGTTTAGTTTTACAAATTCATCATCGAACTGTTCAGGCGTGGATGTATTTGGCACTGCAGAATGTTCTGCAAATAATAGCACAGTAACATTTAATGTATCATATAGTAGCAATCCAGCCTCCTATTTAGTGATTCCAACGCAGGCTACGTTACCTCAAGGAATTACAATTTCAACTAGTGGTCTATGTTCTAGTAGCGCCGTTCCATCATATAGTTGTATTATTACGTTAACTGCGGAGAGTGCAAATATTGGTACTGTAGCTATTCCTTTGAATGGGTTATTAGGTCAGGAAAATTTTATAACTGTCAATTTTCAATAAACTACGCGGGTGACGTGTCTACAATTATGCAATAATCTGTGTCAAAAAATAGAGCCGTGATATGAATAAAGTCAATAAATCAGAGCATTGCTTTACAATAGCTAAGCTAATAGACCTCTTGCACAACCCTAAAGACTCTTAACCTTTAACCGTTTTACTTATAAGTTGCTTATAACTATGAAACCTCTGTATATTAATTTATTTCAGGTAAAAAATATTGTAAAATATAGATAAATTATATGATAATTGATCACTTTAAATATTAAGTAACAACTAATTAACAGGGAATTGATGTGACAAATGTATTATTTGCGCAACAGGTTGATGATTTTTTGCCAGAATATCAAAAACATTTATTTGAGATGTTAAACGATCTTGCTGAAATAATTAATGCTCATAATTTGATATGGTGGATTGATGGAGGTACTCTACTCGGGCTAGTGCGCAGTGGTGGCTTTATTCCTTGGGACGATGATATGGATATTTCGCTACCTCGAAATGACTATATAAAGCTAATGGCGATCTTAAAAGAAAACAGACAATTTAATGAAAAATATAGTCTTCTTCATGATACAAGCACTCCAAAAACCCAACGAGTTACCAAATTATACTCGGAAAAGTACACGCTATTTGAAGATGCGGGAGACAGAAAATGCCTTATTCACAAGGCTTTTGTTGATATTTTTGCATATGATGTAACAAATGGGCATCCATTTACAAGATATTGTAAAAACAAAATGATACGAAACGCTGGGCGACTTAAAGGCCAGCCGAAAAAAGCAGATTTATTAACCTTACTTCTTCGTCAAAAAGATCGGATGGTACTTACACTCGCCACAATTGCGTATAAGTTAATAAACTTAATGACAAAACAAAATATCATTTATTTGACAATATGCAAATACAAAGCTATGCACAATATAGCTGATGTTTTACCAGTAAAGCCTATGCAATGGGACGATCTTGAAGTAATGGTTCCTAATAATTACACCCAATATTGTATTAATTTATTTGGAAATAACTATATGAATTTACCACCCAAAGAAAAAAGAATATCACATGCACTTCTAATTTTAAGAAATATTAAATAACATAAGGCTATAAAGTTAGAAATAATCTTTATGACTAAAATCACGCACCCTAAAGCCTATAATACAATGGCACGTTCATTCAAGCTATTGAATAATTAACAGATAAGATCTACTAAATAGTCGAGAAATATTGAGATATTCTGTCTCAAACTCTCCCTGATAGTTCTCGGCTATTTCGTAGCTTTTATCAACAGGCTGTTGATCAAAAAAAGACCTCCATAACAGGAAGTCTTTAGTATATCATAATGCATCACAGCAAATTACTCGCCACTTGCGCCATAATTAGGCAAATGACGAGCTGATGGATCATCTAGATCACAATTCGGCCATTCACGATTTGGCAACCAGTAGCCACAAATCACATGATCTTGATTCGGGAACATTTCGTTAAATATTTCACGATACATCAGACCTTCTTTAGTTAACGGTGGGTTGTCTTTATATTTAGCCGCACCAGCTGCAAATTCAGCATCAGTATATTTAGCTTCAGCTAGTTCAATCAAACAATCAACCAAACCATGCCCTACTGCATCTGAGAATGCTGCTTTATCGCGGAATAAAATTTCAGCTGGCAGATAATCTGTACCATCAAAAGCCTTACGTAGTAGATATTTACCCATATTGTAAGTGTTAAGTTTTAATTCTGGTTCAATCTCCATTACATAAGTAACAAACTGTTTATCCGAAAATGGAACTCGTGCCTCAAGACTATTACCCGCGATACAACGATCAGCACGCAATACATCATACATATATAGTTCTTTAATCCGTTTTTGCGATTCTTTTTGGAATTCAATCGCGCTTGGTGCGTAGTCAGTATATTTGTAACCAAATAATTCATCACTAACTTCACCGCTTAATACCACGCGAATATCGCTATTTTCACGAATATATTTACACAATAGATACATCGGTGTACTTGCACGTACGGTAGTTACATCCCAGGTTTCAGTGTGCCAAATAATTGTGTGTAACACATTTTTGATATCTTCCTGAGTGAAAATCACTTCATGATGATCGGTACCAAGATAATCAGCAACTTGTTTCGCATACTTCAAATCAATCGGATTATAATCCAAACCAATTGCAAAAGTAGTAATTGGCTTAACGGTATGTTTTTGCGCAATTGCACATACTAGACTTGAATCAAGACCACCACTTAATAAATAACCAACGGGTACATCAGCATCAAGACGTTTTACAACACTTGCCGTCAAAATATTACGAATATTAACTAAAATCTTGTCCATGTCATATTGTTTACCACCTGGTAAGCGATATAATTCACAGAATGGTTTGATTCCTTCTCCATTGTAATAATGCCCAGGAGGAAACGGATAAACTTTTTCACAAAATGCAATCAAATCTTTCATTTCAGAAGCAAAAGCAATTTGATTTTCGGCGGTATAACCATAAAATAATGGACGAATCCCCATTGCATCACGTGCGGCAATAACTCGTTTATGGCGTTTATCATACGCAACAAAGGCAAATTCACCATCTAATATATTACATGCCTCAACTAAGCGGTGATTTTCCAATACCGGAATAATTGTTTCACAATCAGAGTGTGAAATATAAGCATAATCAGTATAAGTTTGCTTTAATTGCTTATAATTAAAAATTTCGCCATTACATAACATCACCCAACGATCGTCTTCAAATGGCTGATCTCCGGCATGCGAAGTATCTACAATTGCCAAGCGGTGAAACATAAAAGTATAATCTTCAACTTGTTTAATTTTTGTAATATCCGGGCCACGATAGGCTATCTGACTCTCGGTACCATATTTGCTGGGTCTGACGCTAATTCCACACATTGATCTATAATTCCTTTTCTAATTAATCGGCTGTTTTCTACCAGATTGAAATGCTAGAATTCCAATAACTTAAGGCAGATAACCGTATTTTCTCTACAGTGAATCTATGATTATAAAATATTTTCCCATAATTGTGTGAGTAATTTTATGCTAAAATCATCATATATTTAAATAAAATTCAAAGGTTACAACTCTATGTCATTAAAATGTGGAATCGTCGGACTGCCAAACGTTGGTAAATCAACTCTTTTTAACGCCCTCACTAAAGCCGGAATCGCCGCGGAAAATTATCCATTTTGTACTATCGAACCCAATGTCGGAATCGTTGAAGTTCCTGATGAGCGGATGGCAGAATTAGCCAAAATCGTTAATCCACAACGCATGCAACCTGCTATTGTTGAATTTGTTGATATTGCCGGATTAGTTGCTGGTGCATCTAAAGGTGAAGGACTGGGTAATCAATTTTTAGCCAATATCCGTGAAACTGATGCGATTGTCAATGTAGTACGCTGTTTTGAAGATACCAATGTAATTCACGTTGCTGGTAAAGTTGATCCGATTAGTGATATCGAAGTTATTACCATGGAACTAGCCCTAGCTGACATGACAACTGTAGAAAAAACCATCCAGCGTGAAGGTAAAAAAGCCAAATCAGGTGATAAAGATGCTCAGCAATTAATCGCAGTTCTAGAACGTTTACTGCCTCACCTTAATGAAGGTAAGCCAGCGCGAACTTTAGGCTTAGACAAAGATGATGTCGAATTAATCAAACCATTATGCTTATTGACGATTAAGCCAGCTATGTTTGTAGCAAATGTTGCTGAAGATGGTTTTACCAATAACCCCTATTTAGATCGTTTGACTGAATATGCAGCTAGTCATGACGCGCCTATCGTAGCAATTTGTGCAGCAATCGAATCAGAGATCGCCGAATTAGAAGATGCTGACAAACTAGAATTTCTTCAAGATATGGGGATGGAAGAACCAGGATTGAATCGTTTGATTCGGGTTGGCTATAAGCTTCTTGGCTTGCAAACTTATTTCACTGCCGGAGTTAAAGAAGTTCGCGCATGGACGGTAAATGTTGGCGCAACTGCTCCTCAGGCAGCAGGCGTAATTCACACCGACTTTGAAAAAGGTTTTATACGTGCAGAAGTAATTGCTTATAGTGACTTCATTCAATACAAAGGTGAGCAAGGTTCTAAAGAAGCTGGGAAAATGCGTCTGGAAGGTAAAGAATACATCGTTAAAGACGGAGATGTAATGCATTTTCGGTTTAACGTCTAGTATACTCAATCACATTCAAAGTATCATTATTAAAGACCATGCAAAAAAAGCATGGTTTTTTTACACAAACTCAAAACATAGTGCTAAAATACTCCTTGCCCCTGCGATGTTCGTGTAGGTAGTGCAATATTCTCGAACCAATGATGATCTTATATGGGTCGGCTTTCATACAGTGAGCGTGTATTATTTTTCGGAATGATCCCATAAGCTGTAAGCAAACCCAAAATCTTAACTAAGGTTCATCAGAATATTCTCTCATACGGCATAGGCGGGGATTTTTTACACCTTCAGCAAATTAACCATATTTTTTACAATGTTTATTTATTCATGCATCAGCTTGCGCACAAACTTAATGATTATATCAATTGGCGAAAAACAGCAGAGCTATTAATCGCAAGCCTCCCCGGCGCAATTTTTGCCTATATATTTAATGATCAGTTTTGGTTTAGTGCAAGTTTAATTGCCGTATGTGCGATTATTCCAATCGGCACTTCTCACCAAAATTTTTTCTTAGCCATACTCCATGCCAGCTATATTTTTGCAATGAGCATCCTGCTCTACTACAACTCTGAGCAATGGCTGTTATATTTATTTATCTTAACCATGATGGGATTAATCTTTGCCGTTGTTGAAGCAGACAATCCGCACTTCAAAGATGTATCGACTTGGACATTTATTAGCGTAATTTATATTTCAATTCGACTGCATGGACGTTATAATTTCAACTCTGGACACCTCGGTGGACTCTATTTACTAATTTTATTGAGTATTTTTGCCAGTATTATTTCATTTGCACGCTATGATCGAATTTCAATTCATCCAATAGTTATTCACCACTCAAAAGTATTACACTATTTTAAATATTTTCCGCCACTAATTCTCAGCATTCTAGTCTGGAAAATATATAATCCGCCCGAAGTTGAATGGTTTATCTGGGCTAGTTTGTCAGTATTAAATATTGACTATCAAGAAGCTAAGACTAAGATGAAACAAAGATTGTGGGGTGGTGGATTCGGAATTGCATTAGGCTTGTTGATTATGCCACTACTGCCGAAATTAGCAATTCTCAACTATGTGTTTTATGTATTGATTCTAGTAAGTTTCCGCTTATTTTACAAATACCTGCATTGCTATATTTTTCGCTGTTTTTTAATTGTACTCTTTTCTGGAGTTGAGTTCCAAAGCATGGGTAAAATCCGCATCATGAGTATTCTGATTGGTGGTGTGCTTGGATTGGCTTGTTCGTGGTTAATTAGTAATGGTGATAGCTACCTCAAACGCCATTACTGTCGCCATACAACAACACATTAGGGCTTATAACTTTAATCATTCACAAAAACGTATTATCAATACCCCCAGCAAAAAACTTACTCTTTCTCCCTCAAAATAGCCCCTCAAATATCCATTTTGGATATAAACCAGATTACCACAAATGCTAAAATATCAACATCTTTTTAACTATACTAGGAAAGCACAAACCTGAGTTCAAGTGCAAAAATGCACAAATTAATTTTTGAATTGAACTTAAATTTAACTTTTACAATAAGCTCCATTCATAACAAAGAGCTATCTTAGCTATTTCAAAATATAGCAAAATGAATAAACATAATTGATCAAAAAATGATAAACTGAAACCTGCTAATTTAAGAGGTAAAATGAAGATGACTAGCCTATTTGAGAAAATTTTCCCCCAAAGTGCGAATAATGATTATAAAGGACACAAACTTGCGGCATACGTATTTTTATTATTGGCAGCAATAGGAACTGTTCGTAGCTGCATCCATTTCCTTGCCCCTGACGGAGGCGCTGGAACTATTGCTGGAATGGATTTATCGGTGGCAGGTGCAGCGGGAATAATTTTTGGCTTTTCGCTGTGGGGTAGTTCGCAGCTTCTCTATGCAATCATTCAGCTGGTCGTATTTTTCCGCTACAGGACGTTGATACCATTTATGTATATTTTAATGCTGTGTGAGACTGCAATGCGAATGTTTATCGGGCATATCAAGCCAGTTCATTTTGCTCATACACCACCGGGTGAGATTTTGAATCATGTCATGATTCCACTTACAATTATCATGCTTACATTATCCTTATGGCACAAAGAACAGCATAAATAAAAGAACATGGAACGGCACGAGCAAGTAGATTACACAATTTAACAAATTTTAAGAATGAAGCAACATAGATTGGTACATCATAAGATAAATGAATTAGGCACGGCCTAACTCTAATTAAAGTATAATGTAAC
>SSGY01000056.1 GCA_008017145.1 Neisseriales bacterium
CCACGAAATTCTCATCACTGTTAGTTACTCAAGTAGTGACTAGTCAATATAATGATTTGAGTAATTACGAAGTTTATGCCTGTGGCAACCCGAATATGATTAACGATATTAAGAATCTAACTATTAAAGAGTTAAATCTTGATAAGAACAACTTCTTCTGTGATAGCTTTAGCTAAAATTCATAAAATGAATAAATAACAATATATTAAAAATTTAAGAGTTAAGAAGTAAATACCTAATTATTTAACGAATTGGGCAAGAACTATATAGTTTATTTAAAAGGAACCAAAGATGAGTCATTATTCAGTAATAAATTTCTACGACAATGCAGTATTCTCAAAAGAAAAAGTAATGATTAATAAAATGCTTGAAACTGAAAATTCTAAAGAAATAAGAATCTGCTTGAGCAAGGATCAACTTATGAAAGAACACACTGCTCCAGCGCCAATTATAGTCATGGTACTAGATGGCGTAATCAAATTCAGTATAAATAGTAGTGAATACTTATTAAATAAAGGCGATATTATTAATCTTGCTGCAAAAGTTTCACATAGTTTACTTGCTCTTGAAGACTCTATAGTTAGACTTAGTTTAGCAAAAGCAGTTTCCTAAAATCGTTCAATAAACACATTATCCAAAGCTCTGCCACGACCATCCATACTGATGCTGATTTTGTATTTAATCAGCAAATTAACAAAGTCATTGGCTGTAAACGTTGATCCTTGATCAGTGTTAAATATCTCAGGTTTAGGATAATTATCCAATGCCTCTTGCAAAGCTTCAACACAGAAATCAGCGCTCAACGATGTCGATAATCTCCAGCTCAAGATTCGGCGACTATACCAGTCAATTATTGCTACCAAGTACACAAAGCCATGTTTTAAGCGAATGTAGGTTACATCGGCTAACCACACCTGATTCGCTTTGGTTATCGGTAAATAACGCAATAAGTATGGATAGACTTTGTGTTCATGGTTGCGTTTACTCAGATTTACTTTAGGATAAACAGCTTCTAAACCAAGCAATTGATAGAACTTACTAATTTTTTGTCTACCTATTACTATTCCAGCATCCTGTAACTCTTCCTTCATCCGTCGTGAGCCATAGTATGGGTGTTCAGTGTAAATCTCATCTACCTTATTCAGAATTAGTAATTATGAGTAAGATTAAAGAAAAATTACAAATAGCGTCAAATGCAATCAAATTGCCGGATTATGGTTCCAAGATTTTACACTTTTGAGGGGTTGGGTCAAAACACCCGAGTTCTCAATTAACAAATATGATAAAATGAAGCTTAGGTTAAAGATCTTAGATTTTATTTTAAAGGTATTTGATGCATTATTCTATTTCTCATGAAAATATTACTATTCTAAAAAACGATATTGAGGAGTTTATTGTTAAATCTACAGCGTTTTATAGTGATTTAGTGTGAGCTTGGGTAGTTGTATAATTTTATATGTTGATTTAGAGGTGAATTATGGGTGAAACAATTCGCAGCCTAACCAGAGTACAAGGCTTTAAAGATAGTGAAATGGATTTTCAGTTATTACGTCAGTTAGGCTCTACTGCATACGGTGGTGCTTCCATTGGCGAGTCTCTGAGTATTGCCGCACAAATGAAAGATGAGAGCCCTGAACAATGGGTGATTAATTTTGCTGAGTTAGCCGAGCGACAAGAACAAGATGCTCGAATCAGGCTAAGTAAAACTCATGAAGTTAGTGCTAGCGAGCAATTTCTAAAAGCATGCAATAGCTATCGGGCAGCAGAATATTTCACGCATTCACACCAACCAAAGCACAGGGAGTTTGGACTTAAATCCCGAGAGTGTTTTTTAGAATATCTAAAATTAACACCATTTTATAGTGAAGTTAAATTTATTGAGTACAATGGATTACAATTACCATATTATTTTATTGCGCCTGATAAATTGCAGCAAAAACGCAAAACGATTATTATTGTTAGCGGCTTTGATGGCACACTAGAAGAATCCTTTATTCAATCTGGTAAGGCTGCTTTAGCGCGTGGTTATAATGTCATATGTTTTGCAGGTCCTGGGCAAATGGATAGTTTACGCTTTAATCCGCAAAGTTATTTTGAGCCTGACTATGATAAGCCTGTTGCCACTTTGTTGGACGCCCTGCAAGCCAATTCACCGATTGATTTTGACAAAATTGCTTTACTTGGGATTAGTTTTGGTGGTTACTTTGCAGCGCGGGCAGCTTGCTATGATGCTCGGATAAAAGCCTTAATCGCCAATTCACCAATTAGTGATTTAAAAAAATATATTTTGGGTTTTTCTGCTGCAGATGAAGGTGAAATAAGAGAAGAGGAAGATTTTTCTTATGCAGATATTCCTCATATTCCCGATGAGGTGATGCCGCCAAGTCTCAAAGAGTTGACGGCTAATTTGCTGTTACGTTTCGGCAATCGTTCGATGCATCAAACTGTACGTTACCTCAAAGAATTTAATATACAGGAGCAACTGCAGCAAATTTCTTGCCCAACTTTAGCTCTTATCGGTGTCGGTGAGGGAGGCGAGCCGTTAACGCAATTTAATGAATTTCTGAAGAACGTTTCTGGCAATATTTCGAGTTATCAATTTAGTCTTGAGGATGGTGCTGATACTCATTGTCAGGTAACCAATTTGAATTTTTCAAATTGTGTGCTTTATGATTGGCTGGATGAAATATTTGATTAGTCAGGGCAGTTTATTAGTAATAAATAATGATGCCACACAGATTTGTGTGGCAATTTAATTTCTAGGCGTGTTGTGTATAACCAAAAAAATTAGTTAACCATCTTATTCATATTCAAGATCGGTAACATAATACCAATTACAATCAGCATTACCACAGCACCCATGAATACAATCAAAGCTGGCTCGAGTATCCCAGTTAAAAGTTGGCTGCGATGAGTTAATTCAAGCTCCTGATGACTACCAGCTTGCTCAAGCAAATGATCAAGATTACCTGACTTCTCACCACTGGCGATCAGATGGATTACCACAGGAGGAAAAGCTTTTTGTGCGTTGAGAGCAACAGCTAAGCCAACACCCTCACGAACCATGATTACCGCACGATCTACGGCATTTTTAAGCATGAAGTTACTCAACGTATCACGACTTGCTTCCAATGCATTAAGCATAGGTACACCACTGGCTAATAGCATGGATAGAGTATTTGTAAAACGAGCGATATCAATATTAACCAACAATTTACCCGCGATAGGTAGATTTAATAATTTACGGTGAAATTTAATCCGATTCTCAGGTTTTTTCAGCGAACGAGTAAATCCGACAACCATTAATACGATTACAATCAGCATATAAATACCATAATGGCGCAAACCATTACTACTGGCAATCATTCCACGAGTAATCAATGGTAAAGTTTGTTTCGATGCTTCAAATACTTTTACTACTTGCGGAACCACAAATACTAGTAGGGCAACAATTACTAGAGTTGCAACGATACAGACAATAATCGGGTAGAGCAGAGCCATCATGATCTTACTGGTTAATTCACGCGTTTTATCGCTATAATCAGCAAGTTTAGTCATTACGTTACCCAAGCTACCAGATTGCTCACCAGCATTGATTAAGCTACAATAAACAGGTGGGAATACTTTAGGGTACATTCTCAGCGAGGCCGCTAATGAACGTCCACCTAAGACTTCACTACGAACACCACTCATAATTGCTTTTTGCTCGTGGCTTTCTAATTGATCAGAAAGCGCGGATAGTGTTTGTTCAACGGACATTCCAGAATTAAGTAAAATCGCAAATTGGCGTGTAATTAACGATAGTTCAAGTGAAGAAATTGCTTTTTTCTTAAAGGTTACATCTTTTGAGGTTTTAGCTTTACGATCTTTTTCTGATTCAATATTGGTAACCATTAAACCCTGGGCACGTAATAATTGCCGAGCCTGTTTAGCGGTTTCTGCTTGAATCACGCCAATTTTATCTTTGCCTGCTTTAGTCAGCGCCTTATAGTTAAATGTTTGCATATATATTATTCTTTAGTAATTGAGATAATCTCTTCAATTGTTGTTTTACCATCTCTAAGCCAACGTAGACCATCCATGCGTAGGGTGCGCATACCAAGTTTTTTAATCGCATACTTTTCAATATCAGTTTCAGATGCATTAGTATGAATTAGACGCTGAACTTCTTCATCAATTACCAATAATTCATGTATACCAGTACGTCCTTTATAACCAGTTCCGCTACAATGATCACAGCCAACGGCTTTATAAATTTTTATATCATCAGGGATTTCATAATGGGCACGGGTTTCTGCATCCATCGAGGTATTTTCTTCTTTGCATCTTGGACATAATAGGCGAATCAAACGTTGCGCCAAAATCCCAATTAAGGTTGAAGAAAGTAAGAATGATTCAACACCCATATCTATCATACGGGTTACAGTTGATGATGCTGAATTAGTATGGAGCGTTGCTAATACCAGATGTCCTGTAAGACTTGATTGAACTGCAATTTCGGCAGTTTCCAAATCACGAATCTCCCCAATCATCACCACATCTGGATCTTGACGTAAGATTGAACGAAGCGCGCGGGCAAAAGTCATATCAATTTTGGCATTTACCTGAGTTTGGCTAATCCCAGTAATATCATACTCGACAGGATCTTCTACTGTCATGATATTAAGTGCATTAGAATCAATCCGCGCTAATGCCGCGTATAAGGTTGTTGATTTACCAGAACCTGTTGGACCTGTAACCAGAAAAATGCCATGTGGACGAGAAATCAACTTATCAATTTTACCTAAAGTATCTGGTGCCATACCTAATGTTTCAAGTTGCAAACGCTCTTTGTTTTTATCCAATAAACGCATTACAATTCGTTCGCCATGACCAGTTGGAATGGTTGACACCCGTAAATCTACTTCACGCCCAGCAAGGCGCAGGGCAATCCGTCCATCTTGTGGTAAACGTTTCTCAGCAATATCCAGTTGCGCCATAATCTTAATCCGCGAAACTAATGCTGCATGGAGTCCACGATTTACATCAATAATCTTGTGCAATACACCATCACGACGAAATCGTACCAATGATGTATGTTCGTAAGCATCTAAGTGGACATCCGATGCATCTTCTTTTACCGCTTGAGTTAAAAAGGCATTGATAATCTTAATTACTGGTGCATCATTTTCTGATTCTAGCAAATCTTCAGTTTTTTGCAAATTTTGCATCAAGTCCGAAATGTCAATATCATCCTGAATATCATCAACTACTGCCGCAGCATTGGCACTTGAGTAGGCTTCAGCAATAATTGCATCAAAGAGCTTTTCCTCAATTCGTTCAATCTTAATCGGTTGATTTACCTTGCGTTTAATCTCAGTAATTACCAAAGGGTTGAGGTTCACCGAGGTTGCAATATGCACAAACTCAGCATCTGCCGCATAAATACAGACTTTATTACTTCGCGCATAGGTATAAGGAATTCTACGCGAGTATTTATTGGGAGAAAACTTTAGTTGTTCCATGGTGCTCAGTATTAATTATTATTATAAATTGAAATACTATTTGGTGAATTTTGGATCACGCGAGTATTTGAAGAACTGCTATTGCCATTAGCTGGTTGAATCACTGTTCCAGAGTTTTGTTGCGGCTGGTTGAGAACAGTTCCAATTGGTGCGCTAACTAGAGATGTTTTCCCAGATTTTATCGCAGTCGAGGTTAAATCGACAATTGGTTCAGTTGGAGCTTTAGTATTTTGGCTTGGAACTTGATTATCATAAGGAACTTGATTTTCCAAATTAACTGGATCAATTTGTGGGAACAAAATATTTCCTTTAGCTTGAATCATGTTTTGTTGATCCATCATGTAGCTATAGCGTTGGTTGGTAAGCGCTTTATAACCTTCTTGGTTACGAATTACCACTGGACGCAAGAATAATACTAGATTTGATTTATTGTGTACCCGATTTTGCCAGCTAAATAAGAATCCTAAATAAGGAATTGAACTAAGTACCGGAATTCCTGAGTTTTGCATTTGAACTACATCTTGTGTCATTCCACCAAGTGCAATAATTTGCCCATCATCGACTACAATTTGAGTTTTAATGCTACGCTTATTAATATTTGGACCATTTGTGGTTAATAATGCAGCGGTCATCCCTGTGGTATCCGTTTGGGAATCTTCTTCATAAACAGTCATCTGAATGGTACCATTTTGAGTAATCATCGGTTTAATTCTCAAGATAGTTCCGACATCCTGACGTTGAACCGTACTGGATATACTGCCTGGTGCAGCCGCACTATTTTGGAATGAACCAGTGGGAATACCAATATTTTGCCCAACGAAAATTTCTGCTTCTTCATTATCCATAGTAAGTAATGTTGGACGTCCCAAGATATTATTTGCACTGTTAGAGGCTAGCATATCTGCAAGAGTAGAAATTGTTGGCACAGTTTGCCCGCCAATAGTTGTAGTACCAGTAACTAAACCAACGTAAACTTCACCAGGAATTGATGGTGTGCCACCAGTGGCACCGCTGCCGCTAGCGCCTTGAGCAATAGCCATTCCTGAGGTAATCAAGCTGCTCGCACTACTACCATTTCCGGCATAGTTAGATACCACTCCGACACCTAGGTTATTATTTCCTGCACCACCAATCCACTGTATCCCAAAGGTACCTTGTTCACTAGTAGTCACTGCCGCAACCAGCGCTTCAATCATGATCTGAACTCGACGCACGTCAAGTAAAGTTATTACCATCCGTAAATTACGATAAACTTGCTCTGGCGCTTGAATAATCAACGCATTTGTTGTCGGTTCTGCCTGAATTAACACTTTAGGTGCATTTTTGTCATTATTAGTTGAACTACTGCCACCCCCACCACCACTTCTACTTGGGCTTGATTTACTGCTCGCATTAGCACTACCTCCGCCAAATGGAGTAGATCCGCCTCCACTACCACTGCCACTGCCTTGGAATACTGAGCTAGTATCA
>SSGY01000137.1 GCA_008017145.1 Neisseriales bacterium
CACCTAAAGTAAAAAATATTTTAGTTAATGGTTCTTGGGGTGCAGGCAAATCTTATTTTATTGAGAGTCATTTAAAACAAACGCCATCATTGTTATACCTGTCTTGCACTGATTATGCTGATACACACGAATTAATTACGGCTCTTATTGAAAAAACAAACAATTGCCTATTTCGTTGGCTAGTTAGGCTTTCAATTACTAGAGTACTTGCAATTTTAGGTAAGTTTGAATTGAAACAATTTATTGGTATAAATAAAGTAATCGTCTTTGATGAGTTTGAGCGGTTGGTAGATTATAATAAAATTGATCCAATGCATATCGTTAGCCTTATCCAGTATTTGAATAATCAGAAAAACTGTATTTGTATTTTGGTAGCAAATGATGAGCCACTTAACAATAATTCACAATTTACAAATGTCCGTGAGAAATTAATTTCATATACTTATAATTATAGGCTCCCATTTGAAGAGGTTATTAATATAACCCAAACAGAATATCTCAAGAATGCTGTCAGTAATTTAAGTAAGACACATGATGGCATTAATAAGGATAAAATTAAAACAATAGTGGAATATAATCAAAAAGCACAAGAGTTAAATGGTCGGGATGTAACGCAAGAAACAAAAAAAATATTGGAGATTATTGATTTAAATGACAGTAATTTTGATAATCTAAAGCAAGATATTAAAGAACGGTATCGTGTTGATAATAATATTAGAATAATAGAACATCTCTACATTAAAATTAACCAAATATATGCAAACTATGAGAATTTTGTTAAATTTAAGCAAAACAATAGTGGAATTCACATCACCAATGAAGAATATTTTGCATTATTATTTAGTAATGTTTTAGACCTAATCAATCCATTATACCATTTGTATCTAAAAAATCCTTATAACCTAAAAGCTATTGAACGTCTAGTAATTTTTTATCGATATGATGCAAATGAGAAGAGTGCTAATGCAATTAGTAATGTAGCCAAGAATACAACGGAGAAACTTAAACAGAATCAAGAAACTACATCTAAGAAAGAACAAAACGAAGAAAAAAATTATCAATATTTTGAAAGCAGCTCAATTCAATGCCTTGCGTTAAAATATATCAATCACGCTGCAATCTCATATGTATCTAACTACGGTAAGACATATGACAGAAGCTATGATCTGAATTTTATTATATGTAATCAAGATTTTGAGAATGTTTCTCAAAATCTTATTATAAATTATCTTGGAATCCATGAAATCGTAATACAGTTGTTACCACGTGGAGAACACGGTAATACGTTAAGTCAAAATATAGCGCTTTTTATGCGTTCATTTAAAGAAAATTTTTGTGAAGATGATAATCCAGAATTAATAACAGATTATTTCAAAAGCATTAATGTATTAGAACAAAGATTTTTGAGATTAGTCAACGACGATACAAACTCATCATGGGATGATAGTATTGTTACTGATTATATCGCATACTGCAAATATATTGATAAAACATGTTCGCGTGATGATCCTAATAATATCAGACCGGTCTCTTATGACAGGGTTGCCTACATTAATGCACTAATAATCCAAACAATTATTAATTCAACAGATAACATCCAAATAATTATAAATCAAATTATTGACTACAATAAAAATAATAAAGTACCATACATATACGAGCTAACCTGTATTCAAGCTAATAACCAAAATAAAATAAATTTACTTATTAATACAATCAAACAAATAGTAGATACTTTATCTACAAAACAATATAATTTGGAAAAACAATTAATTTTTCTACTTCAATCATATGATGAACTACAAAGAGTAGCGATGTTAAATAAATATCGCCATGATAAAACAATTTGGGATGAATTTGTTAATTTGGTTAACCGAATGGCAAATGATTTAATAGCAAAGCAAGAAAAAACACTTAAAGTATTGGACTTTATGTATAACTCGTATAATACATTTAAAGGTGAACTCTTGAAAAATAACACAAATAGTGCCCCCCAAGTAAAAGAGTTAATTAAAAATACTGTTATTCTGTGCAATAAGAATTTGATATCTCTATTAACATTTAATCGCAATACCCAAGAATTTATAAATAAATTATTCATGCTCTTGGATAATTTCAATGATGATAATCTAATGGAAAGCTTCAAGGCTAATTCATTACCAATATTAGTAGATACAATAAAAGAAATTTATAACACCCCTGAACTGCTACAAAAATTTATAACTACACTTAAAGACAACAAATGGGAGACTTCGAAGCAAGTTGTTAATGTGCTTGAAAAAGAACTAAATACACCAAATGCTCAAAATAATCAAGAAACAGAAAGAAAGGAATAACATGTACTTAGGCGTTGATTACTACCCCGAACAATGGGATAAAGAATGGTTAGAGCAAGATTTAGCACGGATGGTTAAATCAAATATTAACTGTATCCGGATAGCCGAATTTGCTTGGCATCTAATGGAGCCAAGCGCGGATAATTTCCAATTTGACTATTTCCGCCATGTTTTAGATCGTGCTGAGCATTATGGCATCAAAGTTATGCTGGGTACGCCAACCGCAACATTACCCGCGTGGCTAGCCAAAGCACATCCGGAAGTGCTCTCGGTGGATGAGTTTGGTATCAAACGTCATTTTGGCGGACGGCGTCAAGCCTGCCTTAATTCACCAGTTTATCTGGAACGTAGTGATAAAATTACCCAACAAATGGCATTAGCTTACCGGGAACATCCAGCTGTAATCTCATGGCAGATTGATAATGAACTTGGACATGAAACTAGTGACTGGTGCTATTGCGCAAATTGCGAGCGTGAATTTCAAAATTATTTACGTAGCGAATATCAATCAATTGATGATCTCAATTATCGTTTTGGTACTGTGTTTTGGTCACAAACCTACAATGATTTTAGCGAAGTAGAATTACCAAAACCAACTATTCCAGCCAAAAACCCCGGGTTGATGCTGGCTTTCTATCGCTTTAGAGCGCTAACGATTACTAAATTTACCGCACGTCAAGCAAAAATCTTACGTGAGATTGTGCCATCTTCACAAACGATTACGCATAATTTCCCGGGAGATTATTACAATAAAGCGCAGAATTTCACTGATATTTCGGAGCAGCTGGATGTAGTTGCGCTAAATAACTATCCAGTATGGGGCGGCTTAGAGCAACCAGTTGAATACGGCAAAATTGCGCTGAAACTCGACCAAACCCGTGGCTTTTTACCTGGCAAACATTTTTGGATTACCGAACAACTCATTGGTGCACAAGCGCATACCATCATGGGTTATTTGCCGCGTCCGGGACAAGCGCGGCTCTGGTCATGGCAAGCGATGTTGCACGGCTGTAATAATCTGATTTATTTCCGCTGGCGCACGGCTACCAAAGGTGCGGAGCAGTTTTGTTATGGCGTACTTGATCAGGATAATCAAGATGGACCGCGTTATCATGAAATGAAACAAATTTTTGCTGAAGCTACCGAGCATCAGGCAGAGATAAATCTACCGATCAATGCCAAGGTTGCCATGCTCTACAATCCAGATAATATTTATGCTTGGAAAATTCAACCACAATCTACTGGTTTGGATATTCATCATGAGCATTTTCGGCTTTATCAGGGTTTTAAACGCCTAAATATACCTGTTGATGTAATTGATATTCGTCATGCTATTGATTCTTACTCGGTTATCTTACTGCCAGCGCCAATGTTATTAACTGCGCTACAAATTGAGAAATTAGAACAATTCATGCGCAATGGCGGAACGGTAATTAGTAGTTTTAGAGCCGGAATTAAAGATTATGATAATACGGTGTATTTTAATCAGGCTAACCCGTGGTTAAAATTAGCCAATATCAAGAGTTACTATATTGAGTCATTAGGTAATGCGCGTAATGAAGAGATTATTGGTGCCGAAGGTAAATTTTCTGCAAGCGTGTGGCGTGATATGTTGGAGATTGTTGATTCAACACAAGCACAAGGACTCTATCGCTATACTGATGAATTTGCTGATTATTTTGCGGTAAGCGAAAGCCAAGTTGGGAACGGTAAATTAATCCATGTCAGCACCGCAGTTGCCGAAGATGAGTTTTGGTGTAAACTGGCTCAGAAAGTAGCGAATCAACATCAGATTAAATATTACGAAACACCATTTGGCGTAGAGCTGATTTGTCGTGGAAATAAACGTTTTATTCTTAACCATAATGCCAAGAACGTAGAGTTTGAGAATTATACACTACAACCTTATGCTGTAATTATTGAAATTATTTAAGAAGAGATTATTATGCAAGACATAACAAATAAACTAACTAAACAATTTAATCAACTATTCACTAACGATAATGCAAAGCGCCTGTTCTTTGCCCCAGGACGAGTTAATCTGATTGGTGAACACACCGATTATAATGGTGGAAATGTTTTCCCCTGCGCTTTAAACATTGGGACTTATGCGTTGGTTGCTGCCCGTCAAGATAACTTGTGCCGATTTTATTCACTTAATTTCCCAGCACAGGGAGTTATTGAATTTGAAGTATCTAATCTGGAATTTAATACCGTGCATAATTGGGCAAATTATCCTAAAGGCGTAATGGTCGAATTTATAAAAAATGGTGCTACACTTAGCCATGGTTTTGATGTGGTTTTTTATGGTAATATCCCTAATGGAGCTGGACTATCCTCCTCAGCGTCAATTGAAGTCCTAATGGGCACGATTCTAAATGACTATCTAAGCACGGCTTACGACTCAGTAAAAATTGCATTAATCGGACAAGCCGCCGAAAACAAATACATCGGCGTGGGGTGCGGAATTATGGATCAATTTGCTTCAGCTATGGGTCGAGAAAATCATGCTATTTTACTTGATTGCAATAGTCTAAATTACCAATATGCACCATTAAATATTGCAGGCTATAAATTAGTAATCGCCAACA
This sequence comes from Neisseriales bacterium, assembly GCA_008017145.1. The sequence continues at coordinate 4,928 of SSGY01000137.1, forward strand.
CCAATAAGCAACGTGGTTTGGCAGACTCCAAATATAATGAGCGCCTGAGCGAATGTCGTGAAGCATTGAAATTATTGCAATCACGCCTGAATATAAATGCCTTGGGTGAATTAAGCGTTGAAACATTAGAGGAAAACAGTGATTTATTTATCAATCAAACTATATATCAACGTGCACGGCACGCGGTAGCTGAAAATCAACGGACATTAGCTGCAGTAGAAGCTCTGCATAATAACGATCTGGTTAAATTTGGCGAATTAATGAGACAATCACATATTTCACTCCGCGATGATTATACGGTGACAGGTAAAGAACTTGATGCACTGGTTAGCGCAGCTTGGCAACATTCAGGATGTATTGGTGCACGGATGACGGGTGCTGGCTTTGGGGGATGCACTGTCAATTTAGTTAAAGCTGACAGCGTTGAGGATTTTATTAAGCAAGTTGGTGCTGAATATCGTAAACAAACTAATTTAATCGCTGAATTTTATGTAGTGAGCCCAGGTGATGGCGCACGTAAGTTAAAGGAGCCAGCGTCGCGCTGGACCGCGGATTAGAATATATGAAAAATCTTTCTCTCAGGAGTTATTAGCATGAGCATAAGTATTAAACAACAAATAATTGCAAAACATTTAGAACAAGATATTATTGAATATCAGCTAATTAGTGCGAATGGATTTCAGGTTAATTTCCTTAACTATGGTGGTATCATCAGCGGAATTTATACACCTGACTCGCAAGGCAAACTGGATAATGTCGTGCTCAGCCGCACCGAGTTTGATCCAGAAAACCCCGGACATTGGGGAGCCACTACCGGAAGAATCGCGGGAAGAATTGCTGGCGCAAAATTTGAGTTGGAAGGACAAATATATCAGCTTAATGACAATAAACTTGGTAATAACCTCCATGGCGGACCGGGCGGAATTGATAAGCAAATCTGGCAAGTTACCCTGCTTACGGATGGTGCAGAATTAAGCCACTTTAGTCCGGATGGTACGGCTAAATTTCCAGCAAATGTACATTTTAAAGTACGTTATCAAATTACACAAGATAATCGACTAACTATTAGCTATAGCGCAACTTGTGATCGTACTACCATCATCAACCTCACCAACCACAGTTACTTTGATTTAAGTGCTGGTAAAAACGCGATGGGAATGGAGCTAGAAGTACCAGCAACACACTTTGGCGAAATTGATGCAACAGGTTGTGTAACTGGTAAACTAAGCTCAGTATCTGATACACCGTTTGATTTTCGTAAGAGTAAACCGCTTGGGCAGGATATTTTTGCGAATCATCCACAGCTAGAATTAGCTAATCAAGGTTATGACCATCCATTTGTTTTAGACAATACACAAGCGATTAGACTATCTGATCCGCTAAGTGAGCGAACTTTGGAAATTACTACCGATGAACCATGCTGTGTGGTTTATTCAGCTAATTTCACCACTCCCAAACATATTGCGGTTTGTCTTGAAACGCAGAGAATGCCTAATGCGATTAACTGGCCCGAGTTTCGCGAGAGTGTAATTTTTTCCCCAGATAAACCTTACCATAGTCAAACTCATTGGCAATTTGGAGTTAAATAAATGACTGATAAATTAATTTATCTTACTGAAACTTTACTGACTAAAGCTATTACTGTTGGATTGATTGAACAACGCGATTTGATCTACTTTCGTAATCATTATGCGCAATTGTTTGGTTATGAATTAACTAACAACACAACACAAATTAACCCTAAATTAGCCCAGCTAAATTTAGCCGACATTGCGAGCCAAATTTATCTAGCTCTTGACGGAAATCAAATTACCAGCCTTGGCAATACTAAAGAACAAATTGAAACACGAATAATTGATGAACTAATGCCACGACCAAGTACAATCGAAGCTAAATTCAAACAAGTCGAGCAAACACAAGGTATTGAAGTTGCGCTGGATTGGTATTATTTGTTAAGTCAAAATACTAACTATATCAAAACGGCAGATATTGCTAAAAATCAAAGCTGGAGTACCGAAACCGAATATGGTAATCTAGAAATAACCATCAATTTATCTAAGCCAGAAAAAGATCCACTCGAAATAGCCAAACTTAAATCCCTGCAAAAGAAAACTACGGGTAGTTATCCGCAATGTTTACTGTGCATAGAAAATGAGGGCTACAACGGAGATCTAAATAAACCAGCGCGCCAAAATCATCGCATGTTACAACTAAACCTTGATAATAATGCATGGTATTTTCAATATTCCCCTTATCTTTACTATCCTGAACATTCAATCGTGATTAACCAGCAGCATCAGGATATGCAGATTAACCAACAAGCATTAAAGAATATGTTCTCATTTGTTGAACAAATTCCGCACTACCTCATCGGTTCAAACAGCGATATTCCAATTGTTGGTGGTTCAATTTTAAACCATGATCACTACCAGGCTGGTAATTATGTTTTTCCATTAGAGAAAACTTCAGTACGTTTTAGCCATTCGTTGGCAAAGTTTAGCGATATTACACTTAACTATCTGAATTGGCCATTATCGACACTGCAACTAATTGGTAGTAAGTCAGATTTACTCCAACTAGCCGAATTAGTAATTCAAAAATGGTATAACTATAACAATCCTGAATTAGGCATTATTTCTGCATCCGAACAAGGCGTCCGTCATAATGCGATTACGCCGATTTTACGCAAATTATCTGCTAGTAATGATAGTTATTGCCTCTATTTAATTTTGCGTAATAATCGCACAAGTAGCGAACATCCAGAAGGAATCTTTCACCCGCATCGTGAACTACATCACATCAAAAAAGAAAATATCGGTTTGATTGAAGCAATGGGCTTGGCAATACTGCCCGGTAGATTAGCAGCTGAATTAAAAGAAATAGAAAATTTACTACTCTTAAATGATGCAGATAGTGCTGTAACTAGTTTACTCTTTGATGATAGATTAGTTAAGCATGAGGAGTGGTTAAAAGCATTATACATGAAACACCCACTTTTTTCACCAAATAATGTTCAACAAATATTGCAAATTGAAGTAGGGCTAAAATTTAGCCAAGTCCTTGAAAATTGTGGTGTTTTTAAACTATGTTCATCTGGTGACAGTGGCTTAAGAGAATTCTTGTCTAACTTAGATAGTTAGCTATGAGTACTTACACCTTAAGAACACAATTAAATATGTTATAATTTACATCTGTTTATTTTTTAAAAGGACTTACGCATGAGAACACCTCATCAAAATCTAACTGAAAGTTTTCCAGAATTAAAAGAAGCCTTCCATCACCTAAAAGTTAACGATCATCACTTCCAACACGTTTTAAAGCAATATGAAGAGCTAGACACACAAGTTCATAAAGTTGACCATGAACAAGAAGCGATGAGTGAAATTGAATTAGAAAAAGTAAAAAAAGAACGCGTAGCTTTAAAAGATACTTTGTATACACTTATGACTAAATGCAAAGCTGAAATGAATTTATAAAAGCAATGCGACGCTGAGCTGCAAAACCATGTCTAAGATAATTGGAGTATAAATTAAAAAATACCTAATTAAAGTTTTCCAGCTCAGATATTACACATAACAATTAGCTCATTGCTACAATAAATAGTTGATGCTAAAAATCATATATCAATCTGATTTAATTTAATAATACGCTATCTTCATGGGCGAAATATTGCAAGAAATGGTAAAGTAATGCTTTAAACCTTGCAATATCAGCGAGCAAAAAAGCATGAAACCACGTAAAATAGAAGATAAATTCCAACCAGAATTATTAAAGATTCAATTAATCCATTTGTTGGATATGAAGCATAGTTTGGTTCAATTAGCAGATAAATTTAACTGGGCTAAAATTGA
>SSGY01000001.1 GCA_008017145.1 Neisseriales bacterium
AAATGCATGGTTAGCGGATTATTTTTATCTACAAATAATAATGGTATTTTACCAGATTTAAAAATTTGTGCACAGATCATCGTAATTAAAGCGCGTCCATAACCTTTGCCACGATTGATTGGTAATACCGCTACGGTAGAAATAGCTTGATATTTTGGAGTTTGGCGAATTATCTCGACAATACCCAGAGCGTTCCTGCTGTTATCCTCTAAAATAAATCCCACTTCACCCGCAATAAATTGCTGAGCAACAGTCACGGCAGAAGCGATTATTTCATCTTTGGGTACTTGCGGATAAATATCCAATAAAAACTGTTGGCAGCGCTCAGTTACCACTGCAAGATCGGAATTACGTGCTTGACGCAATGAATGTTGAATCATAGTGCTGGGTTGCAATTTTTCCATTATCAACATCTCAGTATGATGAAGTAATTCATAAGATACAGAACCGCGCTGACACCAAGACCCTGCAAATTTCTCACTCAATTTAACTTGCGCAACTATGCCATGAAGCGTAATCTCATTGCTAATTAAAAAAGCGTGCAAGATACACAAATCAGCAAGCACCCACGTGTGAGATAAAATCAGCGTTCCACCCTGAAAAGCACTGATAATTGCTACTTTGCTCGCCTGACCATCAACAAATAATACTAGACCAAGCTTGAGCTGTTCAGGTTTATGTTCAGCACGTAGAGCTATACCTAGCGATAGATTATTGTGCGCTTCGTGTTGTAATAAAATAGGCTTGGCAAAATGCCAAAACTCTTGGTAATTGGTGTAGGATTTTATTTGTTGCATAATTTAGAGGTCTTTATCAAACAAAACTCCGTTGGAAAACGCGAGTGGGATTAGATTATATCATAATCAAAACGGATACAAAACTACGCAACTAACAAGGTTCATCAATAATTATTTATCCTTCTATTGTTGAGATGTTATAATATAATTCATTGTCTTTTTTATCAAATAGTAAAAACAAGCAAGCATTATCTAACTTATATTTAACTTCTTATGCTGATATATTAAAGGTATATTTTTGAGTAAATTAAAACAAATTCAGTCTTCTAAATGGCTTGATTCAACCTTATTGCTGTTGGTCGCAATGGTTTGGGGTACTAGCTATGGGATTGCAAAAAATGCAGTTTTATACTATCCAGTATTGGGCTTTGTCGCACTAAGATTTTGTATTACTTCAATTATATTTATACCCACCGCATTTAAGCTGACTAAAAAAAGCATTGTAACAACAATTAAAGCTGGTTTACCGCTGGGTTTTATTCTGTTCTATGTTTGCTTTCTTTGTGCAAAATTTTTCAGTTAAACGAACTTCTCCGACTAAAGCTGCACTATTAATGGGAAGTGAGCCTGTCTGGGGTGCTCTATATGCTACAATAATGATGCATGAATCTCTAAGCTTGATTGCGTGGATTGGCGGTTTAGTTATTGTTATAGCAACGCTCTGGGCTACTGTTAAATAGTATTGACTGTCAATGCGTGGGTTCTATTATCCACACAACAACGATATAGTTATATATACTCTTCGTCTTTGAATCTTGGACTTTGTCGGATTTCAAAAAAGACTCCTTATGTAGTTCTGACTACACTACGTCGTCTTTTTTATCAAGCCTTCGCGTCCAAGAATCAAAGACTGTGAGTGTATTAGAATCTAGCTTAGAAAATATAAAATCAACGAATTTTCCAACTTTGGGTTCCAGATAGCGAACTTTTTTGTAATACATATAAAAATCAGCATCTGGGCTAAGTTCCGGCAAAATCTCAATCAGCTCACCAGACTCAAGTTCATCTTTGATGTAACTTGAGAGACATTGCATAATTCCAATATGATTTTTGGTACAAGCTATCATCGTCTGAGCACTATTAACATACAGATATGGTTCCAGTATAATATTTTCATCTTTTAGCCTGAGGCTTTTAGGATTTGAGCGGATAGTATGCGTTATGTACGGATGATTTTTTATTTCGTCTACTGTCTTCGGAATGCCATGAATCCGTGCATATTCTGGGGTACAACATAAGACGCCAGTTATTTTAAACATGAATTTTTTTACTACATCACGAGTGTTTTCTTCAACCTGTTCCATTGTTAATTCAATAGCCATACAAATATCTACATCTTCATTATGAAGCCTAGGAATTCGCTCTGCAACTTCAAGTACCGGAGTTATTTTAGGATACAGTGCACGAAATTCAGAAATATAAGGAATAATATATTTGTTTATCGCATACGCTGGTGCTAAAATTTTTAGCGTTCCCTCTGGTTCTTTTTTATGCAAAAAGGCAAGACTTTCCAAATCATCATAATGCTTAAGTAAGCCCTTGGCTTCCTCATAATAGATACGTCCAAACTCAGTCAGCATTAAGCTTCGGGTATCACGAATCAACAAATTATTACCGATTTCTTCCTCAAGTTCAGATAATTGGCGACTAGTGCTTGGTAAGGATTGATAGAGCACTTTTGCCGCCTCAGTAAAACTCTGTTTCTCAACTATAGTGACAAAGTTTCGTAGCTTATTTAACTTATTCATTACCGCCCCAATTATTTTGTTTCTCGAAATAATAGTTTTAATTATATCAATTTACAAAATTATAATCAAGCCATATAATATCGTTAGCTAGCAAAAAAACCAACTAAAGCTAATAAATCCAAACATTACAAGGGATATAAAAATGAGATCAAACTACAAACAAATCACAAAAACATTGGCAATAACAGGCGGATTATTTTTAAGTGCATGTAATGGTGGTGGCAGTGCTAATAATGGACAAAATACTTCAGTAACAAGTGGAACAGCAGCGCCAACAACAGCGGTTAGCACCCAAAGAAATACTGCTAGTACATCAGCAGGAATAAACGAATGGCCAAATTACCTTGCAATGGGCACAATCAGCCAAGGGCTAACAAGTAGTGAACCAATCTCACAAAAAATTGATGCAATTTTTACTTATAACGGTGCCAATGGTAATGGTGATCCAGGGCTAATTGAAACTCCCTATAAAATTTATAATATGATAAATATGGCAAAAACTATCAAACAAAATACAGGCTATAGCGTAAATCCAAACATCGTTGAATATCAGTGGCAATTAAGTGGCGGCTGGAATACTGAAGATGTATTAAATCAAGATTATCTGGTAAAACATTTATTTAATCTGGCGTTTCTTGCTTCCACCTTACAGACAGATGCTTATGCTGCAACAGGTACACATGGAACAATTTTATTAAACCCAGACTTACTTGGTTTTATCGGCAATACCCAGCGTGAAGCAGATATAGATGCACTAAATATTCAAGTAAATGGCGCAGTTAGTCAAGTATCATGCATGATGACTGAGTCGTTTAATTTCAATAACGCACCTGGATGTACTTATAATTGGGATAAACAACCAATTACAACAACTGGGACAGTAAAAGATCTGATTAACTGGCTAAAAGGTAAAACAGATAACTATAGTGCCGGACAAGCATTTAGCAACTGCGTTGAATCATATGTAATTAAGCAATGTGCGAGTAAGACTGCAAATAACCAGCTACCACAATTCACTTCTAATTTTAATGGCTGGATTCAAGCACAGAATTATCTGGTGCACAACTATGGTCCACAGGTAAATCTTGGCTGGCATATGAATATTTCAGCTACCCCAGGTGGCGGCTGGTGGGTCCATGAAGGCAAAAATGCAGTGACACCATATGTTAATCAGGTATTGTCTTTACTCAATCACTACAGTGTATTTAGCGGTACTTATAAGCCAGATTTCATTTACTTTGACCGCTATGGAGCAGATGATTATGCTGGTAGCCTTGCGGATAATGCGGGACAAACATTAGTCCAAAACCAAGCAACCTTATATAATGATCAAGACTGGGATAATTTCTTACAAATGACAAAACAGATTAGTGAAGGACTTGCTAGTGGCTTTGGTAAACCATACGTGCCAGTAATGTTATGGCAAATCCCAGCAGCACATATTCAGACTAATGCCGAAAAAATAGAATCTGGGATAAATGCAGCCGAAGAAGGCTCAGCACCTGACTATTTCTTCGGTGATCCTGCGCTTAATTCAAGCCTTAATAATATTGCGGATTGGATTAATCAGGGAGTTGGTACATTAAACTCTAAATATGGATTATGCGCCGGATTAACTGCCAGCCAATGCCTAACATTGAATAACTTTAACTGGGGACATAGCGATAACGGTAAACTCCAAGCCGCAGCAGATGCACATGTGTTTTCAATCTTGTGGGGCGCGGGTGGATTTGCTACCGCAGTGTGGGCTATTCCGGGAGTATCTTTCCCTGATAATGGCTGGATGGCAAATACGCTTAATAACTATTATACCAATCGTAAACAGCCACTAAATTAATAGACTATCAAAGATAAATATCCTGCCAGCAATGCCTTGGCAGGATATTTCAATTATGACTAGTAGCAATAATAGTTTGGGGAGCATTGTATGCCACGGTCGTGGTGCATGAATCATTAAATTCGATCACATGGATTGGCGGTTTAGTTATTGCATACTCGAACTGTTCAGGTTTATCTTCAGCACGTAGAGTAGTTATATTTGGTACAAGACTATTTTGCGCTTCGTGTTGAAATAAAGTAGGCTCGGCAAAATGCCAAAACTCTCGGTAATCGGTATAGGATTTTATTTGTAGTATAATTTAATAAACAATGCCAGACTCTCTAACATAACAGCCCAAACTTAAACGTTTTAATTAAATAACATACAGTATTATATAATGATTTCCAAATACCGCGTTATCATTTCCAAAGTTCTTGTTTTGGCGTAGATATTAAAGTATACACTCCTATTATTGAGATATACTCAATTAAATATTTACCCCTGTAAATGTTTTTTTAAGACACTATCTCCTAATTATTATTTGAAAGTATCTGACAATCCTCAAATTGAGTTTAAAATCGCAGTACCAAAAATTTGTGGTAAAGCACACAGCAAAAACATGCCTTACTAATAATACGACTGGCTACCTCAGTATATTGGTCAGCAATTGATAAGAATTAATTTTACCTTAGCCTCAAGTGTCACTTTTCAAAAATCATTAATTTTTTAAAATATGGAGTTACTAATGAAAAAACAAAAACTTTTATTCTTAATCATATCTCTTGCTGCAGTCAATTTTTCATTTGCAAATAATGCTAGTGAAGTGACTAGTAAAAAAGATTTAAAAGAACAAAATACTTCAAAAGCAAGGACACACAGAACAATACAACATCAACATCATCATTATAAACAAAACACTAAGAGGAAGAATTCATCTTCTAATATCTAGTGTATCCGCAGTCCTGTTCAGTTTTTTAAATTTGGCATGTTATTGCTTAATCTTATCATGCCATCTCCACTAGTTAATCTTCTTACAGATAAATTCTTTGTGTATTTTGCACGCATGCATAAATATTTGTTAAAATTGGCAATTGACATAAATATAAAAAACAAATGGAGAATCCGTGACCGATCAAGAAGCGTTGGAACTGGTGGTTCGTTGCCACAACACAGTAAATGACAATACGATGGGAGTAATAATAAATCTCAATAATGAGGTAATTGCAGAAGATAAAATATCCGCTAAACTTGCTAATATTCCGGGCGAAAGCCACTTAGGAAGAAAATTTATGATGGGTATTGATTGGCGAAGTGACATTATTGTCAAAAACCTTGAACTTTGCTGCAATACAAGACGAACACAAAAATGGCTTTCATTACGCTTTTCGCGACAGCCAGAATATTGGCTGATCACCCTACGCTATATGCCATTAATAAATCTAACGACCAACAATGTTATAGGTTACAAAATATTGGGTGAAAAAATGGATGACCCGCTAACTTTCTATAATTTTGGAAAAGTAATAGAAAGTACACAGGGAAATTCGTTGCTTAGTGATCAGCATAACATAAAATCAAACGAAGCAATTAAAGATGCTATCTTATTCCTGATTTTTCACTGCGAGAATTATCAACAAGTTGCTGACCTACTCTCATTGATTGTGGGAAGAAGTTACACTAAATCAATGGTATCTAAAGTAGTCAGTCGTACGCTTTACCCTCAATTTGGAGTAGTAAATTTAGAAAGTCTTAAAGCCGCAGCACACAAGCAAGGCTATCATAAGCACCTTCCAACTCCGCTTCTGGGTGAATTTATGTTCCCATTAGATAAACTATAGTAAATAAAATTCCGCTGGAATAAAATCCAACGGAATTAATCACTGGTAAATAAGTGGTACTTATTTACTTGGGCAAGCCAACATCTTAGCCGACTTAATCACTACTGGAGTAGTAGGAACATTTTCATACATTCCTACAGTTCCAGTTGGGACTCCAGCAATTTTATCTACTACAGCCTGACCTTGAACTACTTTACCAAATACTGCATAACCAGGGTTACTTGCAGAATAGTTTAAGAAATTATTATCTTTTACATTAATAAAAAACTGAGCAGTAGCAGAATTAGGATCATTAGTCCGCGCCATTGCAATAGTGTATTTATCATTCGTTAAACCATTATCTGCTTCATTTTTAATCGGTGCTTTAGTTGTCGCTTCATTCATTTTAGCATCAAAACCACCACCTTGAATCATGAATCCAGGAATAACCCGATGGAAAATTTTATTAGAATAAAAACCAGAACTAACATATTGCTCAAAATTAGCTACCGTAACTGGCGCTTTAGCAAAATTAAGCTGCACAATAATTTTACCCTGATTGGTATCAAGCTCAGTACACGATTTAGCAGTAGTCGCAGCATTCGCCGCAGTTGCAGCACCTAGACTTAACATCATAGTGATTAAAATATTTTTTCTCATAAAGATAATCCTTTTAATTATTAGATAACAACCCCATTATTATACTTGCTGCTGCCACTCTTCGGCAAAAATGTCCATCATTTTAACTTACTCCCATGCGATTGGCAAGCTTCAACAAATGCGGCAAACAAATAAGTATGCTCATCATACTGGCGGCAAGAGCGCTCGGGGTGTCCTTGCATTCCAATCACAAAGTGTTCGGGATCGCGACTTTCAACTACTTCAATCAAACCATCTTTGGCAAAACCTGATGCAAGCAAATCTTGCCCGAGGTGTTTAATTCCCTGATGATGAATTGAGCAAGTAAAGAAACAGGTTGAGCCAAAAATCTGATGAGCATGAGAGTTTTCTTCGATCAGAATTTCATGGTCGGGAATTTTCTCATTCGGCAAGATCGTATGAAGTACGTCATGAATAGGAATCTCTTGAAATAAAGTTCCACCTTCTGCAACATTAATCAACTGATAACCACGGCAAATACCAACTACTGGTAACTTACGTTTTTTGGCTGCCTGATAGAGTGCAATTTCAAACTTATCACGTTCAGGATTAGGCTTATCACGTAACGGACGACTATATGGTGTGCCAGAACCATAAATATCACAATAGTCAATCGCACATTCCTCACCGTAAAATTGTGGATCAACATCCTGCCCACCAATAAATAAAATTCCATCTAAACGCGCAACAAGATGCTCTGCATCCTCGTGATCAATTTTACTATTAATAATCAATGGAATTCCACCATTTTCTAAAATTGCACTGACATAGTTATAACGAACAAAAATAAACTCATCACTATGGTTGGATACAGCTTTAATACTTTCAAAATTTGACGTGATTCCAATGATTGGCTTACGCACTACATACCCCTAATTTATAAAACTGGTTAATTATATTTTTTTATTATCTCTAAAACACTACTTACATCATTCATCAAGAAAAAATGCACGCACGGCACACCAGCGGTCAATAATTCTGCAACTTGGCGTGCTGCCCATTCTTTACCAATAATAGCTGCATTTTGCGGAGATTCTAGTAACTCAGCCACTAACTCATGCGGTAAATCAACATGAAATAAACGTGGCAAACTATTAATTTGATTAGCTGATTTAAGGACTTTAATCCCAGGAATAATCGGTACGGTAATTCCTGCAGCGCGACAAGCTGCGACATAGGAAAAATACTTTTGATTATCAAAAAACATTTGTGTAATCACATATTCTGCACCTGCAGCTATTTTTTGTTTAAGGTACTCGATATTTAGCTCCATATTAGCTGCTTCAAAGTGTTTCTCAGGATAAGATGCCACACCAGTGCAAAAATCAATCGCGGGATATTCGGTATCACCCAAAAATAAACCCTGACGCATTTTCGCAACTTGCTTAACTAAGTCCACAGCATGTTTATTAACTGACTCAGAGGTATCCAACTGACGATTATAATTAAGATTATCACCTTTAAGCGCAAGAATATTTTCAATACCCAAATAATTAAGCTCAATCAAAGCATCTTCAGTTTCTTGTTGTGAAAACCCTTGGCATAGTACATGTGCTACGGCATCAATCCCATATTTATTCTGAATTACACCACAAATCCCTAGCGTTCCCGGACGTTTCTTATGAATCCGGCGGGTAATTGAACCATCGCTTTTTTCGACATAAAGCAAAGACGATGCATGAGTGGTAACATTAATCCATTTAGGATCATACGGCAAAAGTTGCTCAATGATATTAAAGATCTCATTAATACTCGTAGTGCTACCACGTAAAGGCGGAACAATTTCGTAACTAAATAATGGCTTCTGTGCCTGATTCAAATGCTCAATAACTCTCATTTTATCCTCATTTACCAATCAAACGCTTAAGATTAATTGCAAAACAGACTTTTACCAGCAGATAGCCGATCAAACCGCTGGCAATCACATCCAAAGGCCAGTGCCAACCAGTACAAATGCGAGCAAATGCAGTCAAAATTAAAAGCAACAGCATTAGAAACTGAAACCCTTTCTTATTCACAAAAAATAGATTACTTATCGCAAATACAAACACTGCCATATTTCCCGTATGCCCCGATGGAAAAGACTTGTGTGCTGATTTCACTGCATCTTCAAAATAGTTCAACCAAAAGAAACTACCTTCTGGTAATAAAATGTATGGGCGAGCTTCACCGACCGCAACTTTCAAAGCAGCAAAGACCACGTAGTAAGCAATAACCAGCAACAAAACATTCAGAATTCGTTCACGTTTTAAGCTAAAAGTTAGCACTATCAATAATATTGGCAAGATAAAAAATTTGGAATAGCTCAATAAGTTAAACGCACCCCATATTACATTTGGCAGTATTCCATGTTCATGGTTAATAGCTAAAAATAATGCTTGATTACTACCGCTAAGCCAAATCCCTAAAGCCAAAACTAAAAACCCAGCAAAAATACCCCAATTATAAAAGCTTTTCTTTGGCTTGCGCAAATGACTCAGATCATTGTAAATCATATTATTTTTTCCAATCGGATTACTCATACACTTTCCTTTTCTAATATTTAACTGTTTTTACCTATAGTAATACGCTCTAACCCAGCATAATCTAGTATGGTAGTAACATCATTTAAACCATTCTTTATAAAAATCTCACGCACCGCAGCTCCTTGGTCGTAACCATGCTCAATCATTAACCACCCATCAGGCAATAAATGCTTTCGACTCAAACTCACAATATTGCGGATGCAACTCAAACCATCGCCAAAATCAGTTAATGCACTTTGTGGCTCATAACTTAAAGCGGTCAAATGTTCATCGCTTACTTCTATATAGGGTGGATTACTCACAATTATGTTAAATTGCTGCTCTTCAAACGAAGAATACCAATCACTACAAACAAACTCAATCTCAGCTTGCATCCGAGCTGCATTTTGCTGTGCTACTGCCAAAGCATCAGCAAACTTATCGACCGCAGTAACGCCTAAATCAGAGCGTTCCAATTTTAGCGTAATCGCAATACAGCCGCTTCCAGTTCCTAAATCAAGAACTTTGGCACCGCGTTGAGTTTTTGCCAGTACTTGTTCAACAAGTAATTCAGTTTCCGGACGTGGAATCAAAGTAGCGGGTGTAACCTTAAATTGCCGAGAATAAAATTCTTTATATCCGACAATATATGCCAATGGTTCGCCACTCTGCACACGCTGAACTAATTGATTATAGTTTTCAACTTGCTCTTGGGTTAAAACATAGTCATCATATGCAAGCAAGCGCGCATGGTTAAACCCCGTAATATACATTAACAGAACACGATTATCTGTCCGATCAATTATGTTTTGTCTCAACAAATCGCGTAAGGAAGGGCTCAATCTGCAATACACTCACTATTGATTAGCTGATATTGGCTTTGGCAGGCACTACACTTTGCTTTTGCATCAACAAAATGTAATTTAGTTCCACATTGACAGCTCCAGCCAATTTGGCGCGCCGGAACGCCAACCATCATTGCATAAGCTTTGACATCATGATTAATCACCGCACCAGCACCAACAAAGGCATATTCACCGATAGTAACACCGCAAACTACCGTTGCATTTGCACCTATCGTTGCACCTCGTTTTACTAGCGTTTTGCGATACTCATGTTTACGGACCACGTGAGAGCGTGGGTTAAATACATTGGTAAATACCATTGACGGACCACAAAACACATCATCTTCAAGATACACCGCATCATATACTGAAACATTGTTTTGAATTTTTACATTATTGCCAATAAAGACATCATTGCCAATAAAGACATTTTGACCTAACGAGCACCGTTCTCCAATTTTGGCACCGCCACAAACGTGCGTAAAATGCCAAATTTTGGTATTAGCGCCAATCTGAGCACCATCATCAATAATTGCAGAACTATGAGCACTGTATGACAAAGCTAACTCCTTTACTAACGATATTGTAAAATATATAACGCGATTGACAAATACATCGAAATAACCGCGATTAAAACAAATATGTGCCAAACGGTATGCGAATACTTAAATTTACTGAATGCATAAAATAAGGCACCGATTGTATATATCAAACCGCTTGCTACAAAAAATACGACCCCCATAGTTGGAAGCTTGGCAACAATTTGTGGAAGTAAAATCAGTGACGCCCACCCCATCAAAACGTAGATTAGAGTTCCGATTTTTTTAAATCTTCCCGCATAGATAGCCTTAAACACTACTCCAATCACCGTAAGAACAGAAAGGCAAATGTAAGTAACATAACCACGAGTAGTATTTAGCAAGCTAAAAACATAAGGTGTATAAGAACCAATAATTAAGATAAATATTGCAACATGATCCATCCGCTTCATGACATTGCGTGCGGCATGGTTGGTCATCGAATGATAAACCGTACTGATTACAAACATGAATAGAATTGTAATTCCATAAAAAACAAATGCTAAACCATCCAACCAGTCACCATAACGTCCGGCAATCCATGCCAAACTAATCAATAGACCTAATGCAACAAATGAACCAACGCAATGACTTACTGCATTACCAATATCTTCACCCAAGCTATAGGGAAACAGCCGAGTCAATTGCTCAGGACTAAATTTACTTGGTTTTCCATTATATTGTTTCATCTTATATAATTCCTAACAGTTTTCATATAATTTACCGCGTGGTAAATTAGGTTGAGTTTTAAAGCGTTTATGTAGCCAAAGATATTGGCTAGGATGTTTCATAATCATTCTCTCAATATAGCGATTCATGTAAGTTACGTCAGCAGGAATATCACCACTAGGATAATTCTCCCAAGCAGGTGATAATTCCACAACATATTTCTTTCCTTCCCGATAAGTCGCCATCGGGATAACTGCCGCATTGGTCAACTTAACCAACTTAGGTAAGGTTTCGAGAGTTGCACAAACTGGATGTGCAAAAAATGGTACATAAACCGAGTCTCGTTCATCCATATCTTGATCTGGCAAATAATAAAAAGGAATTAAGGTTTGCTTCATTTTTCTGACGATCAAGCGTAACCCTTCGCGTCTGGAAAATATCTCACCACCCTGATCTTTAATAAAACGAAGACGAGCTTGCTTAATCCGCTCAGTCAAATAAGCGTTGCGTTGCTCGGCGTATACGCTATAGCCAGGAGTCTCTAGAGTCAAGCGATTAGCCCCAATATCCAGAGCTAAAAAATGTGGAGCTAACAACACAACTGGAATCTGTCCACGCACTTTATTATAGTTCTCTAACCCCCTAATCTCAACCACTTTACGTAGTTTGTCTGGAGAAGCATAGAAAATCAATCCATAACATAACCCAGAACGAATTAGCTCTTTAAAATGCTCTTTAATAAGATGATTTTTCTCAGCTTCCCCCATCTCAGGAAAGCATAGGCTGAGATTCAATAATCCAACATTACGCCGCTTTTTAAGTAAATAATAACCTATAAGTCCCAATCCTCCACCTAATGCGTTTAAAAACGATATTGGCAGAGAGCTAATCAATCTAAGTATTGTTAACCCAAGATTAGTTAACAGCTTATTTATCATCGCTATAACCCTTTATTCAATCATTACTAATCGAGTTGCATCATAAGCTAACTCAACAGTTCTCATATAATTTACCACGTACCATATCTGGCTGTGTTTTAAAGCGTTTATGCATCCATAAGTATTGTTCCGGATGCTTCATTATCATGGTTTCAATTTGTCGATTCATGAATGCTACATCTGCTAATAAATCACCAGTTGGATAATTTTGCCAAGCTTCGCCAAATTCAATCACATAATGATTTCCTTCGCGATAAGTCGCCATCGAGATTACTACCGCATCGGAAAGTTTAAGTATCTTTGGCAGAGTATCCAATGTTGCACAATAAGGATGAGCAAAAAACGGTACGTACACCGAACTGGTCTCATCCATGTCCTGATCTGGCAAATAATAAAATGGCCATTTTTTCTGCTTCATTTTTTTGATAATACTTCTAAGTCCCTCTTGCCGCGAAATCACCTCTCCACCATTATGGATAAAAAACCGCATCCGTGCTTGCTTAACCCGCTTAGAAAAATACTCATTACGCTGTGGAGAAAACATCGTCAGTCCAGCAAAATCAATAGTTGTTCGATTACCACCAATATCCAAGGCCAAAAAATGAGGGGCTAACATCACGACCGGACGTTTTTCATAATACTGCTGCAAATTTTCCAAATTGCGATATTTTATCAATCTTTTCATGCGAAATTTACTAGCACCGAACATCAAACCGTAGTCTAAACTGATAATAAACATTTCACAAAAGTGCTTACGCAGAATACTACGTCGTTCACTCTCTGACTTTTCAGGAAAGCAGAGCTTTAAATTGATTAATCCAACATTGCGCCTCTTTTTGACCACAACATATGCCAATAAACCAAGCACCGTACCTAAAGCCCGCATTACAGGCATTGGTAACCAACTAATTAACCTTAAAAAACTAATTCCCAAATAAATTAAAACTGTATTTAGCATCTTTATCTTCCCTAATTGTGCTATTTTACGCTCAAGCAAATTCAAAATAGTTCGTAAATGATGCGATTAGCACATCAATAAACTAGAATAATGAACCTGCTTGAGTATAGTTAAAAAACTATAATCAAGACAAATTGGTTTCAGATAAAAAATGCACAGTAATTCTCAAGAGAAAATTACATCTCATACAGTCAACTAAAATCAAAAGGTAAAGAAAATAACTTTACGATCTGCTTTCTGCCAGCGGCTTTGGTTTGGCTTTATCCGGATACCGAAAACGGTCATACGACCAATAGTACTGCTCCGGGGCTTCACGGACTAATTTTTCTATTTCCTTATATAATTCCTGCATAATATCATGTGTATCACTATTGCTTGGCTTAAATGGTACACATTTAGATTTAAATCCTGTTTTTGTTCGTAAATTCTGGACAATCACAGCTATCGTATCGGGCTGCTGGCAAATTTTTGCTGCTAATGAGGTAGCATAAACATCTTGTCCAAAAAATTTGACCCATTCACCATCCCCTCCTGATGCAACATTGTCCGGTAAAATACCAATACAACCACCAGATTTGAGATGTTTCATCATGCTTAGTACACCCTTGCGGTTAGTTGGAACTGGCGTAATATTTACTTCACTGCGTCCACTCACCATAATTTCTTCAATAACTGGATCTTTGGATGGTTTGTATAAAATTTGAATATTCATCGGTAAATGATAAGCAAAATATTTAACCGCAACTTCAAAATTACCAATATGTGGTGTCAAAAAAACTATGTTTTTACCAGCCTCAAGTAGCGTTTTCACCTCGTAAAAACTCTCATCTACTTCAAATAGGCGTGTAATTCGGGCACGGTCTTTCTGCCAAGCAATCAGTGCCGCTTCAGCTAAGGTCATCCCAAGGGCTTTGGCGGTATCGCGCGTCATTTGCTCAACGGATTCTGGCGTTGCTAATCCAGTAATTAATAGGTTATGCGGAAGCCTTTTTGCTGACTTATTCGACAAACGCAATGACAATAAACCAACGCCAGCACCTAATGCACGGATAGCAGGCAATGGCAATCTTGCCAACAAGCACAACAAACTTTTAAGAATTATTTTTTTCATATCATTTTATTAATCTAGTCACAAAGAATAACATTACATTTTAAGTGTGATGTTCACAAGCTTTTGAGTATAGATTTTAGCATATTAAAACCCGACAACCTAGAGCATATTTGTATTAAAATAGTGTATTTACCTTTAAGCAATTGTACAAGGACATTATGATGCGGATTAAACTAGGATTTGGTAATCAATGCCTACTAGCGTTAGTATTAGGTTTGATTGCTGGGCATTTTATGCCACAAGCTGCGGTTGACGCCGTTACACCATTTGGTGATGCATTTCTTAAACTATTAAAACTGATAATTGTTCCACTAACTTTTTCAACAATTGTTGCCAGTTTTTCAAAATTAGATGATATTCACTTGGTACAAAGACTTGGTTCTCGAACTTTAATTTGGTTTATGATTACGGCAATAATTGCTGCAAGTATTGGCGTTTTAATTGGCAAGTTATTCAACCCAGGTATGGGGTTGAATCTATCTCTTGCTGCCAGCGACTACCAACCGCGAGCAATTCCAAGTATCAGCGGTACTTTTCTAGATATGTTACCCGGTAATCTAATCGGACAGATTGCTGAAGGTAAAGTTATACCCGTAATTATTTTTGCGATTTTCTTTGGACTAGCTCTTACTTCAATGGGCGAGAAGGCTAATACTGTACGCAATTTCTTTGATGAATTTTCACATGTAATGTTTAAAATCACCCGCAAAATAATCCGCTTATCACCATATGGAATTTTTGCATTACTGGTATCAGTAGGTAACGAATATGGAATTGCAACCTTATTGCCGCTTGGTAAATTTATTGTAGCAATCTACGTAGCCTGCGCTTTACAAATTATTGTTTACGCCATTCTAATTACAACAGTTGCTAAACGTAATCCGGTTCATTTTTTCAAACAATTTTGGCCTGCAATGATAACTGCATTTACGACTTCTTCCAGCTTGGGTACTTTGCCAGTTACATTGGAAACATTGGTTGATCGCGTTCGTATTTCCGAACGAGTTGCGGGGTTTGTTGCCCCACTTGGTGCAACAATGAAAATGGATGGTTGTGGAGCAATTTACCCTGCAATTGTTTGCGTTTTGACGGCGCAAGTATTTGGAATTGATTTATCAGTTCAACAGTACTTTTTAATTATCATCACGGCAGCGATTGCAACTATCGGCACGGCCGGAGTACCGGGAACTGCCTCAATTATGGCAACTGTCGTACTTGCCAGCGTTGGACTACCGCTACAAGGTTTAGCATTGGTTATCGGGATTGATAAAATTATTGATATGATGCGTACCATGACTAATGTCACTGGGTCCGGTGTGTGCGCAACTATTGTCGACAAAACCTATCAGAAACACCTAGCTAAATGAAAGACTACTATCGGATTCTAGGGCTGGGTATCGACGCGGAACATGAAGAAATCAAAGCCGCGTACCGTATCCTTGCCCAGCGTTACCACCCGGACAAAGGCGGCGAGCATCGTGAATTTCTATTGATTCAAGAGGCTTATGACATTCTAAGCAATCCGCATACCAAACGTAGCTATGACAAAGACTTGCTGAGAAGCATCCGTAATCGCGATAGTTCTGTTCCCGTGATAATCAAACCTGCAAATAATCAAACCTGGTGGTTAATAATAGCAATATTGTTTACCCTTGGCTCTGTCATATTTGCTTACTGGGCATATACTACACATAATAATAAAGTTTCATCAGTACCATCAACAGCGCTGACAGCTCCAAAAGCTACGTTACCAGTTGCGAATACACCAGCAAAACAACCAAGCAAAAAAAAGGTCACAAACAAACCGCAGACTAAAGCAGTTAGTAGCAGCGCACCTACTCCGGCAATAAACCCACTGGAAAATCTAACTGGTATCAATTACCTAATCAATGTCGGTAATTATTCAACACTAGCAGCAGCTAAAGCTCAGCAGCAAATTATTAAGCAACAAGGCTTTCACCCCAATATCCAACATATTGAAGCTAATAGCGAAGGACTGGGTGGCTATAATTTATTTATTGGACCATTCCAAAATCAGGACAATGCCTATAAAGTACTTGACAAACTTGAATCAACGAATATTGATGCAACAGTTGAACGAGTTGATTTTAATTAAGAAAGAGATGTTCTATGATTAGTGAAATTAATCATTTAACTCTTGCGGTAAGTGACATTGATCGTTCATTCTCTTTCTACCATAACATATTGGGATTCAAACCATTATGTCGCTGGCATGCAGGTGCTTATTTCACGGTCGGAGAATTATGGTTATGCCTAAGCTTAGACCAAGATACTCTCACAAATAAGCATAGCGACTACACTCATTATGCATTTAGTATTAAACAAGAAGACTACCAATATTGGTATGAGAGGCTTAACAAGGCAGGATGCATTCTCTTTAAAGAAAATAACTCTGAAGGTGATTCACTCTATTTTCTAGACCCTGATGGGCATAAGCTTGAGCTGCATATTGGTAACTGGCAAAGTAGATTGCTTGCTAAACGACAAGATCAAGGAAGCTGGCGCGATGTCGAATTTTATGATTAATTTAATATGAGTGATAGCAATATCCCTTATTATCTAAAAAGCAAGCTTGAACGCTTAAATTTAGCAAGCACAGAGCTAATCCGTCAGCATGGGTATCTGAAAATCTACTCTCAGCTAAAATTAGCCTTCCCTAGTATGAATTATCAAGCATTATACGATTTATATTGTCTCGCTCAACAAAGTCTTTGTTATACCTTAGCTCCAGAAAAACAAGCAGAGCTTCGCAGAGAATTTAAAACTATGCCCCCTCGGCATGTTTGGCTAAAACCAGATAGTATTAAGCAATTTTTAACTGCGGCCGAAGAACAGGCGCAATTAGCCTTGCAACACAATGAAATCCCCATCGGCGCAGTAGTTGTTCATCAGGGAGAAATTATTGCACAAGGCTATAATCGTACCCGTAGTGACAATAACATTATGGCACATGCTGAAATAGTTGCAATTTTGGCAGCACAACAACATTTACAAAATTACCGTCTCAATGACTGTGATCTTTATGTAACCATCGAGCCATGCTTAATGTGTAGCGGTGCAATTATCAATAGCCGGATTAAGCGTATAATCTTTGGTGCTTGCGAACCTAAAACAGGAGCTTGTCTTAGCCAATATCAGGTGTTTAATAATAAAAAAACCAACCACCATACCGAGGTGATTGGTCCAATTAATCAGAGCTATTATAGTCGGCTAATTAGCAATTTTTTCCAAAGTAATCAATAAATTTCGTAATTTCTACCCTTGCTCTTTTAACTGATTAAGTGCAGTTACCATGCGCTCTAGTGCTTGCGTCAAGGTTACTCGCGAAGTGCCAAAATTAAGCCGCACAAAGCCCGGTAAATCAAACTCGGCACCATCAGACAAACCGACTCCTGCTTGCTCAAAGAACTGTTGCAGATTCTCTATATTGTACTTCGCACATAATTTACGTCCATCAATCCAGAGGAGGTAAGTTGCTTCGGGAATGGTTAGCTGCAAATCAGGATAAGGCGCTAAGGTTTGAACAATTAAATCCCGATTAGCACGCAAATATACCAACAGTGCATTTTTCCAGTCTTCACATTCATTGTATGCAGCCTGACACGCTGCCACACCAAAGGAATTTAGATCACCAAATAAACCGCGCATAATTTTGGCAAATTTATTACGAATTAGTGGGTTAGTTGCAATCGCAAAAGAGCAGTTCAGCCCCGCAACATTATAAGTTTTTGACGGTGCCATCAGCGTAATGCTACGTTCGGCAGCTTCCTTGCTAATACTTGCAAACGGAATATGTTTGCGGTTTTCATCTAAGACTAAGTCGCAATGAATTTCATCTGAACAGACTACTAAATCATGGCGGATTACAAATTCAAGAAGCTGTTCTAACTCTTCACGAGTCCACATTTTGCCCACTGGATTATGTGGATTGCAGAGTAAAAGGAGTTTGGGTTTTATTCTGGCAGCTGCAAGCTGTTTCTCCAGGTCTTCCCAATTCCAACGCCAATCGCCATTCACTTCCAATAACGGAGTTTTTAATAACTCACGTCCTGCATTTAATGGTGCACTCATAAATGGTGGATAAACTGGGGTTGCAGTTATTATTGGTTGATCGACATCACTTAGTGCCTGCGAAGCCAGATTTAACCCGCAAACCAAGCCAGGAAGCCAGATAATATCTTTCTCTACCACGCCCCAATTATATTCGCGCTGTAAATAATCGACAATATCACGCCGCACCTCTTCCTGATGCATGCTATAGCCAAAAATTCCATGCTCAAGCGTGCGTTGCAATGCCGCCAAAACCGCTGGAGGTGCAGTAAAGTCCATATCTGCCACCCATAGTGGCAAAATATCTTTACCAGCATACTTACGCCATTTCTTACTATAGGATTGTTTGCGGTCAATTATTTTGTTGAAATCATACATTTTGTTTCACCATAAAAAAGCATCATAGGCCTTTTAATATTAACTTAAGCGCTCAACGCTCAACGTAGCAATATGCTCCAATGCCTGACGATATTCATTATTTGCAAAAACAGCTAACTCAGCCTGTGCCCGTGCCACATAATCATGCGCCATATTTTTGCAATAATCCAAGGCTTTGGTAGTTTTAACCAAATTTACTATCGCAGCAATATCTGCTTGTTTAGGATTATCAATTGCGGCAACTACCATAGCGCGCATTTCAGGTGTTCCATTTGCCAGCAAATAGATTAACGGTAGGGTTACTTTGCCTTCAAGCAAATCATCACCAACATTTTTACCCATAATTTCAGCCGAACTATTATAATCCAATATATCATCCACAATCTGAAAAGCTGTACCCAAGTAAATCGCATAGTTAGCGAGATGTTCTTCTTGTGAAGCATCCGCGCCGCTGATAATCGCAGCTACCCGCGCACCTGCTTCAAACAGTTTTGCGGTTTTGCTCTCGATCACCTTAAAATACTCAGCCTCAGTTAAATCGCTGCGCCCAATATTTAGTAGCTGTAAAACTTCACCTTCAGAAATAATATTGGTACTATCCGCCATAATTTTTAACACACGCAATGAGTTACTTTCTACCATCATCTGAAAAGCACGCGTATAAATAAAGTCTCCAACTAAAACGCTGGCAGCATTGCCAAAGACTGCATTGGCTGTTGCACGTCCACGGCGTAAGCCTGATTCGTCCACTACATCATCATGAAGTAGCGTTGCAGTATGGATATATTCGACCATCGCCGCAATCTTATATAACAAATCCGAATCATTACCTAAAAGTTTACCGCAGAGCATGGTCAATAAGGGACGAATCCGCTTACCACCAGCTGCAATAATATATTCCCCAACCGCATTGATTAGTGGTACGCTTGAATCCAGATCACGGCGGATGACCTGATCCAACGCACTCATTTCCTGTTTAACGATTTGATTAAATTGATCCATTTAACTCTCTATTATTCTAATTAGTATTAACTCAATCAGATAGCTGATTTAAGTACAAGTTGTTGATTATGCCATATATCCAAAGTGCTACGATGACCAACACTGATGATCACGCTATTAGGTAAACGTTCACTTAACACACTATACATATGAGCCTCCATTGCTTCATCCAATGCCGAGCTAGCCTCATCAAGGTAAATAATATCCGGATGATTAACCAATACCCGAGCAAAGGCTACGCGTTGCTGCTCACCTAAAGACAAAACTTTGCCCCAGTCAACTTCTTCATCCAAACGTAACCGTAAATAAGCCAAACCACACTCACGCATAATAGTTGATAACTCTGTATCATCAGGTAAATTAGTTGTTAAAGGGTAACAAATTGCCTGACGCAATGAAACCTGTGGCATATATGGACGCTGAGCAATAAACATCTCTGTTTTAGTCTGATTTTGGCTAATATCACCACTAGCAAAAGGCCAGAGACCTGCTAGAGCGCGTAGCAATGTAGTTTTACCACTACCTGACGCACCTTTAATTAACAAGTGATCACCACTATTTAATTCAAAGCTGATATTTTTTAATAATGATTCTTGGTTAGGTAGATTAATGCTTAGCCCACTCACCTTCAGATAATTTGCAGGTTTATCATCGCGTGCCAATACTGGTAAGTTACTCGCATCTGATATTGCTTTTTCAAAACCGTGCAAACGATCCATAATTGCCCGCCAGCTTGCCAGTGAACTATAAGCATCAATGAAGTATGATAGCGCGCCCTGTACTTGTCCAAAAGCCCCACTAATTTGCATTAAATCACCAAGTTGAATTGCTTTAGAAAAATAACGCGGTGCTGCCACTAAGGTTGGAAAAATATTAGCAATCTGCGAATATCCCGTATTAAATATGTCAATTTTCATCTGCCGATAAACAATCGAGAAAAAATTTCCCACTAAATCACTAAATTTATTTGTTAGGCTTTGTTTTTCTTCTTTCTCACCTTGATAAAAGGCAATATTTTCACCATATTCGCGCACGCGCATCAAACCAAAACGGAAGTTAGCTTCCAGCGTTTCTTGGCGAAAATTTAAGCCAATTAATGGGCGTCCAATTTTAAAAGTAATATAGGTTCCAGCTATTGCATAGAGTAATGCTACCCATACCATATAGCCCGGAATAGAAATTTTATGCGCAAAAACAGTGAAATTTAGTGCGCCTGACAAACCCCACAAAATAAACACGAAAGAAAATAAACTAACGACATTACTGATAAATCCCAGCGTTAACCCCAAAGAAGTACCAATGAAGGAGTTAATATCCTCACTAATCCGCTGATCTGGATTATCAACGTAATCTGCAATAAATCTAGTTTTATAATACGCTTTATGTGACAACCAGTTACTCAGATAATTATTGGTCATCCACCGTCGCCAGCGAATCTCAAGGACTTTGCGAAAATAATACGCCATCACCTGAAACGAAATTGCAAAAAATGCTAGATAACAAAATTTAATTATTAATTTATAAAATGCACTTTGGTTGAGGTGTTGTAATGCATCATACATATTATTCGAAAATTTGTTAAATTGCACCGACATATACACCGAAAGCAAATTAAACACAATCACGATGCTTACCAATGTAATTGCACGCCACTTATCTTCACTAGTCCAATAAGGGCGCGCTAAGTGCCATGAATCTTTCAACCACTGAATTGGTTTACGAATACTATTTAGTTGCATTTACCGATCCGCTTTGGATTAAAGTATTTTGCGCAGTGTAAAGATAATATGTTGCAGTAAATTGATAACCAGAGCCAAGTAATACTACCGAGCAGCCATTAAATGTTACTCGCCCACCCTGCGCATATGAGCACCCTGAATAGGTAACTGTACCAGTAAAGCATGGATTATTCGTATTTACTGGATTAGTAAATGTTCCATTCATTACATTTTGGTTTGGATAAAGCGCACCATCTTGGAAAACAGTTGGTCCTGATTCACTTACGGTAAATGTCATCGTTTCTGTCTGTCCGCCAACAGTACTACAAGTATTAA
>SSGY01000083.1 GCA_008017145.1 Neisseriales bacterium
AGCTTAAATCGGAAGCTGGTTATACTGTGCGGGCGGGAATAATGTCGGTTGCAAGTCTTTCCATTATTCCCGCCGCCATGGTTGTACCAGAAACTTATCCAATGGGCTTAAAAATGGTTGCGTGGGGATGCTGTTTTATGGGTGGGATTATCTTTACTACATATGGAGCACGTAAACTCCAAGCTAAGTTTAGCTTATTGTTTAGTCGGTTTACGGTTAAAAGTAGCGTACGCCGTGGTGCCAAAACCGATATTCGCTATATGGCTAAGGAATTACCCACAATACCTAATTACAATCCGTTAAAGTACATTAATCTGAAGAAAGGCGTGTTTATTGGTTTGGATGAAAATGTAAAACCAATCTATCTGCAAAATGCAGATGATTGGTACAAACGCCACTTCATAATCGTGGGCGCCACGCGCTGTGGCAAGGGCATTTCAATGCAGTATCTTGGCGTTCAATCATTGATGCTTGGTGAAACAGTGATATTTTTAGATCCTAAAGGTGATAAGTATATACCGCATATCTTCAAAGAACAGTGCGATAAGTTAGGCGTCCCTTATACTTTCATTGACTTAACTCTGGATGTACCACAAATCAATCTAATTGCTGATTTTAGCGCTCGAGATTTAAAGAATTGTTTAGTTGAAGCATTCTCACAGCGTGAGATGGGTTCTGAATCCGATGTTTATCGTAAGAATGAGCAGGAGTTTTTAGAAAATCTGGCTAATTTTATAGTTGAACAAAATAGTGGTTTAGAGTGTAGCGCAAAAAGCTTGACTGAGTTATGCCGTGACTACGATTTAAGCCGTTATGCCGATAAGTATAAATCCTCAGTTTCAGACTTAAACAAGCTCTGCAATATCGCTTCAATTAATGCAACTAACGGTAAATCACTCTCGGAATTAGTTGCTGGCGGTGGCTGTGTTTATATCGTTGGGGATTTACTCGATGAAACCATGAAGAAAATTCAGCGCTTTATCTTCTGCCGAGTAGTACAGTTGGCTAGGAATCACTCAAATGCTATTGAACGTAATGGCGGAGAAGAACAGAATATCACTGTCTTTGCTGATGAGCTGGTGGCGCATATCTCGAGATTTGTAGCTGAGAGTTATACCGTTAGCCTTGGCTGGGGGTTAAAGATAGTTAGTGCAATTCAGGATTTAAAGTTATTACGTGGTGCACCCGCAGATTTAGATCCTGAGTTTTTAAAAGGTGCAGTATTTGGTAATAGTCAGAATAAATTGTTTTATCGCGCTGATGATATTGATACCGCTGATTTCTTATCTGATATGACAGGTAAAATCCAGATTGAAGAAGAGCAAAAAATTGTTACTAGAAATAGCCTCAACTCTGAGAAGTTAGATAAACAAACGCGTTTAACTCAATCGGAGCGTAATTACTTCGATAGAAATATGATTTTAAACCTGAAACAGTTTGAAGCTGTGTTTTGCTCTGCTTTGTCCTATCGCAGTACCATTGCATCATTATGTAAAACCAGTCCAGTAAAGGTTAATGATGCAGTAAATGGCAAGGAGTTAATAGAACTCATTGAAGCTAGTGATTACGAGACCAATGAGAATAATCAACTTTATCAGAAAAACCACCAATCTTTTGAAATTACGCAAACTAATACTTTAAATGGAGAAAATCATGCAGACAACAACCAATCCGGCACAAGTGCCACCAGTGGAAGCAGTCAAAACCAAAAAGCCAGCACCAGCAAATCTGATTACCTGTTCTAGATTGCCACATGCGGCTAAAATGGCAATCTTTAATCAGCGGATTAATAAAGTGTTGAGATTTCTGATTGAAGAAAATTACTCTAGTCTTGAGAATATAGCACTCTTGCTAAATGTTCCCAAGCAAACGGCTATCCGCCTAACTAAGCATTTATGTGAGAAAAACTATCTCACCAAGCTTGAGGTTGATATTGGTTTAGCCCGCAAAATTTCAGTATTTCAGCCAACCAATACCGGAATCATGTTCGCAATGGTAGCTGATGAAGAATTACCAGAACTGCGTGAGGTAAGCAAAGTTAATGCTGCTACGATTTACCATGATCTGAAGCTACAACAAATCAGGTTTAAGCTTGAATTCCAAGGTTATCACAGCTTTCAAAGCTCATGGCATTTAACTAGAATACTCAGAAAACGCGGCGAAAAAGCGCCTAAAATTCCTGATTATACATGTATCAATCCCGATGGTAACAAAGTAGCAATTGAGTACGAAAGGACTATCAAAACCAGAAAACGCTATCAGGAGATTATCGGGCAATACATGGACATCAAAGAGCGCGGGATTATCAAGCAAGTGATTTATTTTACTGATGAGGGCTTTGCCGATAAGCTTCGACAATTGTTTACCGGGATTGAGTTTGTTTATCGGAAGAATATCACTCGCAAATTGGATAAAGAGAACCTATTTTATTTTATTTTTAATGATTATTAATATTTTTAATTTAGGAAACAATGAAGATTCATCCATAGATCCTCATTGTTTACTCATGCTTTAAATTTACTCTTTAACGCCATAATAATATTATATACGATTTCATCTTCAGGCATGATAATACATCTATTGTTAAAATACATATTGTGACAAATCGCTAATATATTTATGAATACTACTTTTTTATCATAAGAATCAGGCAATTCATTAATAAGTGCTATACAAATATTCTCAATATCGTAATAATCATGCAAACATTCCAATATAGCCTTAATTAGAAATTCAGCTAAACAGTTAATTGCATTCTGTATTGATACACTATATTCTGGAGATAGCACTAGCTTTAAATTTAATTTCTTCAAATTTGGCAAGCTAATGATTTTTATATGTTGACTACCGAATAAAGCATGATAAATATCATCAGCATTTATTGGTAAAAACTTCAATCTCAATAATGAAAGATAATGATGATAATCCAAAAGAGTTTCAAAATTAATTAAATTTCTATAATGTAATACTCTTATAATATCTATTGATGAGCAAAAGCCAGCAATAGGTTTTTGAATTGCTTGGGCATATCCAATTGATAATAATGGATCGTCTGTAATTATATATTCATTATTCATAGCGGATAGCATTGAAGAATCGGCTAGCTCATCACGTAATTTAAAATTAGAAACAATATTTATTCGGTTAGTATCAGATATAGAAATAATATTGTTAGGATTTTTTTGTAATAAGCTGATACCATCAACAAAATTTTGTTTAATGTTAATATCTTCATCTGTATTTTGCTTATAACAATATTTACCTGTAACATTTATAAGCATTAACTCAATACCATTCTCGCCTTCTGATAATTTAGCAACAATTTCAAATAAAAAGTTCATCACGCTCGTAGTTATTTTAATATTTGGAATTAAATCAAGAACTTTATGTAATAACCCATGACTAATCATAAAAAATGCGCTAGTTAAGTCTAAATAAAAGGCAGCTCCATCTAGTATTTTTGCTGCAGTAAGTCGCTGTTGATTAACATCTATCATATGTCCAGAAGAACAATGTACAAATCCGGCATTGTCATTTATTATTCTATTTAAAGCGTGAAGAAATCCTCCCTCACTTTCAGCTAATATAGCGAGCGGTAATGTTTTTTGAGTATAGTTTTTGAAAAACTCGTTCTTAGAATTAACATTACACATATCTTCTAGAATTTCAAAGAATTTTGGAACATCAAACTCATCACTATTATTTTTCGGTATTTCAAACATCATCGCATTTTCTAATCGACCCTCTGCACATAGGGAATTATGATGGTGTTTTATTTGCCATGAAATATATTGTTCATAATTAAAAATTAATTCAATTTTGTGTTGCGTGTTACTGGCATATTGATTTAATTGAACTACATCACCAACTGACTTGCCAAAAAATTCATTGTATAAATAATATGCATTATTAATTAGAGTAGCATCAAGTGATAAATCACTTCCAATAGAATACCACTTGTCAATACCGCTTAATTTAACGAATGAATTAACTTGCACAATTTTTTGTGAATCAAAATTAATAAATTTTCCAAACTTGCTAATTAATACAAGAAAAAAACTAGCATACTCTTCTGGCATAACTTGATTTTTTAATTTAACCCCCTTAATTAAGGATTGAAATGCCAAATCATTTTTATTGTTATTTAGGTAAACATGAATCTCGCAGCCTAAAACAAATTTATATGAGAAATTCTGTGCATTATACTGTTGCAAAAGCTCAAATGCATCTTGATGATGATTGATTCTCATCATGCTTATTATAGTATGGGTCAAAATTTCTTCAAGTTGCTCTAGCGTGAGATTTTCTTGTCTAGATATCAGCAGATGGTTACCAACTTCTGAAGCTTGTAAATAATTCTGGAGATTTATGTATGCAGAAAAAATTCGATAATTATTAAGCCATGTATTGATTTCGTTGCCTTCAAAATCATTCATTATTTTTAGTAGTTCAATTTCAAACTCATATGCCTGTTTTTGTCTTACAATTTCGAGCATTTTATAGCAATCATGTAGCGTAAGTTCTTTAATCGTGAGAGACCTAAATATTTCATATGCCTTATCTAATTCATTATTTTCATAATGATAAAGTACCATCAACTTCTTATAATTAATATCATTATTTGGAATAACATTAATTAGCTGTAACTTCAGCTTACTATTTCCCTGTAAATAATAAGCTAACCCCACTATTAATTCCCTTGATATAGTATCATTATAATCAAAGCTGTCTATATTGCCAGAGTCTAAACAAGTTAATATGTGCAATCCTTTATTGTTATTCAATTGTTTAAATAGGTTGAATAAAAAACCAGATGGGTTTCCATATTTAGAGAATTGTAAGATTAAAGAGATGGTTAGTGGGTAAGAAATATTAGCCGACTGTTTTATAAGATACTCACTTATATTATTTAACTCATCTAAGCTTAATAGCAGACGAGTTAATAATTCATGGATGATACCATCTACAGCTATATCATAATAACAATTAAGCAAAATTTTAAAACAATTCTGGATGATCAAATTGCATGCAGGGTAATCTAATAAGGCAAATTTTGCCCGAAATTTATGCATTTCTATTAGCAATTTAATTCTACTTGTTGAATTAGATGCAATATTTTCAACTTTTTCGATCTCATTTTCAAATTTTATTATTTTAGGTCTAAGATTTGATAGAGATGTGCCTTTACTTGCTTCATATATTTCAAACCCAAATATGCTCAGCCTATTTTCATGATAAGAAACTTTATCTGGTTCAAAGTAAATCGCTTTTTCAATAAATTGTTTGGCATTTATTAAATCGCCATTTTTCAGTGCAATCATTGAGTAAAAACGAAAGAATAATGATTTTGTAAATTGCGACTGATTAACAAGATAAGCAATATTTAAATCATTATCATAGACAATTTGTTCACCGTTAGCCACTTTCTGTCTCAAAAACTCAAGTTCATATCTCCAATGGTTACTATCAATATAACTGGCTTCATTTAATTTCATTTGGAAGTGATCTGTATCTCCGATTTCCATATATATACTAGCTAAATTTAGTTTATTATTAATTTCTTGTGGGTATAAACTCTCAATTTGGAGTAATCTATTAATATAGCTATTTAAATTTTCTTTTGCTTTGATTGTTCTAGCCTCAAGCTGAAGTAACTTCAAAGTTAAATCACTCTCGTTGATCTCTTTTACAATAGGGCTAAGAGACTGCAACCAATGTTCATCAATTATAAGATCATTTTGTGCTATAGCATTTAACTTGTCTAATTGAGCCTCTAAATACTTAATGCTGTTTCTTTTATCAAGATCAAACCCCAGCTTAGTTAATTGCTCCTCAGTTAAATTAAGTACTATTTTCTCTAAATTAATCGGTAGTACTATTTCAAATGTAATATTTGGATTTAATCTCTCTAAATCAGCTTTTGCTTCTCTAAGTTTTTCACCAGTACCACATTGCTTATCGTTAAAAACAAAATTATAGCTTTGAATCTCTGTAAATTTATCCCAAGTATTTTTTAATTTTTCAAAATCCTCTTTAAATTTTTTAGCCGCTTTAGAATCTTTTTCTTGAGGGTTTTCAGGTGCATAGTTCTGGAAATATTTACCTTCTTCAGGGATATAACCATCATTGCCACCATCACCATTACGACCTTGTGGCTTAATTTTTATAAACCTAGAATCTGTAACTTGCATTAAATTTTCAAAAAAATCTTGAAACAATGATCCATTTTTCTGAAATATTTTTTCTTTAAATTGCAACAGGATTAATTTTTTATCTATTGACATGTAATATTATCTATTTAAATAATGTAATGTGAATATTATACAATAGCATATACTATTTTATTTGTTAATTTATTTTATTTTGCGGCTAACATTATTAACGCCGATAAAGCATAGCCCTGCTATGGTGGCTGAGTGTGAAATTAATTGCGCTCAGTCATACTTCCTTCACTCAATTAATCTTCATAAACGACACTACGTGAAACTTAGCTGATTAGCTGCCTATATTCATAAGCCGCTAATCCGAGTTCACGTGTGCACCAAACTTTTATAAATTCTTTTACTTCGTAAACTCCATAAAACAATTTAAAAAACTTTCCTGTTGGCGCAATCGCACTAGCAACCGCAGTTCTATGCTTTTTAGTATCGCCATTAAGCCGCAAAACAAAAAAATGTGGGTTTGGTTGGGGTTATGCCTCTGGCTGAAAGGAGCTAAGCCCCTTTACTCGTAATTATTTAGGTTCGGTTTAATCAAATAGCGGTAGCGCTCGTTGGCGCTAAATCAAGATGTATTTTATGGAGTAGTTAAAATGGATAAATTACAAAATGCAATTGTTATCTTTGGTCTGGAGAATGGACAATATACGCTAAATGATATTAAACAAGCATATAGAAAGTTAGCTAGTGCCAATCATCCAGATAAAGGAGGCAATACCGAGACTATGCAATTAATAAATACGGCTTTTGCTGAGTTATGCAAGTATTTTGAGAACAATCAAACTCTGGACATTAACCAAGAACAAGAAACAGCACCAACCTTTGACTTTAGCTTTTTGGACACCCTTAAAATCCTGCACGGCGTAATTATTGAAGTTTGTGGCTATTGGGTATGGTTATCTGGTAACACTTACCCACACAAAGAAGCTATCAGTAATTTAGGCTTTAAATTCTCAGGTGCTAAAAAATCATGGTATTGGAGTCCAACTATCAACATTACCAACTACAAACGAGGCAGTAAATCAATGAAGCAAATCCGTAAGGATTACGGCAGCCAGATTATTCAAACCGAGATGCAGCCAGCAATCCATTAACCAGCAGCGGGAGCAATCCCGCAAAAACTACTATTAATTTCAGTCTATGACTAACAAGGAAATAACATCATGACCAATCAGGAATATGCCAAAGAAATTGTACAAACTATTTATACACAATTAGGCGGCAGTAAATTTACCGCCATGACCGGAGCGAAATTATCTTACAGCATCAATAGTAAAAATCAGCCAGTTTTACACTGTAAATTACCAGCAAATATACAAACCAAAAACAATATTAATCTGGTATTGATAACCTACAATATCGGTTTAGATGTCTATGAATATACCTTTATCAACTCCAGAATACCCGACACCGAAAAGCGCATAATTAAGCAAATTGATGAAGTTTACACCGATGATTTAATCCAGTATTTTGAGCAGGAAACAGGCTTATATTGTTATCTATGAAATAAGGCTTAGGATACCCCTAAGCCTATATCATTAATTAGCGCTGAATCCCAGTTTTGCAAGCAAAACCTGCCATGCCCATAGCCAGCGCTTTTTGTCTACTTTAATTCCGCAGACTTCAACTATAAAATCCTGTTAAAATCAGCTTCTTAATTTGATTTATTTATATACCGACCACAAAATAATCATTACTTATAAAGTTCTTAAAGGTATCATGAAAAAAGTTATTGTTTCTTGGAGTGGTGGCAAAGATAGTGCATTGGCATATTATCGAATCTATTCAAATGGCTTATATGAAATTGTAGGGTTATTAACCATAGTATTTAAACACGATGATGGTAAATACTATATTGGAATGCATATGATTGATATTGAGTTAATTAAGCTACAAGCGGAATTGATGGGTGTTGAATTATTCATTATTGAATATTCAAGTCAAGATTCGTATAACCATAAAATGCATGAGTTTCTTACTTACTGTAAATCACAATCCATTTTAAATATTGCATTTGGTGATATTCATCTACAAGACTTACGTAAATCACGCGAAAATAATCTAGCTGCTGTGGGTATGAATGCTGTATTTCCTATTTGGGGTGATAAAGCACAAGATGTGTTAATCGAATTTACAAAAAATGGCTTTAGAGCTATCATAGTAAATGTTGATACCAAATATATAAATAAATCGGTACTTGGCTCACAGTTAACCTTAGATTTAGTTTCTCTACTTGATATCGATCTTTGCGGTGAAAATGGTGAGTATCATTCCTTAGTATATGATGCTCCGATGTTTAAACAGCCATTAGCATTCCAACTAACTGAAACAATCCGAATTGATGCACAAGGAAGATATTTCTCAATTATCTCACAAGCTAATGCTGAAATAGCTTGATAATATAGACAATTACAACTATTACAGACATCATCATGATATATATCAGCGACAAATACTTTTAGAGTTCTTCCTCTAATGAGAATCTATACTATTATCACTTCATTTAGTCTGTGGGGTTAACAAGGCAATCACTGTCACACCAAGAGCTTTTGCTATGCGCTCAATGCTATCAATAGTCATATTCCTCTCAGCTCGTTCAACATGTCCAATATAATTTCTGTGAACATCAGCTATCTCAGCAAGTTTTTCTTGCGAGATATCTTTAGCTAATCGGTATGCCTTTACATTCTCGGCAATTATTTTTAAAGTTGAGCTTTGTGTTTTCATAGATGTATTCTAAAAAATTACACCTTATATATCAACAAACAATAGAATGCCACTTTAAATAATTGCACTATATATAATATATTTATGCTAAACTATTGTTTTACATTAAACTATAATATATGAATAGGATGAGATATGGAAATAAAAAAACTGAATTACAATAATTGGTTACTTTTTTCTTTGATATTTGCCGCTTATAGCTCTGTATATGCAGATGACAATTGCTATTTTTACGCGAAATTCAAGATGGAGGAATCAAGCTTTAAAGTTGAATCGGCATCTAAAGACTATATTGACGACGAAAATGTATTACAAATAGAGTATTTAAGCGACAAATCATTAGATTATAAAGTACCTTTTTGGAATGGGGACTGTAGCACTACTTATTCCAACAAAGGAATTAGATCAAAGTGTGGAGGTGATTTTATAAATAAAGACGTTGGTTCGAATGCGGTCGTGAAACCATTAACATACATTTTTACTTTAGGTATTGGGGCTGTAGTTGATGTAGCTAAAGGAGTAACGTATAAAACTAGCGTTAATAAAGAAAATTTAACATTAGCTAAACAAACTTCGGATGCCTTGACTAATTCAATGACTCAACCATTTATAGCTCAATGTAAGCAACAGCAGATTGAGGCAAATAAACAATTGGAGTCAGCGCAACAAGAACAAGCTAAAATAGTCGCAATGTATCAATCATTACAAAATAAATGTGATCAGACAATCGCAAGTTTAAACACAAAAAATATAACAGGCGCTCAAATCCTCGAGATGAATAGCCCTAAAATTAACTGTTCACCAGAAGATTTTGCACAGAAATGCAATGAATTAGCAATTAATGAACAATTAACAAATATAGGCAGAAAAAATTGTTCAGTAAGCGTAAAAAATGCGTGTACTGAATATCGCAACAAATGGGATAGTTCGCAGAGATCAGCTTTCGGAATAATATCAAATGGGCACACATATCCATGTGATAAATTATAGAAACTTATCGCTTATTTGACAAACTTTACTTAACCGGTATCTTTTGAGTTCATGTAACACCAGAATAACCGACACAGAAAAGCGCATAATCAAGCAAATTGATGAGGTTTATACTGATGATTTAATCCCGTATTTTGAGCAAGAAACGGGCTTATATTGTTATCTGTAAAATAAGGCTTAGGACAAACCCTAAGCCTATATCATTAATCAGCGCTGAATCCCCGTTGTTTTGCAAGCAAAACCCGCCATGCCCGTAGCCAGCGCTAAAGCGTATCAAACCGAGCAATTGCAATATGGATAAGCTAATGCTCTAACTATATAATGTGGTAAAATCAAACATTATTGCAATTAGGATGAGCAGATTGTTTCAGCGATTATTATCAACGTCTGGGGTGCTGAAAATAAATATGTTATTCAATTTTTATAAAAATATCTTCGTCTCAGCCACAACTAATCAAAACACAAACAATAAAATGATGTCTAAGGTACCTAACAATGACAGTTGATTTTTATTCCATTGGTTCAAATCAAGCCATTGACGATATTAAAAATGATAAATTTGCTCTGGAGAAACATATTAAGCAGTTATCCAAATACATACAATCTATCTTAAGTAATTCTGATTGCTTCTTTCTTGGGATATATGGAACTTATGGTTCGGGAAAAACATCATTTGTCAATTTGGTTATAAAGGAATTGAAATCAAAAAAAATAGGTGATGATATTAATATATTAAATTTTAATCCTTGGGAATACAATAATAGTCAAGAACTGTGTTTTGCATTTTATAAAGAATTATTTAGTAAACTGGACTTTAAAAGTAAAACAGAAAGAGAAAATGCAGCGAAATTTATTTTGCAAACAGTTGCAAACTTTAGCTCTGACTTAATAAAAAAAGTCCCATCAAGTGTTACAGAAATTCTACCAAGTTATGCAAAGCTAGGTATTGCAGGAGTTAAACAACTTGCTAGTTTATTAAAATCAAAAAAGGAATCTAACTCAGAACTTAAAGAGAAGATTAATACATATATTGCTAAAAATAAGGCTAAAACTATTGTGGTTTTAGATGATTTAGATAGATTAGCTAAAGATGAATTAATAAATCTATTCAAGTTTCTACGTTTGAATGCAGATTTTTCTAACGTTTTATATTTGCTCCTATTAGATAAGAATATGACTGAAAAATTATTATGTGAGCAATTTAATAGTAAATACGTAGATAAATTTATTGATGCAGAGTATTTTATACCTCAGATTAACCATAAGATAATTTTGAGTGAACTAACAACATATTTTAATTTTCTTAACAAAAGCACGCCATATGGACAAGAGTTTTTAGCGATCTTATCAGTAATGATAGGTACTATGCGAGATTTTAAAATAATTGTTAATAGCTTCGAAATACTACGGTCTATATTTTATAACGATAACACAAAGCAATACTTGGTTAATCTTGAACAATTATTTATGATTAATTTAATTTCAAGATTTGATATTAATAGTTACTTTCAACTAAGAGATGAATATTGCACAGTAATATTATCAACCGCTAAAGAGTATCTGAGTTCATCTAATCAAGAACGGTTCTCAGATAATTTGATGAAGATTTGTGAAGAAATATCCACACAGCAAAATATTCAAACATTAATATTTAATCTTTTTACTAATTCTATGAATTTCGCAGAAACACAAAATGTTTTATCTAAAGACATATCAAATCCATTTTATTACAAAATGTATTTTGGAATTATTGAGAATGAAGTAGTAATGTCCCAAGATACATATAATGAATTTGAGACCTCAATACTTAAGAACGACACTGTAGAATTTATAAACTGTTATAAAAATTTACAGCAGTTTAATGATGCAGAATTATTGGAAATGTACAGAACATTTATTGAGAGCATAAAAGACAATTATAACAAGAATGAGATATGTAAGTGGCTAACTGAAGTTATTTTAAGCAATAATTTGATTATGCCATTTATTATTATTGATTACTTTCACCGCAATAAAGAAAAAGAAGAGCAGTTAATTATTGAGGTCTTTGAATTTTTAAAGAGTATCATACAAGATGATACTGATACAACCCCTGAAATGTGGGAATGCATATATAAGAATCTGTTTTATCAACCGCTAATACACCAAGATAAAATAAAGAATCTAGAAACACAAGAAGACTATAAAAATCTACAAATAAACTCTTTGTTATATGCTATGAGAAAAAGAGAATACAAATTTGATGCAATTTATAGATATTGCTGGTTAATAAATTATTATTCATCGGACGATAAGATAAAAACTGAATTGCTGGAGTTCCTGAATAAGGAACCAATAGCTAAAGATAACTTTCTTGAAATGATTAATAAATCTAACATTCATAATCCAGACCCAGCGGCTAGCAAAAGAGCATGTAAATCGATTGTTTTGTTCGCTGATAATGAGTTAAAAGATAATATAAATATAAATATCGCTGAATTAATAAATAGTATTAAACGAATTATTTGATAAGTCTAAAATGAAAAACAAACTAATGCAACTAATAAATATCGCGACAGAAACCGAGATTCTTGAGTTCAAAGAAGCCAAGAATAATTATGACTTTGATAAACTCGGTAAATATTTTAGTGCACTAAGTAATGAAGCTAATTTGAGCAATGTTGATGAAGCATGGCTAATCTT
The DNA here is from genome assembly GCA_008017145.1 of Neisseriales bacterium. Next base: position 12,618 of record SSGY01000083.1, read on the forward strand.
TGGTATCAACGATAAGCGTAATATTGTTGGTACACAGTTTCGCAGTAGTCCTGCCGATTTGCAAAGCTTAAAAGCGGAAGTAGCTAATCATACCACCAACCGAATTACATTTATTGATATTCATGAGGTTATGACCGATTCAGGACGGGTAATAATGTTCCAGATACCACCAGCACCGAATGGTTTACCTATTGCATGGAAAGGTCATTATTACGGTCGGGATGGCGAAGAGCTACAGCCGCTTAATCTGGAAGAAATAGATCGTATTCGTCGCAAAGGTATGTTTGTGGATTGGAGCGCAGGACTATGCCCTACTGCCACTATTTCAGATTTAGAGCCGTTAGCAATTGAAAAAGCACGTTTGCAATACAAAGTTAAGCACCCCCATTTAGTTGAACAAATTAACCAGTGGGATGATATAACATTTTTGAATAAAGCTAAGTTAGCCATTAATGGTAATTTAACCAATGCTGCAATTGTACTATTGGGTAAAGCTGAATCAGAGCATTTTATTAGTCCAGCACAGGCTAAAATCACATGGATACTCAAAGACAAAGATAATCTTGAACTTGATTACCAGCATTTTAGTTGTCCATTTTTATTAAATGTTGAAGCGGTTTATAGCAAAATCAGGAATCTCAAATATCGTTATATTCGCGATGGTTCATTATTCCCAGAAGAGATTGAACAATATGATCCGTATATTATTCGTGAAGCGCTGAATAACTGTATTGCTCACCAAGACTATACTTTAGCTGGTCGAGTTAATGTCGTTGAGAATGATGTAGGCACGTTGGTATTTTCTAATGCTGGCTCATTTATACCTGGCTCAGTTGAAAATGTCATTCAGCAAGATGCACCACAAGAACAATATCGCAATCCATTTTTAGCTAATGCAATGGTTAACCTCAACATGATTGACACCATCGGCAGTGGTATTAAACGCATCTTTACTATTCAAAAGCGCCGTTTTTTCCCAATGCCAGATTACTCAATTGACAATAATCGGGTGATTGTTACTATCACAGGTAAAGTTCTAGACGTGGCTTATGCTAAATTATTAGCTACTAATCCAGAATTATCATTATTTGATATTTTGTTACTGGATAAGGTACAGAAGAAAAAACCGCTAACTGATGAAGAAATAGCTAATTTACGCGCTAAAAGCTTTATTGAAGGCAGAAAGCCAAACGTTCATATATCATCGAACCTTGCCCACGAAATAGCACAGCAAACTGATTATATGCGCCAACGTGGCATTGATAACGAGTATTGCCGTAAAATGATTGTTGATTATTTGACTAAGTTTAAGACTGGTACCCGCGAAGATTTTGAGCGTATTATTCTGGATAAGCTACCTGAGGTATTAAGTGAATCGCAGAAAAAAACAAAAATTAAAAATGTATTGCAAAGTCTCAAAGAACAAAAAGTTATTGAGATAGAGTCTGGTAAATCTTGGCAATTGAAAATGTCTAGATAAATATTTTGGAATATAATTAGACATTTACCAAAAAATTAAATTATAAATACTTTAATACACAACAGTACATTATATAGCAACCCCAGAATGTCTAGTCTATACAGTACGTAAAAACTAGACATTCTGCGACTCTTTTAAATAGTTATACTTGATATAAACTAATATAATTATCTGAAATCAGAATCCATTTCAATATATCCAACAACCTTACCAATTATACTCATTCCAGATTCACAGAATTCATCTTCAGAATATACAATTCCATTAAACTCATCTTCACATGATTTATTGTCATATCTCAATTCAATTTCATCAGCATAAATACGGTATATGACACGATAGAATTTTGCGATATTTTTATATTTAATTAAAAAAATATAGCCATCTTCAAGAGTATCCATAATAAACTTACGCTCTTTTGTCGGATACAAACTTGGATCATAGTATTGAAAAATAGCATATCCACCTTTTCTTAATCTGGGACTCATAGAATCATCTGTAATTTTTGTATGGAAAATCTCACCGTCAATTAAGGAGCGTTGAGCTTTAAAATCAATGTAAAGCTCTTTATTTGCATCTAAGCCATCAAATGGTGAATCCATCAAGTATTGAGATTTAGTATACATATAAGGAATTAATTGGCTTACAGTATTTTTCGACTCTAAATCAACGTGTTGACTAATTTCTTTAGTGAATATCTTATGCTGATTTAATGTTTCTGTTGAATTATTTACATCCATTTCTAATCTAGATAAACCAAATATTTGCTCAATATGTCTAGCCATTTTTGTAGAAATTTTAATTTGGTTTTTTTCATCAATAGAACGAAGCATTCCATAAACATACGTTGGATGTTTACCAGTTAACTCGCTAAACTTATTAATATTTCCGTCGCAATAAATATCAATAATTTTTCTTAATGAAGATTTTCTTCTAATTTGAACAACCTCGATGTCATCCATTTCTTTATCTATATCATCTTCAGTTTTATATTTTTTCATTATATTAAACCCATAATTTATATATTTTTTATATATTATTTGACAAAAATATATAATACATATAAAATATCGCATTGTTATAGATATTTTATACATTTACAGTATATATTATATATTTCTTATATCTCAAACGCAAATTTATCTGAAAGGAGTTCTATGAAAATAAAAACATTAGGAAACTATAATCTAGAAGCACTAGAAGGATGGTTACCAATAACCGACTTTTGCAATCATATGCCATTTGATGAGAAAAATGTAAGGTACTTCCGCAAATCAGGCAAATGGCTTGATGGTGTGGTAACTAAAAATTTTTGTAAAAGTATCTGGGTTAATGTTTGGGAAGTTTTAATATGGTTGAATAAGGAGGGATTAACTAAATGAAGATAGATAAAAATATTGAATTGCACGGCAATTATTTAAGATTGACTTTTATGTATAAAAAAGTTAAATGTAATGAGTGTCTATACTTAGAGAATGATAAAAAAGGTATAAAACGAGCTAAAGAAATTAGAGATGACGTTCTTTCTGATATCAGAAGAGGTACTTTTAAATATGAAGCATATTTTCCTAACTCAAATAAAGTTAAAGTTTTTGATGCTAAACCAAAATCATATCTATTAATGCATTTATTATTAGAGCAAAAAGAAAAAGTATTAAATAATAACAACTTTGCCGTTAGCACTAAAAAAGACTATGTTCGATTCATTGACAATTTACTTATTCCAACATTTGGTAAGTATGAAGTTACCAACTTTAATAAAAAGTTACTGATATCATGGGTAGAACATAGCAATCTAACTGCAAAAGCAATTAGGACCGCTATAACACCATTACGTAATACATTAATTGATGCAAGCCATGATGGTATTATTGATGTTAACCCATTTGAGCAAATTGATATGAGAAGACTGTTAAGCACTAAAAGAAAAGAAACTAGTTATAAAATAAAGCCATTTAACGAAGATGAAAAAAATCGTATACTAGAATCTGCTTCAGGTGAATTTAAAAACCTTATTAAATTTGGGTTTTACTCTGGACTTCGTACAGGTGAAATGCTTGCATTAAAATGGGAGAATGTTGACTTGCAGAATAAAAAAATACATGTTAAACATACGATGCAAGATGGAAATCTACAATCTACTAAAACAAAGGAATCTACTAGAACTATATATTTGCTAGAAAAAGCTTTAGAATCACTTGAAGAACAAAAAAAATACATTACTGATGATGGATTTGTCTTTCACAATCCAAACACCGGAAAATATTGGCCAAAAACTGACGCAGTTAGAAAACAGTGGATTTCACTACTTAAGAGTACAGACATAGAATATCGAAATTTTTATCAAACGCGACATACATTTGCTAGTATGTTAATTACAAACAATGAAAATATTCATAAAATAGCAAAATATCTTGGTCATAAAGATACTACTATGGTTACTAAAATTTATGGTAAATATATTGAGGAAGGAGAATCTCACGGCTTTAACCCCAATTATTAGCATTTTTATATTAAATTATGTTATTATATATTTCCCCAGTATTTTCCCCGAAAGGTAAAAAATGTTAAAAAATCTAATTAAATCAATGGCAGAAGAGAGAGTTCGAGTCTCTTCTTCCGCACCATCTATACTTGTATCCAAGTAAAACAGCCAACTGATTTAATTTAATATTTTTGCATTTAGATTTGTCTAATATTCCCCTACAGAGACATTGATACGTACCAATCACGTACCAAATTTATTATTTCATTTTCCATTTTTCTATATTGGAAAAATAAATGGAAAATAATTTTTCAAACACTCAAACAAAACGTTTTTTTTGGATTAAATTAAACGACATTTTCTTTGAACGTAAAGATATTCAACTTATCGAAAGCTTACCAAATGGTAAAGAATATGTTCTTCTACTTCTCAAATTAATGATGCTTGCGATCAATTCCGAAGGTCGCCTTGTTGTTAAAAATCTTTTTCCCTACAATCCGCAAATGCTGGCAACGGTTACACATAGTAATGTTGATACTGTACGCAGCGCAATTGACATATTTATCAAATTTGACTTGATGAGTACGCTTGATGATGGTACTTTATATATGAATGAAGTACAGGCACTGCTAGGCTCTGAAACTGAACATGCAGCTAAAAAACGCAATTACCGCGAGAGTATAAAGCATAATCCCCAACTACCAGACAAACCAAGGACAAAAAAAGATATTGTCCAAGACAAAGTCCGACAAGAGAATAGAGAACAGATATCAGAGAATAAAGAAAATACCCCCTTACCCCCTAAAGCAGAAAATCGGGTGGGGGCGGTTTGGTTGCAAATGGCAGAAAATCTTGAGTTCAATTTTAGTAACGAGGAGCAAGCAGCCATCTCCAGCTGGGCGGAGTATCAAACCAATCAACAAAAAAATATCACAACACTTCAGATTGAAATCAATTTACAAAGTCTGTTTAAATTAAAAACTGATGGCTACGATATTACTTTAATGATCAATGATACGATATCTGCAGGTTATAAATGGCTACTAAAACCATCAACTATGTACATTAAAAAAGCGACAATCACTAAACCAGCGAAGATGATTAAACCACATCTCTTTGGTAACCCTGAATACATAATACCAGAAAACCCAACCGAAAAAATTCAGCTTACTCAGTATATCCAGAGTTGCTATAAAAAGCGTATCAATCCTAAAAATAAGCAACTATTAACAGTTGATGAGATTCATAAACTTGATTTACATCATAAGTTATTTATGTCTCAAGACAAAAATACGAAGGGATTTTTTGTCACTTATGTGTCATGGGCTGACTATATTTTACAGAATGAGGTACATACGGGAATCCCATTAATTGAACAATCAATCAATGATGAATCTTTATTCCCAATAACGACAACTTAATTAACCAGCCTATTGTATATTGGTGATGTATTATGAACTACATACAATCATATCGTTCAGATAGCTGGTTAATATTCGGTTGTAATATGCAGGTGGTACATATTACGGCTGACTATCGTCAGTTGCTCTGGGTGTTACTTGAACATCCACACCCGCGCAATGTAGCATTATCAAGCGCTAGGGCGCTTTCAATGCAGGGCGATGCCCTCTTGTGTCGCAATCTTGCTGGACGCTTCTATTGCTTACAATTCACCCGCCGCCGTCACGCTCCCCACGTGACCCAACCAGTTGTTGACTGCGCTGTGCTTGCCTGCGGTAGTCTGGACGACTATCATCATCTGATTGGGTCACGTGCCTCGCGTGGGCTTGGCACTTTGACGGCGGCTCTCGCAAGCGCTTTGCCAATTGTGGGCAATTGTCTTCGCTCTCAACTTCTGGGGAAGTTTCGTTGCTTCGTGGTCGTCACAACTTTGCTGTGGGCAAAGCTTGTTCCTCGTGCGCTCAATCTGGGGATTTCGCTTACCATAACCACTGCGCCCAACTCTGGGGAGTTGTGCTGGTTTTCGCAGCTGGGGCTGCTCATTCTGCCAGACTACGCGCATAAATCCGGCGCTGGACGCTGGGATTTCGCTTGTTTGGTTCGGTTTAAATCTAGCTCGCGGTTTTGCTAGTTACATGGGGGCGGGTTTTTTATTTTTTACTTTTATTTCCTTTGTTCGTTTTTTTCTTAATTTTTGGAGTTAATTATGGATAATTTAGATCATCAATTAATGGTAGCTTTATACAAGCTACTGACTGCCAAGGCGGTAGATTTTATGTTAAAGCACAGTTTACTAATTGGCTTGGTTGCTGGAGCTATCTCACTAATGCCATTTTCAGTGAAACGGCTACCGCATTTGGTAATTTTTATTTTGGCACTTTTATCAACTTTCTTTATTGCTAACTTGTTTAATTTGAGCCTGTACGAGACTTTATACTCTGCCAGAATATACATAGTGGCCAATCTTATTGGCAACTATGTAATTGGCTGCGTATTTGGTTTTGCTATAGCTAATCTTATTCAGCGTTTTCGGGGAGAACATGATCATGTTACAAACAGCTAAACAATTAATGGAATACTCTGTCATTACAGATTATTTAATGAACAACATTGGTTATTTAGTCGCGGCGGGATGTTTATCCTATAATTTGCCGCAGTTATTCAAGCTAAAATCAGAAACTGGTTATACCGTACGGGCGGGAATAATGTCTGTTGCGAGCCTTTCTATTATTCCGGTTGTGATGGTTTTACCTCAAACATATCCAATAGTCTTAAAACTTGTTGCATGGGGTTGTTGTTTTATTGGTGGAATTGCTTTTGCCACTTATGGAGCACGTAAATTACAGGCAAGGTTTAGTTTATTATTCAGTCGCTTTACGGTTAAAAGTAGTGTGCGCCGTGGTTCTAAAACAGATATTCGTTATATGGATAAGGAGCTGCCGACAATTCCTAATTATAATCCGTTAAAATTTGTTGATTTGAAGAAAGGCTTTTTTATTGGTTTGGATGAACAAGTAAAACCTATCTATCTTAAAGATATGGATGATTGGTATAAGCGGCATTTTTTAATAGTTGGCGCTACTCGCAGTGGTAAGGGTGTTGCAATGCAGTATCTGGGGATTCAATCGCTGATGCTTGGAGAAACAGCAGTATTTCTAGATCCTAAAGGTGATAAGTATATGCCACATATTTTTAAAGACCAATGTGAGAAGTTGGGCGTACCTTACATTTTTATTGACTTAACTCAGAATGTGCCACAAATCAATTTGATTGCTGAATTTAATAGTCGGGATTTAAAAAATTGCCTAGTTGAGGCATTTTCACAGCGAGAGGTTGGTTCTGAATCGGATGTTTACCGGAAAAAGGAACAGGAGTTTTTAGATAGTTTTGCTAACTTTGTCACTGAACAAAACAATAGCAAAAATAGTTCAAAATGTTTAGCTGAGATATCTCAAGACTACGATTTAAACCGTTATGCAGATAAATATAAATCCTCAATCTCGGATTTAAATAAACTTTGTAATATTGCCTCAATTAATGCGGCTAATAGTAAATCACTGTCAGAGCTTATTGCTAATGGTGGCTGTATTTACATCGTTGGTGATTTACTTGATGAGACCATGAAGAAAATCCAGCGCTTTATCTTTTGCCGCATAGTGCAATTAGCACGCAACTATTCCAATGCAGCAGACCGCAATGGTGCTAAAGAACAAAATATCACTGTATTTGCGGATGAACTGGTGGCGCATATCTCCAGATTCGTGGCGGAAAGTTATACCGTTAGTTTAGGCTGGAATTTGAAGATTGTTAGTGCGGTTCAGGATTTGAAGTTATTGCGCGGTGCTCCGGCTGATTTAGATCCTGAATTTCTCAAAGGTGCGGTATTTGGTAATTCACAGAATAAGCTGTTCTATCGGGCTGATGATATTGATACTGCCGATTTCCTATCGGATATGACTGGTAAGATTCAGATTGAGGAAGAACAGAAAATTGTGACTCGGAATAGCCTTAATTCAGAAAAGCTTGATAAGCAAACCCGTTTAACACAATCTGAGCGCAATTACTTTGATAGAAACATGATTTTAAATCTCAAACAATTTGAAGCTGTGTTTTGCTCGGCTTTATCATACCGCAGCACCATAGCCTCATTATGTAAAACCAGTCCGATAAAAGTAAATGAGGCAGTAAACGGCAAAAAATTAATTGAACATGCAACTAATAATTCAAACACTTTAAATGGAGAACATCATGCAATCAACAATCAATCCAGCAAAAGCACCACCAGTGGACATAGTCAAACCCAAAAAACCAGTTCCGGCAAATCTGATTACCTGTTCTAGATTACCACATGCAGAAAAAATGGCAATCTTTAATCAGCGGGTAATTAAGGTGTTACGGTTTTTGCTGGAAGAAAATTATTCCAGTCTGGAAAACTTGGCTATATTGCTCAATGTACCCAAACAAACAGTAATGCGGATTACCCGTAATTTGTGTGAGAGAAACTATCTCAGTAAGCATGAGGTTGATATTGGTTTAGCCAGAGCTATATCAGTATTCCAGCCTACCAATACCGGAATCATGTTTGCTGTTGACAGTAATCAGGAAATACCAGAGCTTAGAGATGTTAATCGGGTTAATGCAGCAACAATCTATCATGATTTGAAATTACAGCAAATTCGCTTTAAGTTGGAAGCTCAGGGTTATCACTCATTTCAGAGTGCCTGGCATTTAGCAAGACTGCTTAAAAAGCGCAATGAGAAAGTTCCCAAAATTCCCGATTATACCTGCATCAATCCGGATGGTGACAAAGTGGCAATTGAATATGAACGCACCATTAAATCCAGAAAGCGTTATCAGGAAGTTATCGGGCAATATATGGATATAAAAGAGCGCGGAATTATCAAACAGGTAATTTATTTTACCGATGATGGGTTTGCCGATAAGCTCAGGCAGTTATTTGCTGGAATTGAGTTTGTTTATCGGAATGGTGGGACTGAAAAATTTATAATGAACCTACTTGGTTATTTTGAATTTCATGAGAATAATTGATTTTATGTTAAAATGATTACCAAAAATGGTAATCATTTTAACATGGTTATATGTTTCATTATTATTGCTATAGTTAGGAGTATTTTATCATGAGTCTCTTCGATTGTGATCCTGCTGCTTTTTCACAGACTAGTACGACGGAAACAACGGGGATATCTATATTTGAATATTTGATAGATAAAAGCAGAATAAAGTCATTTATTAATAAACATGATAAAATTCCTAACCACGATGGTCATCTCGAATTAACCAATGAAAAAAATGTACCAGTTGGAATTATTCAGGTTCAAATGAAAATTTTGGGAGACAAAGATTTGCATGCTCCCAAATATCAATGTGATCGCAAGTTCCTAACTTTCTGCGAAAAAAGCATATTACCTGTTGTTATTTTTGCGGTACACATCAATAGTGAGCAAGTATTTTGGCATCATGTCGATAAAAAAACATTGAAAGAACTTGCTCGCATAATTAAAAGTGATAAAAATAGCGTTTCTCTTAAATTTATAAAAAACAATGTAATTTCAAAAGATGCTGATAGTAGTTACATTGATAAATGGGTATCAGTAATAAGAAGTTATCAGGATATTATTACAAATTTTGAGGAGAGGGAAAACCGATATTTGGAGCTGAAAAGCACTTTTGATGAGCTTAATAATCGAGCTAATACATCAGTTGGAACATTTCAAGACCACTTTGTTCAAATTCAGTTATTTATAGATGAATTTAATCATTTACTTGACCATGATTTTAAGTGCATAAAAAATATCATGTACCCATATTTTTGGAAGATTGGTATAGGAATCAGCAACTACAGCGATATTTCTATCAGCTATGCATTCTACCCTATCCCATATGGTTACAATGACGTCCTAATAAAAGAGTACAAACCAGAAAATATTCCAAATCTAAATAGATTGATCAGTTTCTGTGTGCACAATCAGGGTAATCCTATTAAAAATAATTACAATAATTATGCTATAAGTCTTTTACAAGAGATGGTTATTGGAACTATTAAAAAACAGCCGTTATTAATAAAAAATAATTATATTGCAATTGAGTATATCTTCGCTTTTCTTAGGTCTCACCAACACTTAATTTGTATGGATGATATAAAAACTATTGAATTATATCAAATTGATAATATAATAAACATCACTCTACCATTGATAGTTGAAAACTCCTCAAAATTAAATTCTGTTATAAATTCAAGCAATATTATTAATTTAAGTTTAATACCTTATATATTACAAAATGATTTTATGGCAGTGATTAATAATACAAAAATAGATATACAAAATAATATTCTGCCTAAGCATAATTACAAAATTTCATTAATTGATACTAACCCACAAACATTAATTCAATTTCTGTCATATCTGAAAGATCAACAGCAAATCAACAATGTAAAATTATCACAACTACTAATAAAAGAACAATATTTTGCACCATACACCGCTGAATCTCAATCAAAGATACTATCTGATTTAAGAGATTTTTATAAATTAATACCATTATTGTATGACTCTACTGTGAAAGAATTTTTCCCTACGTTATTTAATGAAATTAAATTTTTTAGTGATTTCGATGTACTCATCGTAATTGTAGATTTTTCTCACACACAATATCTAAGCCTACCGTCTTTAACATACTATAAACTTAAAAAATTGGAACATGTCACCAACATACCACCATCTGTTCATGTTTTTCATGAGGATGATGGCAACAACTTGTTTAAAAATGACACTCCTTATTATAGAACTATATTGTTTAATAATTGTAACTATGAATGTAATGGTTATACTCAATATCAATGTGATTTTATAGTAGAATCTACGCCGACTATAAATTATATCCAAAAACTGTTAATAAAAAAGTTAAATAACTATTTTTTAACTATTGGTGGAGAGCTATTTTTCTCACATATTTTCTAATGGCGTAATTGTTATAAAATTTATTTTTTAATTATTTATTTTTCTCAACATCAACAAATTTTTTGATCCATTCATGGCATTGATTAAGATCAGTATTATTTGGAATTGGGTTATTTTCAATAAATTCTGCTTCAATAAATTGATTAATATAGGCTTCTCCAGTTCTTCTGGGGTGATTACCAATCCAAGAATCATGAAACTTTGTGTGTATTTGATAATGGTGTGTATGAATGAATTTGTCCCAAGTTTTTCTTAAGTCATTTTCCTCTCGTACATCAATAATTTCAATTTCTTCCATATTTCTTTTATCAATGCTACCCCATGCAGATTTCATTAGATCTATAGCACTTATATCGGACACTGGTGCCCCGTAACCGAAAATTGTTACCATGAACGTATTTTGCATAACGCTTCTTAATATTTCCCACTGCTTTGAGATATACGGATCTAAATGATAATTTTTTTGCTTAATTGGAAACATCAGCTTTGATGGATAAATTAACTCACCACAGCGATTGCATACACCATGCCTTATATTTGCATGTGGGTGTCCGTTTTGGCATGTTGAAATCGCCACATTACCATGAAGAAAAAGTAGAGTTGGTAACTCGCCAATATCTCTATTTCTATAATGCGCCTGAACTAGAAAAGGATCCCAGTTAAATGTAGCTATATAATCTTTCTTTCTCATTGATAGTATTAGGTAGTCATATATTGTGGGGTTATCTGGCAGCTCCATTCCTGAAAAGTATTTATATATTTGATTTTCAAGCTCAACTCTCAAATTAACATATTTGTCATCATCACATAGCTGACTATAGATTTCTTCAAAATTATTAGTTGCAAATTTTCGCCCAGAACTTTTAATCAGATTTTCTAAACCAATTAGCTCTATTAAATTTGACATAAGCGGTAACTTTCTGCCATTCTTATCTCCATTTGGAAACGCTGCATAACTAGCCCCTGCACCTAAAATTACTAAATGAGGTCTATTCATTTGAATTTGTGAGATTTCTTGTTCTTTGGTCACTTCCATTTAGTAAACTCCAAAATATTAATATTTATATTCTATAATTGGCATGAGTAAGTTATTACATTATGACTTATTATACTAGTTATTAAACATTGTCAATGACAATTTTATTTTGCGGCTAACATTATTAACGCCGATAAAGCATAGCTGCGCTATATTTGCAGAGTGTAAAATTAATTGCATTCAGTCATTGCTTCCTTCACTCAATTAATCTTCATAAACGACACTACGTGAAACTTAGCTGATTAGCCGCCTATATTCATAAGCCGCTAATCAGAGTTCACGTATGCACCAAACTTTTTGTAAATTCTTTTACTTTGTAAAACTCCATAAAACAATTTTAAAAACTTTCCTGTTGGCGCAATCGCACTAGCAAACGCTTAGCTATGCTTTTTAGTATCGCCATTAAGCCGCAAAACAAAAAAATGTTGGTTTGGTTGGTTGTTATGCCTCTGGCAGCAAGGGGGTAACCCCCTTAACCGTAATATTTTAGGTTTGGCTTGATTAAATCGCGGTGGCGCTCGTTGGCGCTAATTGACAGATGTTTTAATTGATGGAGTTACTCAAATGGATAAATTACAAAATGCAATCGTTATCTTTGGTTTAGATAATGGACAATTTACACTAAATGATATTAAACAGATTTATCGTAAGCTGGCAAGTGCCAATCATCCCGATAAAGGCGGCAATACCGAAACTATGCAATTGATAAATACTGCTTTTGCTGAGCTATGCAAGTATTTTGAAACTAATGAGACCCTAGACATTAACCAAGAGCAGGAAACAGCGCAAAACTTTGATTTTAGCTTTCTGGATACGCTTAAAACATTACATGGCGTAATTATTGAAGTTTGTGGCTACTGGGTATGGTTATCTGGTAACACCTATCCACATAAGGAAGCAATTAGCAATTTAGGCTTTAAATATTCAGGTGCTAAAAAGTCATGGTACTGGTCACCAACTATTAATATCAGCAATTATCGCCGTGGTAGTAAATCAATGAAGCAAATCCGCAAGGATTATGGCAGCCAGATTATTGATACCGAAATGCAGCCAGCGATTAATTAGCGGCTTTTTAGGTGTGATAATAGCCAGCAAAATTTTACTGGCTATTATCATTATAATTTAATCACTACATAAGCAATGGGATTATTGCAATGTACAACTAAAACTTAAAATCCCCGACTTTAATGGCGTACCGGAACCGGGATATTGTGATGCTAAATATATTCCATAATTAGCACTAAAAGTTAATTGATGTCCGGTCACACTAGATGTACAATTCGTATAGTATATTACATCCGAAGCATATGAACTATTTCCATAAATAGTCCCCATTGAGCATGCACCGCCTAGTGTTGTTTGTGTAGCAGGATCACCATGAGCATCAAAGTAGATAGTACTTTCTGTATTGGTTGCATAGACATACTCAGAATAGAGAATCTCAGGAAAATTAAATCCATTAATATACAAATAACCAGCACCAGTATATGACTGTGTCGGAAAAATTGTTGGCGAAAGATAGCCGCCATTGCCAGATTCTGTTGTCGCACATCTTCCCGTTGGAAAATTATTTACTGGTGTATTTCCACCGCCACTACTCCCCCCGCCACCACCGTTACATGCAGAAATAATGATTGTCAATAAGCTTAACATAATTAAATTTTGTTTCATTTTTAATACCTTTTGAAAATTAGTTACACTATTCATTACTAACAAATATTCCAGCTATTTGTTTGCCCAGTTGTTTATTAATTTTTGGTTTTGCATCAGGGAATTTTAAATTAACTTTTTGTGCCACAGTACCAATACGTGTTTGGTATTTTAACCAGTTAGCGCTACTTGAAAATGATTGATTTTCTACAGTAGAACGTCCTTGTTTTAACGCAGCTGTTTGTGTTGTTGATACTTTTCCTGTGGTTTTAACACTGACTTGGACATCTGTAATTACGGAATAAGCAACATTTTTTACAGCTTGATCTGCAATCCACGAAGCTGCGCCGACTCCTGCACCAACCCCAATGCTTCCCATTGAACTCATCCCACCATACGCAGCAGCCAACCCAGCTAGGCCACCAAATGCGGTAGCTCCAAAACCTGATTGGACAGCACGCCAGACAGCATCCGGATCTTGTGCCTCACCAGCCTGTAATACATTTACCTGAACCATGTTATACGCCTTAGTTGGATCTGTTACAATTTGCCAACCATTTTTAGTAAAGTCATTTTTGATTTCTGATGTTAATCCAGACATATCCTGATCAGTGGTATTTTTTACCTGAATATAAATGGTCTGTTTATTTGAAGTTGTTGGATCTAAAAAAATTGTATTGCTCATCTTTGAGCTCACATCTAACGAGCTATGATTTATAAGAGCAGACGTTGCTGAACAGCTACATAATAAAACAGAAACAGTTGCAGCCCCACAAGTAATAATTTTCCTCATATAACCCTCCATAAAATTTCATTTGCAAGATTTCCTTACACAAAATAATGCTTTATTATGTGTATTTATAGAAACATCACCACACATTTTAGCATAAATGATATCTATAAGTAGTCTATTTATAATAAGCCTATCTATAAGAAGTCGCTTTTTAAGTATATTATGGAATAAAATCGCAACATGAATGATTATGAAAAAACTCTTGAAACGCTCGCCAAAAACATCAGGAAACGGCGCGCAGAATTGAAAATAAGTCAAGATGAATTAGCCTACCTTGCTGGCGTTCATCGTGCTTATATTGGAAGTGTTGAAAGAGCAGAAAAAAATATAACGATAGGATCAATTTATAAAATTGCCAAAGCGTTAAATATCACAATAAATGAGCTGATAGCTAATAATTAATCACCTAATTCAATATAATACGTTTAAAGCAATTATATGGGAGTTATCTTTGTTTATAATGATAATGCCCACGGATTTTACTTCATAGGCATTATATGTAATTATATACCACAGTTAAGAAATAACAAATAAGGAAAATGTTGTGAATGAAAAGCTATTAATAAAAGCCTTTGAAAATAACTACAAGTTTCTAATGTCTACTTGGGATTTTGATTGTTCTAACATACATAAAAGTCTAGCTAGAAAACATAAAAGTTATGTACCAGATTTTATAAATTGTGCAATAGCGTTTGATTCATTTATCAATAAAATAACTCCATTAAATCAGGGTATTCATTATACAATTTACGAAAGCCATGAATTATTAAGCGACCTTACCAATTTATCTCAAGCTCTCCAGACCAAATATCAAGAGATTAAAAATAATTTCACCTGCGGAATCGACAACTCAGATTATTGTAGTAAAATGCATTTGCAACATGCATATAAAGATAACATGTTCCGTCATCATGGGATATATCATTTTCATTTTGCAAAACAACAAAATGGACGAACAAATGAGTTATTATTTGTAAAAATTCAAGATAAAAATATCTATATGATTACAATTAAGGATCATAAATATTTTTATGATCTTGAGGTATTTGATATTATCAATAATAATTGGCCACACTTATTGCCAAAAATACCAGGTATTGTAACTTCAGCGCGCCCAGATTCAACGCCAGATGAAATAAAAATGATTGCAGACCAAAATGCTATATTTCAAGAGTCTCGTAATCCAAGCAAATTAAAATCATTGCTAGATAATGATATCAATCCAATCTTCTTAATGTTAAACGATGGTTCATGTACACTCAGCCATGGTGGAGTAAATACATTAGGATTTGAGATTTCATTAACAATGGCATTTTTAAGGCGGAAAAAGTATATATACACTCTTAACAAGAAATTAAACTGCTTAATTAAGTTTAATGAATACTATCAACCAATAAATTTAGCGATATTTGATATAGAAAATTATGCAATACATTTATCTAACTCCAATGGTCAGCATTGCTTTATTTTTTCAGTATCAACAGCATATATAAGTAATGATTATTTACTAAAAAAATTCCCCGTATTAAATCAATTGAATAATGACAGCGTTATTTATATAAACGACATGCAGAAATGTGTAAAGTCAAATCCATTTAAGAAAGGGTATTCAATTGTCATATTAAATCAATTCGCAGACCATGTTCAGTTTATATAGTGATAAATTGTGCGTAAACATAAGCTACATAATAACGTTGTTGGGTTAAACTGTAATAGACATTTTAATGAGTTGACTGTAAGCTGATTTGGACAAAAACTTTAGTGTTTCACTTCAAGAGCTATCTCTTTTTTTATTATATAGTTCTAAATCAATGGATAAATCAAAATCGCCAATTAAATTTGCTAAAATTTTTTGCTATACCATATGCTGCACTATAATATAGCAGAAGATTAGATCATTATCCTCAGTTAAAACTACATCGGAAATATTTTATATTTGTGTGGGTTATAACTAATTAAATACATTTTGTTCTTTTGGGCAATTAAGAAATTCATAACACAAAAAACGCTGGTCAATGTTATACACATAACGATATCATTCAATGTGCTTAAAAAATACAAATTAAATGGATTTCTTAATATAAAGAAACTAAAAAAAATTGAAATATTAAATACAAATACCATAATGAACGCAGCTATATATGTGCTATGAAGCAATCTAAATCTTAAATTTCTCCGCTCATATGTAAAAGAGTATTTGTACTCATAAAAAAGAGAAAGACAAATTACATACAAAATTATCATTACTATATACATGTATTTTTGAATTTCTAGGACTGTGGTCTGATAATAATTGCTGATACTCAGTAATGTACTATTTAGTATAATCATCACCAAAATCAACCATGAACTAGTGGTTCTATTAATGTATGCTATTATTCTCATTTATTTGGACTCAACACTGATTGTATATACTAGTCTAGACAAAACATTTACCTTACTTAAATCATTAATTGTCGCATAAATTTCAGGAATATCTGTGGTATAACCTGAAATAGAGGTGTTAAATTTACGCAAAATTAAATGTCCTAAATATTCAATTAAATATATTTTATCATTAATTAACTCTAATTGAGAAAAATCAAATATTAATATATGAGACTTATCAATACTTTTTGTAAGAGGCTCTCTATCTATTTTGATACTGGAGTGAATGGCAAATAAATCATCATACTTTGTGTTCTGTACTAAAACCGCTTTAGCAATGCTGAAATAAGCATTATCAAATTGAAGGGTATAATTATCATCATTTATTTTCATAAAAGGTATTTTTATACTCTCGTCTTTAATACGTGTAAAATATCCTCTTTCTAGTTTTAGTTTATCTTCAAGCTCAAAAGCCAGTCTCTTGGTAAATTTCCTCTTACCACTCAACATGTTAGATAAATTAGATGTATCTAGCGAATATTTTTTGGCAAATTCTGATGGTGATGAGAAATGCTTATTGATATATTCTTTTAAATTTTCGATCATTGTTTGTTGATCTAATATTAAATTCATATTCATAGATTAATTTACTTGACAAATAGTCAATTCCTATAATAATATATTGCATGTCAATATTATGTCAATATAGATACATATAATAGACACAAGAAATAGCAAATAACTTCAATAGATTTATTCAAAAAATAATTTTAGCATAATTAGGAAGTTTTTTTTATATTTTGAATATATTTTGACAACAAAAATCTAGAATAGTACTGAATGAAAAATAAAATAAAAATTATTAATGTTGTAAAGTTCATTAAACTTAGTAAGTTTATTCAGCTGAATGGTGCAACAGAATACAAAATAAAAAAAATTAAACCACAAAATGATGAACAAGACCTAATCCTAATTACAGCCCCTGATGGTAATTTATTTGTCAATTTACGCGCTTACCATAATTGGTGCGTGATGAATCAACATGAGATTCAAATTGAATTTGTTCCAGCTGGCATAACATTTATTTCAGCCAATTTATATGCAGAACTTACTGGATACACAGTGAAAGCAATCGAACGTAAATTTGAGGATAAAATATGGGAACCGTCTATTTTATTCAGATCCCCAGATGGTGAACTCTTAATTAACGTCAGTAAAGTTGAATCATGGATCATTAGTAAGTATATAAATGGAGGAAGACGATGAGTAAGAAAAAGAAAGAGAAAGAGTTTTCAGGGTTTGAGAAACGTGGTGATGGAACGCGAGTTTCTGTTTATGGCAAGGGTGACCAAAAAAAGGTTTCTTTTAAACAAGATATTACATCAAATGAATTACTTGGCTCTATACATGCAGCTAAAACTATCATCGAAGGGTTATGGCGACAAGACTTAATTAATAAAGAAGATATTAACATTGAAATGTTTCAATTACTTATGCAGGGTCAAGGTATAATATTCAAGAGTAACCAGCAAAAAGTAAAAGATACTCCCCTTATAAAGGGCTTATTAAATAATAAGCTTGATGAATATTTTAAGATGATTGATAACATAAGCTATAACGACAATAAGATAAAGCAATCAACATATAAATCATATAAAAACTACATAAACAATACCTTAATTCCTACTTTTGGAGATCATAAATTAAACGAACTCAATAAACTAATGCTTATTGAATGGGTTAACACATTAAAAATCACATTCAAGTACTTTAGGAATTTAATTATTCCCTTAAAGTCAGTCTATTCTGATGCTTATGCACTTAGAGTAATTGGAAAAGAAGATAATATCTTTGATGATAATTACATCATTGAATATGCCGCAAGAATATTACCTAGCGGTGAAGGAAAACCAGAACCTTTTACTGAGAATGAAATTTACATATTTTATAATCAAGAAAAGTCTTACTTGAAAAATTTATTAATTTTTGGAATATATACGGGGCTAAGGGTAGGAGAACTAATTAATTTAAAAATCTCAGATATATCCCTAAAAAATGGATTTATCTCAGTAAATAGTCAATTCTCAAGTGGAGAGGAAATGGCACCAAAAACAAAGAACGGGATAAGGAAAGTAACAATTTTAACCCGTGCTGGTACTGCTATCCTGGAACAACTTGAGCTATGTAGACTTTGCAATCAAACTGAATATTTATTTTTTAATCCCAATACATGGAAGAGATGGAGTAGTAGTACAAAATTAAATAAACACCTCAAGAAATATTATGAAAGAATTAATTCATTATTAGATTATGATGCACCTAAAATCAAATATCGTGGTTTTCATCAATGCCGCCATACCTATGCATCAATGCTAGTTGCGACAGAGAACCTGTGGTGGGTAGCAAGCCAGATGGGACATGAAACAATTGAGTTATTAATTAATGTATATGGAGATTGGATACCAAATGATAAATTAAACAACCAATATCAATTTCGAAACTCAGACCTTATTAAATAATTAACAAATGGAGTGAAATAGTAAATTTACACCCACGGCACGTACCAACTTAGAGGAAAATTAAAATAATTAAACTAAATCAGTGGGAGATTAAAAATTCGAGTCTCTTCTTCCGCACCATCTACACTTATACCCATAAAAAAAATCAACACACCAATTTAATTAAGTCTTTATATATTACCTGAGTAAGAACTAAAGTTTTTATGATTAAATATTTTATCATATTAATTTCATATAAATTTTCCCACAAAAAAATAACCTCAAAAGCTTAATTTGCCGCAAAAAGCAAAAATATTGCCAAGACCTTAAAAATCAACCAACAGAATTACCCTCTTTAAGACAAAATCTGACAAAAAAATAAAGATAAGAGTTTAGATACCAGAAATAATATCTCCAAATCATCTCCTAAACCGATAATAAGTGCTACAACTCGGAAACAGTTGATCCCATAGTTAGAATATATTCAATTTACATCTTAACTTGACAATTGTTTCCTAGTAAACTATAATTCATGCTAGAAAGGGTTAAAAATGATGGTAAACAAAAAACCAAGCGAGCTTAAATCACATATTGGCTATAGGCTAAGAGCCGTTTCAAATGCAGTTTCACATTCATTTGCAAGAAAGCTAATAACAAGTGAAGTCACTGTTGCTGAATGGGTGATACTTAGAGAAATGTATGACAAGAGTGAAATTATTTCATCAAGTATGATTGCTGAACTTACTGGGCTTACACGTGGCGCAGTGTCAAAGCTTGTAGATCGCCTAGTTCGCAAAAATCTGATTATTCGTACTGAATCAACAGCAGATCGAAGATTTCTTCGAATAGAGTTGTCCTCAAAAGCAAAAGAACTAGTTCCAGCTCTTGCTGCTATTGCAGATGAAAATGATGAAGCTTTCTTTTCTTCATTAAGTAAAAAAGAACAAAAAATTCTTATGGATATTTTAATTAAACTTTCTGAAATTCACCAACTCAACACCAGTCCAATTCAATAAAGGAAATTATTATGAATAAAGTAACAGATAAGCTTATTGAAGCACAAAAACAGGCAATGGCAATGCGTCCCGCAATAGGTGGCTTTCCTGTATTGGCAGAGGTTCTACGACAATCAGGTATAAAACACAATCGCTGGTTATTACCTTCATGCCAATCGATTTACCAAATTGACGATACTTCAGTTGTTCAACAAGGAACACCTCTTATTAGCGGTACCCAAGAAATCCCGAGTTTCAATCAAGATAAAGTAATTTCTGCAATTCGGGCTGATCAGCAAGGTCTAACAACATTCCCCGAATTTTTGCAAGCAGTATGGGATGCTGGCGTGATAAGCTATGATGTTGATTTTATAACACGAACTGTCAGTTATTATGGTATAAATGGCGAAAGTTATATCGAAGATTATCCTGCGATGAATGTACAAATATAACATTCATCCTGTTGCTAATAAATGATTAAAAAAAACCGATCATTAATATCTTGCAGAAAGATTCTTTATATGCGCAAACCTCTATTTCCAGAAAAAGGTCTACCTCAAAAGGAGACGTATCACATAATTAAAAAACAACTAGAATTAGATGCACAACCTAATTTCAATCTCGCGATATTTGCAACCAGTGAAATGGACGAATATGCAACTAAGATAATCAATGAAAGTTGGCAATTAATTTTCCAAATGTTACTCAATACCCGAATATTGCTGAGATTAATCTAAAAGTAGCGCTAATGCTGGCAGAGCTCTGGAATATCAATGAAAATGATTCTCCTTGGGGTTCCAGCATTACTGGATCAAGTGAAGCAATATTTCTAGCACCTATAGCAGCAAAAACCAGATTTCAGGAGCAGTCACAAAACCAAAACAAAATTCCCAATATCGTTTTGGAGGCTAATGCGCATACTGCATGGTATAAGGCAGCTAATTATCAAGGAATCGAGATCAGAGAGGTGCCAGTAAGACATGGGAGATTTTCTGTCGATGCCTCAGATATAAAGTCTTATATAATCAACAATGAATACTTGACACAACTTAAGCATTACATATCTTTAACTGTAATTTGCATTACCAGATCCGCGATGTTAACGCTGGTATCAATTGCATTTTCGATACTCTTGTAAATTTCTTTAAGTTTGAGGATAGTAATCGTATCGTAATTACCAGAGTACATTTCTTTCATGGCATGGCGCAGATCTTCAACTGCGCTATCATCAAACTCATCCGTTTTTTGATCATCCGAAGAAATACGTTCATAATTACCATTTTTCAAGGCAATCATGATATCTACCAATACTTTGGTAATATTTTGCAAGGTGGTAGCGCTACGGATTAGACAATCATCGGCTTTTGTGTCAATGCTATAGATTTTAAGCTTTTGATTGATCTTAACAATTCGCTTAGTTAACTTTAAGAGTAAAACTGATAACTCTTGGATATCACCACGATCTATTGGCGTAATAAACTGATTACTTAGCTGAACCAATACTCGCTTATTAATCTCAACTGCTTTTTGCCGCTGAGAACGTAAATCAGATGATAATTGTGCCTCGTGCGCTTTATCGGTAGTGTTGATAATCGCGGTAAAAATATTAGCTGACTCGTGCACATTGGCGGCCGCTTCAACAAACAAATTAAAAAAAATGTCACCCTTACTCGGAATTATCGTTTTAATAATGCGTCGTAGCACAAAAATCTCCTCATGTTATCTACGGTAGTTATCATATCATATATACTGAAACATATTCATTATACTAGGTCGTTGCTAAGCTCCTCACTTACTAACCATAAGCTTCGTCGCTTATCGCCTACTAGTATTTCAAATCTGTTCCAGTATAACTTGCTTTTATTTGCTCGATGCAATTTAAGATAGTCCTAGGCAATACCTGTTGCAAACAATTATAATGTCCAAATTTACACGTCCGTGCAAAGCATGGCGCACATTCAATCTCTATTTTTTGGATAATTGCTTTGTCTGATAATGGCGGAGTAAAGCTTGGTGACGATGAACCATAGATCGCAATTACTGGCACATTAACCGCACACGCCACATGCATTAATCCAGAATCATTGCTAACTACCACCTCAGCACAAGCCAACAGGTCAATCACTTCTACCAAATTGGTTCTGCCACAAAGATTATGAATATCGGACGTAATTGAAGCCTGTTTAACAATATCTTCGGCAAGCTCGGCATCTTTAGCCGAGCCCATTAACCAAATTTGATAGCCTTGTTGTTGTAATTGACTGGATAGTTTGGCAAAATGAGCGGTAGGCCAACGTTTAGCCAGACCGTACTCTGCCGCAGGAGCTAAACATATAACTGGTTTATCTAAAGACAGACCAAGATTTTGCAATACTTTGCTTTGATTAGGTTTATCAATTGCAAACTCAGGATAAGAAATATTTTCAGGTTTATTACCATCATTTGCCAACGCGCAGAAACGGTCAATCATGAGTGGTAACGCTTGCTTGTCTAAACGATAAGTCTCGTTAAGCAAACCATAACGCATTTCACCAATAAATCCCGTACGGCGTTTAATCCCAGCAAAAAAAGGAATTAATGCGGACTTGAGTGAATTTGGCAGAACAAAACATTGATCGTAACGCTCTTTAGCTAATTGTCGTCCAAGACGAAAACGTTTAGCTAAACCAAATTCACCATGCTTGAATGGATTAATGAAGACCTGATTGATTTCAGGCATTCGTTTAGCAACATCTTTTGCCCAGTCATTAACCAAAATATCAATTTGGCAAGCATCGCCACGCTGTTGTTTTAAAATTTTGAGTAGCGTTTGGCTCATCACCATATCACCAACCCACGAAGGCGCAACTACTAGTATCTTATAAGGCTTAACCGTGTTCAAGATAAGTTATTTCACCAACTTATAATGAGTTGAACAATACGGACAAGTAATTTCCTGATTTGGCTCTTTTTCAATTTTTAAAAACACACGCGGATGTGCATTCCACTTAGACATATCTGGCATTGGACACTGCAAAGGCAAATCGCTGGCTCTGATTTCAATTGATTTTTGTGTATTTTCTTGTAACATAATATTCCCTTTTATAACTTACTAATTAACTCTGGAACTACATCAAATAAATCGCCGATCAATCCATAATCGGCATATTCAAAAATTTGCGCATTCGGATCTAAATTAATCGCTACCACTGTTTTAGAATCTTTCATTCCCGCAATATGCTGTACTGCGCCAGAGATTCCAATTGCCACATAAAGTTTAGGCGCAACTACTTTTCCAGTTTGCCCAACCTGACAATCATTGCTGGCATATCCAGCTTCAACTGCGGCGCGAGATGCACCTACGGCACCACCTAATTTAACTGCCAAACCATGAATTAATTTATCAAAATCTTCTTTAGAACCTAATGAGCGTCCACCAGTTACAATCAGCTCGGCATGAGCAAGATCTATTGTATCATTATGAACTAATTCTTCACCTAAATAACTTAATTTATCATTGCTTGCTGGAGTAAAGTCATTTGCTTCAACACTAGCAGCACTTCCAGCTTCACTGTAAGCCGTAAAACTAGTTGTACGTATTGTTAACAGTTTAATTTCTTCAAATGACTCAACTTCTGCCAGAATATTACCCGCATACATTGGCTTTTTAAAGATATTTGGTGAAACAATCTCAACCACTTCACTAATCTGGCTTAAATCTAAAATCCCAGCAATACGCGGCAATAAATCTTTACCGTAGCTATCTGCAGCGATTAATACATGTGTATAATTTTTAACTATTTCGGCTAAATTGCCTGCCAATAAAGTTGCTGAATTTGTCGCATCTGTGACGTTATTAAACAACATTATTTTTTCAACAATTTTTAATTCCTGAATGGAACTATAATCCGCACTGCCCAAAATTAAAACATCGCAATGTCCATTGATACGTTTAGCAGCACTCAATACATTTAGCAAATTATCATTTAGTTTTTGCGCTTTGGCGGAGGTAATTACTAAAATTTTCATCTTACATCGCACCTTTCTTGATTAAATCTAATAACTCACTGCTAGAGTCAACAAACTTACATTGTTTTTTAACTTCGCCATCCATAACTTTAACTAATCTGGTACGTGCATTTAATTCTAAACCAAGTTCTGCAACCGCAATTTTTTCAATCGGCTTTTTCTTAGCTTGCATCAATTGTGGCAGCTTGATAAAACGTGGTTCATTAAGATATAAGTCAGCACTTACCACCGCTGGTAATATCAACTCAAGTTTTTGCGTACCACCATCGATCTCACGACGTGCAATCAAACTGTCTCCATTTACTTCAAGTTGTGAAACAAAGGTTGCTTGTACAATACCTAGTTTCCCTGCCAGCATTTGTGCAACTTGATTAGCATCATCATCAATCGCTTGTTTACCGAGCATGATTAGCTGTGGTTGTTCAGTTGCAACGATCTTTTGCAAAATATTGGCAATATTAATTGGTTCATAGTTCTCACTACTTTCAACCAAAATCGCCCGATCACAACCACGTGCCAGCGCATTACGTAAAGTTTCTTCACATTTAGCACTACCGATAGATACCGCAACGATTTCAGTTACAATACCGCGTTCTTTGAGGCGTACGGCTTCTTCAATTGCATTTTCATCAAATGGATTTAGTGACATTTTACTATGTTCGATTTCTACATTGCTAAAATCACTCTTCACCCGAACTTTTACATTTGGGTCAACTACGCGCTTCGCGCAAACTAATACTTTCATAAATTTCCTATACTCAATTTAAAGGCTATTTCAGCTAGATATTTACCCTGCGCCAAAGCCAGCGCTTTTTCTTCTTTGCTGATTTCTAAATCAGCATTACTTCCCGCCAAATGTGAGACTCCATATGGAGTTCCCCCACTACGAGTAGTTAATAATTCAGAGTTCGAATAAGGTAAGCCAACAATACACATTCCATGATGCAACAATGGTAACATCATTGAAATCAAACATGATTCCTGCCCACCGTGCATTGAGCCACTAGACGTGAAAACACAGGCAGGTTTACCTATCAATGCTCCTGAGAGCCATTCATCGCTGGTACTATCCCAAAAATACTTCATACTGGCTGCCATATTACCAAAGCGTACCGGCGAACCCAATGCCAAGCCTACACACTCATCTAAATCCTGTAAGCTAACATATGGCACACCGCTATCGGGAATCTCTGGCGCAGTTTGCTCACATACGGTAGATACTTTTGGAACTGTTCGCAATCTGGCACTCATGCCATTGACACTCTCAATACCTCTGGCAATCAACTGTGCCAACTGCTTCGTTGCGCCAGTAGCCGTATAAAATAATACCAAAATTTCTTTATTTGTCATTTAGATTAAATAATCCCTTGCAACTTTAAATCATTTTGAGTTACAATAATATTATAGAAATAAGCTATACTCATACGCACTCTTTAGCATTAGCCCGAATAAAGCTCCTGACTAATGAGCGGGTTTCAATATAGATTAAATTAGCTCCATATTATACCAAAGCTATCGGAGCTTTTTACAGATAAGTACAAAATGCGAAAAAAAATATTACTCAACATACTGTTATGCTCAGCATTATTTGCTAGTCGAGCTGATAATCTAGCACTTAGCATGCAACAGCTTAACCAAAGCCCAATCCGTGCAGATAGCAATCTTTGGCAGCGGATGAGTGACGGTTTTGCTCTTGATCACAGTGAAACCAAAGAAGTAAAGTATTGGGAAAAACGCTATGGCAGCCCCAAATATTTTAATATCATCATGCAAAATGCCGCTCCGTATCTCTACTTCGTAGTAACCGAAATGGAACGTCGGGGCATCCCGACTGAGCTGGCATTAATTCCAATTGTCGAAAGTACCTATAATCCCAATGCAGTTTCTCCGGCAGCAATTTCTACTGGAATGTGGCAATTTGTTTCAAGCTCCGGCAAACGTTTCGGCATGATTCAAAATTCAGATTTGGACGAGCGCAAGGATATTGTTAAATCAACTCGTGCTGCCATAACTTATTTACAGTATCTTCATGATATGTTTGGTAGCTGGGAATTAGCGATTGCTGCATATAACTGGGGTGAAGGAAATATCAATACTGCAGTAAATAATTCTAGCAGTCGTAATTTTTATGATCTAGATGTACGCGATGTTACCCATCAATATGTACCCAAAGTAATTGCATTGGCAAACATCATCCAAAATCCGCGCAAGTTTGGGATTAAATTAACTAATCTACCAAATCAGCCGTATTTTGCAATAGTTAATCCGCAAGCACCGCTAAAAATTACTGATTTTATGACAATGTCAAATTTATCGCCAGCACTTAATAAAAAACTTAATCCGCAATATAACTCAACCAGCTATAGTGTAAGTCCAGCACAGCGACTACTATTGCCCGTGAGTAACCAGCCAACTTATTTAGCTGCGCTTGGATCCAATGCAAATTATATACCTGCGCCAATAACCGCACCAATCGACCCAGTTGTCACAGCTAGCAATACCGCAAGTGCCGACAATTCAAACTCGGTTGCAAACAATAACAACAATAATGATGGAATTGCCGCCCTAGCTGCAGCAAGCACCGTAAGCAGCAATCAAAACAACGATACTAGCGCAGCAGCACAGACTGCAACTTCATCTGATCCAATTGGCGATGAAGCGGCGATAAAACTTAGCGACAATCAAACAGCCAGCGCAAGCCCTAAAGCTGCCGCTCCAGCCTCTAATAGCAATCAAAGCATGGTAAGTGATTTGCTCGGTGGTGGCAGTACTACTGCAGCTAAAAGCGCGAATAGCAATAGCGACAGCAAGAGTGGATTCACCAACTATGTAGTAGTCTCCGGCGATACCTTATACTCGATTGCAAAGCGTTTTGCTGTACCTGCTGAAAAAATTAAAGCCGATAATCAAATGGTTGATAATAACGTTAAATTGAATCAGGTTTTATTGATTCGTACAGGTTCAAGCAACTCATAAAGTCAAATCAATTATAAAACATTATGCGCACTTACGCCATAGTGAAGGCTACGCAAACTTTATTAAATGTCTTTTATAAATATAAAAAAGAGAACTATGTCAAATACACAACAGCATCATGCCACTACCTATACCGGAGATATTGTCGGTGGTATTCCGGTAATCACTCATTTAAATCTCGATGATTTAGAGGCGGGTAAAATTTATCGTTTTATGTTTCAAGGCAGTAATATGAATATCGGGCAGCACTGGTATGTACCTGTGATGGTTGCCAAGGGAAGTAATCCAGGTAAAAAATTGCTCCTGAATACTGGAATCCATGGTGATGAATTGAATGGCTCGCGAGTGATTCAGCAATTATTTGCGACACTGGATGCGACACAGCTTAGCGGTAGTATTATTGGAGTTATTCAGGCTGCGCCCAATTCTTTATTTCATATTAGCCGCACATGGTATTCCTCTACCGATAGTGGTGAATTTACCAATATGAATGGAATTTTTCCCGGTGATAAAAATGGCAATAGCGCCCAAATTCATGCTTACCTACTCTGGAATCATTTGTGGCATAATAATTGTGATTATGCAATTGATCTGCATAGCCAATCGACAGATACCGAATATCCCTTATTTGTTTTTGCTGATTATCGTAATCCAGCAATTAAAACCATGGCAGAATTAATCCCTGCTGACCAGATCAAAATCGATGAAGGCGAGAAAGGAACTGTTGAGACCACTTTTGTCGAATACGGGATTCCAGCTATCACCATCGAAATTGGCGCAGCACGTAGCTATCAGTCCGAATATATCAATCGGACACTTGAAGGGATCAAAAATATTTTAAATCATTTACAAATATTGAATTGCCCGCTTGGACGCATAGCAGCAAGCTATGGTAGCTTCATCGGTAATCAAATGCACTCGGTTAAGGCTGCTACTGGTGGTTATGCCGAAATCAAAGTAAGCTTAGGTGATGATGTTGTCCAAAATCAAGAGGTTGCGCTCCAGCGCAATGCTTTTGGAGATGTAATTCATAGATATCTGGTGCCTGTTAATGGTCGAGTTCTTTCGTTGGGAACTGGTGCAACCCGTGAGGCTGGTGGATTGTTGGTGAGGATATTGTATTGATCACACGAATAATTGGCTTATGTAAAAACATAATAGAATGAAAAATTAATTCTAGTTTCTGCAGCGTTTTACTGTTCTAAGTCAAACCGCGCCTTATCAACTTGTTAAAATCCAAGACATCGGATACAAATCTTCTGATTGCGGATACAAATAAAATTATTAATAAACTTGCCATAATTTTATCTTGTGATAACAAAACATATCCCAAAAAAAATGGCAAATATCAGAAAAAAATTATAAACCGATATTTGCCAAAGATATGAAGCTATTATAAAAAGCTCAATTCAAATTAACTATTTTGAAGAAATAGTACAGCCTATTGTCTGTACTATTTCAATCACACTCTTATTGTACCGTTATATTAGATGTACCAGACTTGCCACCACTAGTTGCCGTAACCATTGAAGAGCCAACAGAATATAGTACGGCAATACCACTAACTCCTGGTGTACTTACTACACCAGTATTAGCAGATGACCAAGTAACACTGGATGTAATATCACTTGTTGTAGTATCCGTATACGTTCCAGTAGCTGTCAATTGAACAAATCCTGTGTTTAGAGCAAGTGTAGGATTAAGCGGAGTGACCGCGATAGAAACTAGTGTAGCAGCTGAACCAGTTAATACTGCCGTATTACTGGTTACTCCACCAATAACAGCCGTAATATTGCTTGAACCACTTGCTGCAACTACAGTAGCCACACCCGACGACGCATTTATTCCAGCAACAGCAGGGTTACTAGAAGCCCAAGTTACGCTGTTAGTAATATCCGGTGTAGTTCCATCCGAATAGGTTCCGGTTGCAGTATAAGCTTGCGTTAAACCTTTAGCAACAGTCGCTGATCCAGGTGTAATCGCGATGGATTGTAATACGGCCGCAGAAGCTGTCAAAATTGCCGTATTACTAGTTACACCATTTAAACTAGCGGTAACATTAGTTGTACCACTTGCCGCAGCTACGGTAGTAACACCTGTTGACGAATTTATCGTAGCAACAGCAGGATCACTAGAAGCCCAAGTTACGCTGTTAGTAATATCCGGTGTAGTTCCATCCGAATAGGTTCCGGTTGCAGTATAAGCTTGCGTTAAACCTTTAGCAATAGTTTTAGATGTTGGTGTAATAGCGATCGATTGTAACACAGCCGCCGATACATTTACCGTCGTTATAGCACTAGTTATGGTTAGATAAGTTGCACTAATATTGGTATTATTACTAACCTGATTTGCCGTAGCTAATCCCACACTACCAGCTGCATTGCTGATACCAACATTCGCAGTAGAAGATGTATTCCAAGTAACCGATGAAGTTAAATCGTAAGCAGTACCGTCGGAATAAGTACCAGTTGCAGTAAATTGTTGCTTAACACCATCCGGCAATGTAGTGGTTGTATTAGGCAATATAGTAACTGTACTTATTGTAGCAGACGTAACCGTTAAAGTGCTGATAGTACTAGTTACACCATAAAACTGTGCAGTAATATTTGAAGTTCCTGCGGCAACAGAAGTAGCAAGACCAGAAGCATTAATAGTAACGGCAGCAGAACTTGTATTCCAAGTAACACTTGAAGTTAAATTCGCTGTAGTACCATCAGAATAAGTCCCTGTTGCTTGGAATTGCTGTTTCACACCTATCCCTGTTGATGGATACGGATTTGAGATAGCAATTGACACTAAAGCACCACCAGTAACCGTAAATGTAACCGCTTGACTTGTAACACCGTTCAGGCTTGCAGTAACATTTGTCGTCCCCACCGAAACAGGAGTTGTTAAACCTTTTGTATACGAGCCAGACCCACTAGTATTACTTACTCTTGCAACTGCTTCTGCTGATGATGACCAATCCACTGAGTTAGTAACATCTGCAGTCGAGCCATTCGAGTAAGTAGCCGTCGCTGTATACTGAGTATTTACTCCCATTGGAGTAGTATCCCCTGGCTCATTAATTGCAATTGAAACTATAGTTATCCCATCATTTATTGAGCGTAATATGTTAAAGTCTATGTCTCCTAATTTTGGTTGATAATAAAATGCACGGATACTCTCAAGACCTTCGCGATAAAGCAATGGAACTGTATAAAACAGGTAATTACAATAAGAAAGAGTTAGCTGAGTTGCTCTCTTTAGGATATGCCACAATTCGTAGATGGTGTAACAGATATAATGAAACCGGAAGCTGTTTGATCATAAAACCCTTGAAAATAGGTAGACGGA
>SSGY01000119.1 GCA_008017145.1 Neisseriales bacterium
ACCGACTTAAAAAATCCTAATTTTGCCAAGGTTGCTGAAGCTATCGGGATTAAAGGTATTTTTATTAACAAACCAGAAGATATTGAATCAGGTTTGAAAGAGGCATTTGCACATGATGGTCCTGTGGTAGTTGATGTACAAGTTAGTTCACATGAGCTAATTATGCCACCAAAGGTAGAAATTGACCAAGTAAAAGGCTTTGCACTATATGCCAGTAGAGTAATTCTTGATGGTGATTTCAAAACATTGATTGATGTAGCGAAAGAAAATCTATTTCGTTGATACAAATGTTCATTTACTATATTACTAATAATGAGTAAATATAATAACATCAATAATAAATTACCGTGCTTTAAGCTACATTAGAGCGCGGTATATCAATTTTATAGGGTAAATCAATTAAATGATACCGTCTAGATATTTTAATATGATTGCTAAAATTTGCAGTGTTTTGGTTGCTTTAAATGCTTGCATGATTTTATCCAATGATGTCTTACCGATATTAATTAATCATCCTAACAGTGATTTAATTTATACCTCACAATTTGGATTTCGGATATTTTTCCAAACTATTAATGCTTATTTACTATTATTTTTTGGATTACTATTGTATGGTCGCTCTCGGCGAATATGGCAAATTGTATTAGTCATGGTGCTAATCGTGATTGTATGTAATACTTTTCTATGGAGTAATTATTTCGTAGTAACTATTACTATCATTGTTTTCACCTTTCTAATTTCTACTCGTAAGATTCATGATCAAGGACTATTTATTTCCTATGGACTCATATTTTTTGCGGGACTCTTAGTTTTTGCATTGCTCTATGGAGTCATCGGCGTATATTTATTACGAAATGATTTTACTGGTGTAAAATCTCTGCATGATGCAGTATATTTCTGCATTGTGACCTATAGTACTGTTGGCTATGGAGATATATATCCAACTTCAACCATAGCTAAATATTTCGTAATTAGCATGATTCTGGTTGGGATTGTAATTTTTACATCCAGCATAACATTGCTTGTCTATAGCATGAACATCGTAATAAAAAAAATATTAAATCATATTAACAAAGGAAAAATAGGAATGAGTAATCATATTATCATAGTTGGTTATGGAATTTTGGCAAAAATTCTAATTCAACAATACAGAAAAACTAACACTGAATTTTTAGTTATTGATACCGAAAAAAATTTCGACTATGATCGTCAAGTTTTATTTGATGAGAAAAGACTCCTTATCGCCGCTTATTTAGGTCATAATGATACATTATTAAAATCTCAAGCAGAACTTGCTCAGAAGATCATTATCGCTTATGATACGGATGAAGCAACTATCTTTGCCACGCTAAATACCAGAGAATACTTAGAATCCAAAAATTTAAGTACGACACCGAAAATAATTTCTCGAATACTTTATGACGAAAATGTCAGTAAGGCGAAAAGAGTTGGAGCAGATCAGGTAGTTTCCCCACACCAATTGGCGGCACAACAAATTATGGCTGATGAGTAAATACTTTAGTAACAACTGTAATATTACGAATATTATAGTTGTTACTAAACCTAGCTTAAAACTTGTTTTAAATTAATAGTCCATAAATATTTGGCTAGTGCTAGAAGCATATACCAGCCTGATTTAACCAATTTATTGGATATGAAGCATAGCCTCAGGCTGTAACTGAAGCCACTACATTCTTATTTTCAATTTACTGTACTATCTTTAGTTGCAGTGCGATAGATATAGCGCACTAAAAGCACAATCACAATCAGCGATAATACTTGTGATGTACCTTCAAAACCTTCACCTACGATACGTAGTGCATCGCTACTTTGTTTAATCACAAATGGCACCGCTAAAATCAGCCCCATCAAAGACTCACCAGCAACCAAACCACAAATCAGAATATTAGTACGATTCTCAAGTCTTTTGACTGCATCAACCCCAATTTCATCCTGAAGTTTGTGATGACGACGCTTGATAAATACGCTGATCATACCACCAATAAATAGCCCAGTTACCAAGTCAGGGGGTAAGTAAAGCCCCAAGCCCATCATGATCGCAGGTGTACGGAATTTACCAGTTTTTTTACCGATCAAATCCAGCGTAAAAGTAATCGCACCGATTAAAATCCCCAAACCCATCAGATTCCAATCTTGTGAGCCATGTAACACATTTTTGGTAATCATCGCAATTGCCGATGCTTGCGGTGCACTTAGCGTGTTATTTGGGTCAATTCCCGAATGTGGAACTACTCCGGCAATACCGTAAGCATTAAATACCAAATTAATCATAAATGGCGCTAAGATCATTGCGCAAATCACACCAATAAATAAGGAAATTTGCTGCTTGTAGGGAGTTGCGCCAACTATTTGCCCAGATTTAAAATCCTGAATGTTTTCATTGGTAATTACAGCTGAAAAACCAATAAAGCCGACTAATAAAATTACCAATGCCATAAGATAAGTAACAACTTCATTACCAATTGCTTCACCAGCCAAAGCTTTAAGCACCAAACTTAGGATAATCACAGCAATAAAATATAACCCTGAAAGGGGTGAGTTTGATGAGCCGATCATTCCCACCATATACCCCGCAACAGCCGCAATGATAAAGCCCAGTATCAACACTAGTAATGACAACATCACTGCATAAACTGCTGACATAGTGTTACTACATACGTTTAGCTGCACCAAATGAGAATAAATAAAGAATCCAACCGGAATGATACACAATACCACTAAGATCATTAGTTTTTTAATATTCAGATCACGTTCGCTATGATCAATTTCATTGATATTACGAAGCGCCGCAATAGATTCCTGTATTGCGTTCACAATTGATTTACTCATCATAAGAATAGTTGCCACACCGCTAAATAAAAACACACCAATACCAACTGGACGAACATAGTTTTTCCAAGTGAAAAAAGCACTTCCAACTAAATCACTCGCATCTTTAAGCCCGTATTTGGTTGCAAAATAAGGAAGCAAAACTAACCAGCCAATAAGTAAACCAATAAAAGCAACTATCGTATTACCACCGATCAAAAATCCTGAACCAATTACCGCAGGTGAAAAACTGGTTCCCATCCCCACAACGCTATTATTTACTTTAAAAAATTTATAGTAGCTATCACCAAGTACTTTCAAACCATTTTGACAGAGGTTGATTAATGCTGCAATTCCTATCCCAGAAATAATAGTCTTAAATCCAGTTTTGTCTTGTGTGTTATTAGTTGCCAATAATACTTGCCCGATTGCATTTCCTTCAGGAAACGGCAAATTAGGATCTTTTAATAATACCTTTCTAAGTAAAACTGAATAAGCAATCCCGATAAATCCACCACACAGACCCAAAAAGAGTAATTCGGAATAATGAAAATTCTTCCATACTCCCAGTATTAAAAGGGCAGGAAAGACAAAGATAATTACCCCAGCCAAACCTTCACCTGCTGAAGCAATCGTTTGTGAAATATTATTCTCTAGAATTGAATATTTACGAAACATCCGCAAAATGCCCAATGAAATAATGGACGCCGGAATCGAGGCACTAATCGTCGTACCTATTTTCAACCCAAGATACATATTAGCGCCACATAATAAAATTGCCAATATTACCCCAATAATTATTGATTTGAGCGATAGCTCTAGCTTCGGTACTAACTTAGTCATTCTTTAAATCCTCATTTATCCATTATCACGTTCAAATATTTGATATCTCGTATTTAATTTCATTAAATCTCGAATGGTTATTGCAAAAACCCAACAGTTTTGGCACTAGTTAAAGGATTATTTTACTCTGACTAACATCGTTACTGCCTTGCATTTTAAAGGTTTTAGAGCTAATGTTTCTTAAAGTAACTCAAATAACTAGCAGAATACTTGGTTTAATTAAAATAGAAACTAAATTAAAATAAGTACATAGCAGTAATCAGATATAGGTACATTAAAGGACACTGGCTAATATTCTACTGTAGTATAATGAGACTATATAACAATAATAATAAGGATATTAGCAAAGATGAGAGTTTTAAATATTTCTATGGTGCTTACTGGGCTAATAATAAGTTCATGCAGTACATTCAGCCACAACTCAACTACCGCAATTGACCCCAATAAAATCCTTCCTTCTTACGCAAGTCCTCATGCCGCAATGTTAAATTCATCAATAGAATCTAGCAATAGTACAATTTCATATCTAGCCGCAGATGATGATTTAACGACGGAAGCACCGATTGAAGAAATGACAGAGATTGAAAAATGGAAAATCAATAACTATAATCCCAAGCATAATTCAATTGATGTTGCCGTACTAGACATTGACTATCAAAATCGCAATTTATCAGACTATCCATTATTAAGTTGTAATCTAAATCAAATTATTCCCGAACGTTTTAATCAAATCGACTTTAATAATCCAAATGCCGCTTTAATTAATCCAATTACTCTCAATCCATCACCATATAATATCAGAACACTTCAGATGGATAATTTGGAATTATCACTAGAGACAACAGCATTACTGAGTAATCGCAAAAACATTAGTAAAACAACGCCTGCAGAAATAATCAAAGAGCGAGCTGAATATCTGAATGTAGCACAAAAAAGTCTAGAAGCAATGTACAAGAAAAATCCTGAACTACAGGCAAAATTTGAGTCTGCAGTAGCTTTTGGAGTCTTTGAAATCACCAACTTTAATGTACTGCTCTATGTCGGTGCTTATGGTAAAGGCGTAATTTTTGATAATAAGCAACATAAAGTCCTTTACATGAATACAGTACGGGCTGGTACAGGTCCTGGCTTAGGTTATGAATCAATGTATATTGTCTTTGTGTTCAAAAATGAAATGGCTCTCAAACAGTTTATTGGCGCTAAAGGTGGCGGGGGGGACATTGGTGCATCGGCGACACTTGGCATAATTGGTGAACAAATCTCATTTAATCCTGAAATCGGTGTTTATCAATTTTACCGTAATGGTTTTGATTTACAAGCCAATTGGGGTGGAACGTTATATATGCCAGCAATGTCACTAAATGATTAACTCATAGATCGACCTTAGAAAGAAAAACATGTTAGATCCTAGACTTTATGCCGAATTTACCAAGCTATATGCTCAACCAGTATATGATTTACTCTCACGCTTACCAAAAGAGTTTAAGCCAAGTACAATTATAGACCTAGGATGCCGAAGTGGTGATACCACTAAACATCTGGCAGTAACATTTACTAAAGCTAAAATAATTGGAATTGATAGCTCAAATCAAATGATTGAGCAGGCTAAGGTACGCTTTCCCAAGCTAACCTTTCAGTGTGCAAAATTAGAAGATTTTAACTCTAAGGCAGATTTAATTTTCTCTAGTGCTGCTTTGCACTGGGTTGGGCATAGCGAAGAATTAATTGGTAAATTAATCGCTGGACTTAATCCTGGTGGAACATTACTCGTACAAACACCACTTAACTTTGAAACTAAAGCCCATATTCTCCTCCGCCAATTAATCAGCGAAAATCCAAGCTGGTATAAACACTTGCATGATAGTGTAATCTTCACATCATTCCGCGCACCAGAAGACTACTATAATATCTTTCAACGCCGTGACTTGAGTGCACAAGTTTGGAGTACAACCTACTATCAACAATTTCCACATACGGAAGCAATTTTTGAATGGCTAAAAAGCGCCATAATTTGTGAATTTCGCGAGAAATTAC
The DNA here is from genome assembly GCA_008017145.1 of Neisseriales bacterium. The sequence goes on from SSGY01000119.1 coordinate 5,707, forward strand.
CAATAGCAGAGATTGAACAAATCTTTGATAAATTTATTCCTTTACTTAAGTTTGCATATCCGCCTCATAAAACTGGTAAAATTATAGTCCCCCTCACTAGATTGTTCTATTTGGTACAAAAAATTTAAGCATAGGGGGTTGTACCTCAATGAACGCAAGGAATGTATTTTACGGAGAGATATTGACATGCCGGCATGGTTTTATAATTTACACGTAGTTACCGCGCTTTTTTTGATCTATGCTGTTTTTGGTACTATTGGTTTTATCGCTTATAAATTAAATAAAAAATATTTTAAACTTGAAAATCATTCCCCTATTATCACAGTTGCCCAACAAACCAGTATAACCTTTGGCACATTATTTATCGCCTTTTGGATTGCGCTAAACTGGCAAACCTTAGACAATTTAAGCCTAGATAGTAAAAGTGAAGCCCAAGCTATTCTTGATTTATACAGCAGCACGCATGCTATTAATCAAGAACCTCAGGCAAACAATGTCCGTAATGCAATTGAGAACTATCTTAATAGCATAGTTACAGAAGAATACAAATCCCTTGAGCAAGGTGAGCTTAATCAGCATACCGGAGAATTATTTAATCAGCTTAAAATTGCCGTATATCATCTGCCAGCAAAGACACTTGAAGAAAAAATCACCTATTACCACATTACCACCTCGCTTAATACCCTAGTTGATTTCCGGTTTAAACGACTGGATTATGTTAATGGTCAAATGAATGGCGTTTTGTTAATTTTCTTTGTGGTGCTTCTTGCTATAATTTGCTTTTGGAGCGCATGCATCAATAATCATAATCGTAAATTATCTGTCTTGGTACTCTGTAGCCAATATTTGATTATCCTCTCTTCTTCATGGCTGATTTTAGAAATAGATCGCCCATTTCAAGGCTATTTTAAAGTAGATAATAGCGCTTTTGTTCAGATACAACAGCAAGTAACCCAATTAAACTACACATATAACAAGTAATATTATAATAACTAATTTTGTCTTGATTGGAACAATATGAGTCTTAACTCATTTACCACAGAACTTAAAGAACTTTGGACAACAAAATATCTCCGTGAAGATATCTACGCCGGATTTAGTGTCGCAATCGTTTCGATTCCTCTAGCGTTAGCTATTGGAATGGCATCGGAAGTTCCACATACTTTGGCATTAACTACAGCAGTAGTTGGTGGAATTGTTGCGGCAATCTTTGGCAGCAGTCGCCTATCTATCACCGGACCAGCTCTTTCAATGGCAGTGCTTACCGCTAACTGTGTTGAAAAACATGGTCTCGCAAGTCTAGTAATAATTGGAGTGATCTGCGGATTACTGCAAGTTCTCGTCGGAATCTTAAAATTAGGACGCTTTTCTAAACTAATTCCCCTACCAATAGTACATGCGTTTACCTCGGGGGTTGGCGCAATCTTGCTGCTTGAAGCGCTACCAATTATGCTGCAAATCCACACCCATGATGTCTATCACCCACTGGATGTGATAAAAAATCTCATCATTTATATTAACCACATGAATCCTCTTGCCTTTATTCTGGCATTGATTACTATTTTCATTGCGCGTAAATTACCTAAATATCTACCTAAGTTTCCAGCATTATTGATTGCGGTACTAATCCCAACGCTAATTGTTTGGATATTTAACCTTAAACAGATTCAATTAGTCGGGGCTTTACCACATCAATTAACAATTCCAGAATTACCTAATTTTGCAACGATTAACAGCTGGCATTCCTTACTAATTAGCGCAATGGCTATTTTTGTCCTAGCATCATTAGAAACTATCTTATCTGTTCGCTCAATTGATAAATTAGGACTGGGAGACTTACATAACCCTAACCGAGAGTTAATTGGACAAGGTTTGGCCAATATCAGCTCGGCATTACTTGGTGCAATTCCCGCAACAGCACTGCTTACGCGCTCAAAAATTAATATTGAATCTGGAGCAAAAACCAAACGTGCGGCAATCTTTCAATCGCTGATTATTTTGCTAGTAATCTATGCTTTCCCGCAAATACTTGAGAATATTCCACTAGCCGTATTAGCCGGAGTACTTTTTAGTGCTGCCCTATCGATGCTAAATCATCAACAAGCAGTCACTTACTGGAAGCAAGATAAATCCGAGTTTCTAATTTTTAGTGTAACTTTTGTCATGTTGGTATTCACTAATTTGATTGATGGTATTCAAACCGGAATCATGGTTGCACTATTTATCATGGTAATGCGAATGCTTGCCACTAAAAGCAATATCAGATTGTGGAATAATCAGCAAGTAATCCGCATCAGTTTGAGTGGAAATATTACCTTTTTATCATTTGAAAAATTAAGCGAACTAAAAAAACAAATCAGTAAACATGCACAGTTACATTTTGTTATTTTTGAATTTGAAAAGCTACAAAGTATTGATAGTGCTGGCTGTCAGCACCTTCTTGATATGATAGAAGAGATAAATTTAACTGGTTTAAAAGTAATTGTACATGGTCTTACTCGCGATCAATATAGATTACTTAAATCGCTAAATGTAGATGATATCCCATTTGTTAACACCGTCACCGAGAGTGAAATCAAACAAATTTTGGAAACTGGCGGTGTTTCATATACTGCCAATGAGATTCTTAAACAAGGACTGGAAAAATTTCAAGAACAATACGCTAAAGAGCGCTCGAAATTAATCAATACCCTAGCAAAAGAGCAGCAGCCACACACTTTACTAATTACCTGCTCAGATAGTCGCTTAAATCCCAATGAATTTTTCGCTTCAGGGCTAGGTGAAATTTTTATGGTACGGAATGTTGGCAATGTCGTACCTTGTTACAGCCAAAATATTAAATACAGCGAAGCAGCGGCAATTGAATATGCCATTTGTCACCTGAATATTCGCAATATTATTATCTGTGCGCATACCGAATGTGGTGCGATTAAAGCATCCATTAAGCATGCTGACAGCCATGACGCCTCAGGTTTAGATAATTGGCTACAAATTATCAAGGAAGGATTCAAAAAGCACGCTCCTAGCGATCCTACTGAAGGTACAAAATTAAATCTACTCAATCAGATTGAACATTTAAAAACTTATCCCTTAGTAGAAGATTTATTGGCTAAAAATGAAATTACTATCTCGGCGTGGGTTTATGATGTTCATTCAGCACAGATTTTAGAATGGGATACCAGTCAACAAGACTTTCGTTATATTCTAGCACAATCCAACGATAGCAACTAATACCTCACATCATAGTTTAGCTAAAAAAGTTGTCCACAAAAGTGGACAACTTTTTTTAAATAGTTGATGCTAAAAATCATATATCAATCTGATTTAATTTAATAATACGCTATCTTCATGGGCGAAATATTGCAAGAAATGGTAAAGTAATGCTTTAAACCTTGCAATATCAGCGAGCAAAAAAGCATGAAACCACGTAAAATAGAAGATAAATTCCAACCAGAATTATTAAAGATTCAATTAATCCATTTGTTGGATATGAAGCATAGTTTGGTTCAATTAGCAGATAAATTTAACTGGGCTAAAATTGA
>SSGY01000028.1 GCA_008017145.1 Neisseriales bacterium
CCAAAGTATCAGTATTACGTGGCGCGGTAGACGTAAACGCGGCTTGCGAATCTACTGTACCGCAGGCACTTACACCAAGTAATGTTGCTAATATTAAAGCGAGCTCTTTTTTATTTACCATCTTGAATTGCATAAATCAACCTATTTAATTTGTTCTAAAATATCTCTAAACCTATTATGATAGCCGCTACTTAATTCAGTCAATGGCAAGCGCAGCATTCCATGAGCAATTTGCTGCTCTTGGCATAATGCCCATTTAACTGGAATTGGATTAGACTCACAAAATAGCGCATCATATAATGATAAGAGTTGTTTATTAATCGCTAATGCTGCATCGCGTTCTCCTGCTAAGGCATGAGCACACATCTGGCTAAATTGACTTGGACGAATATTACTGGCAACAGAAATCACCCCAGCGCCGCCGGAGAGCATAAATGTAACCGCACTAAAATCATCACCTGATAGCAAAATAAAATGTTCTGGCTTATGCGCCATTAAGTAAGTGCAACGCTTTAAATCACCTGTAGCATCTTTAATCGCCACAATATTCTTAAAATCACGAGCCAAACGCAACACTGTATCATCGGCTAAATTGCATGCAGTACGCCCTGGTACATTGTATAAAATTACTGGAAATTTAGAGTGTTTTGCCACAGCTGCAAAGTGTTGATATAAACCATTTTGAGTTGGTTTCACATAGTACGGTACCAAACACATCAAATAATCAACTCCTGAGAGCTGATTAACTTCATCAATGAACTCTAGCGTCATTGCAGTAGCAGCAGTCCCACTTCCCACTATTAATGGTACACGCCCACGATTAACTTCGACTACATGACGAATCACAGCTAGTTTTTCAGAATCAGTTAATGCCGCAGCCTCGCCGGTTGAACCGACGACAACTAATCCAGAAACTCCACTGTTGATCTGCCATTCAGTAAACTTAGTCAATGATTGGTAATCAATACTACCATCTTCAAAAAATGGTGTAACAATTGCAGTTATACATCCTTTTAGCATGTTTCCCTCTCAAAAAGTATAGCTATTTGCTTGGTTTTGTAATGAGCCACCTAACATAATTTCAATTTTAGATCTGGCATCTGAACCAGCTCGATCTTGATTAAAATGAACACCAATTCCAGGTGGATAACCAACTGCAGAATTTGGGCTAATCCAATTAACTTTACCGCTTACCGCAATATTTTCGCCCCCCTCAGGTAAAGTTATAATCAGAAAAACCTCTTCTCCAAGTTGATAACTATAATTTCCACTGATGAAAATGCCTCCAAATTTAAATTGTTGAATGTACATCTTAAGCAAATCTTGCCTACTTGAAACATTAACTTTAATGATGTTATTCATAAAAATACCTTATCTATGTTTACGTGACTTAACTACTTTAGGCTCAACTGTGTTTAATGTCATATTTTGAATTGAAATCTGTGGACTAAATAAATTTCCGTCAATTCCTACCGGTATTGACACGGACTTAATATGCTGCTCATTTAATGGCATGATACTACTAACATTTAAGCGATAGTTTATTTTAGTAGCGGCAAAATCAATTACTCCGTTTCCAGTTGCTAAAATGGTTGGAGAACTAAAATTAATACTGCTATTTTTTGAAATCCCACTTTCGAATTCAAACTTTGCATTCAAGGTAGAAAATTTTGTCATTAGCTGACTCTTACTTTGAAACGCCGCTAAGTTTTCTGGGCTCAAAAATAAACTAAAATCTACACCACTAAATCCACCATTGCGAACTTTCAAACCAATTGCCCCGTCCAGATTTTTACGCAAATCCTGATATGTTCTAGCATTGTTTACCTGAGTGTTAAAAGTAAAATCGGCCAAACCATTGATTGCACTGACGTCGAATAAATTAATAAACATTTTTTTCAAATCTACATTGCTGACTTGATTATCTATAGATACATCATAGGCATCATGATCAGCTTTAATCACCGCAGTACCATTAATAACACCATTATCATAGAGATTTGCATGTAACCGAGTTAATTTTAACATCTTATCTTTAACAATTAGTGAGCTATCAACATTAGTTAAATGAATATGGCTTAAATCAAGATTATTAATCTTGAGGTTTGCTTCCAAATCAAGCCAATTTAACCAACTAAATGGCAAAATACTGTCATCAGAGTATAAAGGAAGACTGCCTTGTGCCGAGCTCATAAATCGCGATAAATTTAATGCGCTAATTGTCCCATTTAATTTCAGAAAATCTTTATCATCATTAACTGCATATTCGGCATCAATTTTGGCGCTTGCTCCATCTATTAATCCCCGTAGCTGAACCCCAACCCAGTTATCTGACTCGTGATAATTACATGTGCCACTCAAGGAGCTAGAAAATACGGCAGCATTAGCTTGATTAGGCGTTATTGATAAACCAAGATTACAACTCTGATTAGCAACATTAAATTTTGAGTCAACTTTCGTCGCAATTAAACCCAGTTCTAGATTAACTTTGCGCAGATTATTTTGCGCATTATATTTTATTTTACTATTATCAATTGAGAAATCACTGTAATTATTAGTTCTTAAATTAAGCGAATTTAAAACCAAACTTTGTGAACCATTTTTCAATCCAGCTGTTAATGTCATCGCCAAATCATGGACTGTTAAGCCGTACATCGAGAGTAGCATTGTATCCATATGCAGATTACCATTATATTTCTCGGAACTAATAATTCCGTTAGTATTTTCAACCCAAAGCTTTTGATTGATATAATCATAGTGCCCAACAGATTGTAATTCAACATGCATTTTTGGTGCATCTATTATAGTACTTAACTGCTCAATATTTAGATTATCACTATCTGCTTTAGTAATATTACCACGAATTGAAAAATCAGTATTATACCTACCGCTTTTGAAGCTTAACTGTACTAAAGGTTTAGTTTCAATGCCAGTTAACGACATACTTGCATCACGAATAATATACTGCTCCTGTGACTCAACCCAGTTCAAATTGGTAATTGACAAAGTCTGCAAATTACCGAATTCGGAATGCGCAATACTATCATAGTCCAGTAGATCTGCATATTTAGTATCTTTTTCTTCTCGCTGAAAAAAAGTTACACCATTTAATGCTATCCTTCTAACTTTATAATGCCCGACAATCAAATCCAGCCATGATAATTGACAATTTGCGGTATTAATATGTAAAGCCTCATGATGCGTATCATCTTGAACTGTCAAATCAGAAATAAATAGACTTAAACCGTGCCAAGAGCGTGGTTCAACCGTACCATTGATTATTACTGCATAGTTTTTATTGTTAAATTGGTTAATTACCATTTGTTTAACTTTATTAACATCAAACAAATAATAGAAAAATAACAACGGAATACATACCGTTAAAAAAAATAAAAGAAACATTCCCCACAAAACAAAGCGTATACTTTGCCGTGAGACTTTAATTTGATAAATTTTACGCATCTAGTTACCTGATAATAATAAATATTGAGCATGCAATTGATCAATTTGCGGAATCAATGCTTCCATGCCATTATTATTGATAATTACATCATCTGCTAACTCTAATTGCGTATCGCGTGCAACTTGCCGCTTAAGAATAGCGTCAACCATCTCTTGATTTAAACCGCTTCTTTGCATCAATCTTTTTAGCAGCTCCTGATATTCGGTATCTACAAAGATATTGCGATCAGTTATAGCTAAATAATCTGGAGCTCGAAATAATAATGGAACCACAACAAGTGAGTAGCAGGCAGACGAATTGTTCATTAGTTGACTGCGCGTTTCTGCTAAAATCAATGGATGCATTAATTTTTCAAGTCGTTGGTGTAAGGCTTCATCATTAAAAACCATTTCTCGTAAGCGTACACGGTCTAAAACACCACCACTATTTACAAGATCACTACCAAATTCCTGCTGGATTGCAGGTAGTGCAAAACCATTTGGTATTGTTAACTGATGTGCAATAACGTCTGTATCAACGACCTGAGCACCACGCTCCGCAAATATTCTTGCTACGGTTGATTTACCGCTACCAATTAGCCCAGTTAAGCCAATCACCATTTTAGTCATTGTTGTAACTCAATACACAATTAAAGGAAATAATTCATTTGCAAACAACAACACCAATATTCCTGCGGCACCCAAAAACGGACCAAATGGAATTGGATTACCAGCATTCAATTTCCCACATAAACGCATGGTTACGGCATAAATAATGCCACATACCGAAGACAAAATTAAAACGCTGAGAAGGTTTTGCCAACCAAGCCACGCACCAATAGCAGCAAGCAGCTTAAAGTCTCCATAACCCATACCTTCTTTTTTAGTAATTAATTTAAACGCCCAAAATAATAACCATAAAATCATATAGCCCGCAACTGCACCGATCACAGCGTTAGTCAGACCACCACAAATTCCACCATGCAAATTAAAAAGCAATCCAAGCCAAATCAATGGTAAAGTCAATTCATCAGGTAACAAAAAAGTATCCAAATCAATCATCATCAAACATAGAACCACTGAAACAAAAATTAAACCGCCACACAGTGCCCATGGATCATTAAAGACATAACCAACCGCGACGAACAATACACCACAAAGCGCTTCAACTAAAGGGTAACGAAGTGAAATTTTGGCTTTGCAACTAGTGCATTTACCGCCAATAATAAAATAACCGATAAGCGGAATATTTGTCCATGCAGGAACCTTAGCTTGGCATTTTGGGCAATGTGAATGCGGATGTACCAAATTAAACCGCGTATCATCTGCACTCAATGTACACTCGTCGCCCAATACCTCAATACACTCATTGCGCCACTTACGATTAAGCATGATTGGCAAGCGATAAATAACTACATTAAGAAAGCTACCTATGCATAAACCAACAAGCAACAAGCAGATCGCTCTAAACAGCAAACTATTTAAAAATAAAAAACCGAATAAATCAAACATATCAATCCTACTTTAAATTATATACTCACATAATTTGATTTTTGGACACGAAGTACTAATAAAAAAGACACAGCGCGGTACACAGAAGTATGCAAGGAGTCTTTTTTGGGATACAACAAAGCCCAAGAGTCAAAGACAATGAATATATTAACCAACCACATCCCCCAAATGGAATAATGGTAAATAAATCGCAACAATAATTGAACCTAAAACACTACCTAAAATTACAATAGTTGCTGGCTCAATTAATGACAAGAGTGTTTCAATAACCATTTCAATTTCTTGGTCATAATAATCCGCGATTGACTGTAACAAGAAATCCAGTGAACCAGCTTCCTCACCAACAGCAACCATTTGATTGACCATATTCGGGAATATGTCGGTAGTTAGCATGGCGTTATATAGACTGCTACCTGACTCTACATCTTTTTGGATGTTTAAAGTTGCAGCACCATATAAATAATTATCAACTAAAAGAGCTATTGAACGCAGAGCGTCATTTAGTGGGACACCTGCTGAAAACAGCAGCGATAGCGTTCGTGTCCAACGTGAAATCAATGTTTTCTGGGCTAACTCCCCAAAAAGCGGTACCTTAAAAATCGCACTGTCAACAAAAAATCTAAAACGGGGAACACCACGGTAAGCAGATTTAAATGCAAAGATTGCACCAACAATTGCCGCAATGATTAACCACCAAAAACCAATTATAAAATGCGAAATCGCAACTACTATCAAGGTTGGCGCGGGTAATTTGGCACCCATCCCCTCAAAAATCTTTTGAAATTGTGGAACTACGAACCCCAGTACTATCCCTAATACTATAGTTGATACAATTACCACAATTACCGGATAAGCCATAGCAGATTTAACTCTACGTTTGACTGCATCAATCTTCTCTTTGTATTCAATATAACGCGTTAGTAAGGTTTCTAAAATCCCGCCTTTTTCACCGATTGATAAGAAATTAATAAATAGTGCATCAAAAACCATCGGATATGTTCCAAATGATTCCGATAAACTTAAGCCATTTTCTACCCCGAGCTTGATATCTTCTAAAATCTCATAGAATTTTTTATTTTCCTGCCCACGTATTACAATATCAAATGCTTTGAGTAATGGAACCCCTGATTTGATAACTACCACAAATTGCTTAATAAAAACCGTAATCTCTTTATCTTTTACTGGTTTTTTTACTTTTTTCTTTTCTTTATCGGCGGCTGGTGTATCTTTATTCGCCAGTTCGTGAATTTCTTTAGAGCGCGCTAACTTAGTAAACAAGCTCAACTTCTTCTCGTGAGTACTTGCCTTAAATTTAAACTGCGATAGAATATCATTCAAAAACGAAAGACTGCTACGTTGCTTAACCGAGAATGGAATAATATCGCGTTTACGCAATTTAACCCGTGCGATAATCGCAGTCTCAGCTTCAACCGTTCCAGTAACTAAATCACCATTTTTAGTTCTACCTTCATAAAACCAACTTAGCTCACGAGGGTTCTGCTTATCTTTCTTACTCGCCATTTTCTCTATCCATTAGTATTAGCTTCAATTTCCGATAAGGATGTTACACCTAAACGCACTTTATTCAAGCCACTTTGTCGCAAACTCAGCACTCCTTCTTTGCGTGCTTGGGCGGCGAGTTCTACCGATGTTGCACTCAATAAAATCAAACGTTTGAGCTCATCTGAAATTGCCATAGTTTCGAACACACCAACCCGTCCTTTATAGCCAGTATTATGACAAGCATAACAGCCTACTGCCACATATGGCTGCCATCCTGCATTCACTTCTTCTGGTGTAAACCCAGCTTCAATCAAAGCTACTTTTTCCATTTTAGCTAAGCGCTTGCATTGAGGACATAACTTACGCACCAAACGCTGCGCAATGATTGCTAAAATTGAGTCACCGACATTATATGCAGGAACGCCCATGCTCACTAAGCGCACTAATGCTGAGGGTGCATCATTGGTATGCAATGTAGATAAAACCAAATGTCCGGTTTGTGCTGCCTTAATCGCCATTTCGGCAGTATCATAATCACGAATCTCTCCGACCATTATCACATCAGGATCTTGCCGTAAAAAAGCCCTGAGCGCGACCCCAAATGTCAAGCCAGTTTTTTCATTAATCGCCACTTGATTGATCCCACTAAGAGGAATCTCAATTGGATCTTCTGCGGTGGAGATATTGCGACTGCTATCATTTAGCATATTTAAACACGTATAAAGAGAAACTGTTTTACCAGATCCCGTAGGACCTGTTACCAAAACCATGCCATACGGACGTGATACCGCATCTACAATAATCCTCTTCTGGTCTGGATCAAACCCCAGAGCCTCAATTCCTAGACTTGCCGCTTTACGATCTAAAATCCGTAAAACTATTTTTTCACCAAAGGATGTAGGCAAGGTACTAACCCGAAAGTCGATAATTTGATTCTGAGACACAGCAAGGCGTAAACGTCCATCCTGCGGCACTCTACGCTCAGAAATATCTAACTTTGATACCACCTTAATCCGCGCTGCAATCTTATCCTTCAGAGCCATTGGAGGAGTAGCTATCTCACTTAAAACACCATCTATCCGATAACGTACCCGATAGTTTTTTTCATATGGTTCGAAATGGACATCAGAAGCTCCCATTTGCACTGCATCAAAAATCATTTTATGGACAAACTTTACAATTGGCTGATCATCATCACCAGAGTTAACCATGTCCGTGCTACCGCCATCATCTTCAGTAGCAAATTCAATCCCTTCCAGAGCGGATTCATCCAAGTCAATAGTTTTGAAATAATTACTGCTGTTTTGGTTAATCACGCGCTCCAGCTGTGATTCTTCAACTAAAATCAAATCAATTTTCAGACCGGTTTTAAAACTAATTGAATCAAATAATTCTTTATTAGTTGGGTCTACAACTGCAAGCTTCAAAAGCTTACCTCGTTTAACTAGTGGTACAATTCTGTTATTGATAATTACATCCATACCAATCAAACCGACAGGCATAAAGTCTAAATTAAAGGCATCAATATCTAGAACAGGGATACCATAAAATGATGCAAGAATATTCATAATTTTATGGACTGTTATCTCAGGCTTCACCTTAGATATTGCATTAATTATTGAAACTCGCTCATGAGCAGCTGTATCTGTAGCCTTTTTTATATCATCTGGTTGTAATAACCCAGCTTGTGCCAAAATTGTAAATATACCACTATTCAATGCCATGTTTTTAGCTTTGTAAAATTATTACTATTTAACCTAATATTTTATCATGTATGCTCAAATGTACTGGTTTAATTATTCTAGGATACGTGAAATACGAACTCTTTCCGCCCAATATTTACCGACATTTAGGACTTCAAAGCATAAATTATTTATCCTAAAACAGAAATTCGGGCTGGGAATAACACCCAAATGTTTCATAATCAGTCCATTAATACTCATAGCATCGTAACTTGCAGGCAAATCCAAATTATATGCCTCATTAAATTCACGCACAAGAGTAGCTCCATCAACAATATACTGCCCGGCTGATTCTTCAATCATCAAGTAGCTTCGGTGTGGAGCGTCCGTCGTAAAATCGCCAAAGACAATTTCAAGCATGTCTTCAAGACAAGCAATTCCCAAAGTATCACCATATTCATTGACTACTACAAAAATGCGCTCACGCTGCTTCTGAGCTTCGGTTAATTGCTTGATAATTGGAATAAAGTCTGGAATAAAATTAATTTTACGAATCAGCCCACGCAAATCATTTAAATTGTACTCTTCCAAACCAAGAGACAAAATATCTTTCGCATGAATAAACCCTATAATTTGGTCCAAACTTCCTTCACAAACCAGTATTCGCGTATGATGAGGATGCTGCAGTTGGTCACGAATACTTTGAAAATCATCGCTTAAATTAACAATTTCAGCATTACGTAGAGGAATCACAACCTCTTTAATGGCTAATTGCTCTAGCTCAATTGAATTCAATAATATTGAACGATGATCATCAGCAAACGGTGAACGCTTATCAGCAATAATTGCTTTTAACTCATCAAGCGAAGTTCCATCAGCATGACCGACACCAAGTGCCCGAGTAATAAAATAAACAATTTTATCAATAAACCAGATAAGTGGTTGAGTAACAACAAATAAAAAATACAAAGGAACTGCAACAGTGCGTAAAACAGTAACAGGTGCTTTAGAAGCAATAATTTTGGGTGCAGCCTCTGAAAAAATAATAATCATCAATGTAACAAGCAATGTTGATAGAGACAAAACCAGCTCGTGACCGGCACCAAAAATCTTTAAAACCAACATCGTTGATAAAGTCGTTACTAAAGCATTAAAAAAGCTATTCCCAAATAAACTAAATATTAGTACACGCTCTAGCTGTTGTTTTAATTTTAACGCATAACTCGCCCATATTTCCTCATCAGCCAGCGAAATCAATTTATGTTCTGAAATAGCAACACTTGCTGTTTCTAAAAACGAAAACAGACTTGCAATAAGCAATAAGAAAAATAAACCAATAAAACTTAATATGTCCATTACATTACCTACGAATACATGACTATTTTTAAAGAATAAATATTAACAATTTTTTAGAAATACACTACACAAGCTAATAATATATACCGATTGCTCTTATTGAGTTTCTGCAGATGCAAAACACTTTGTTATACATCCAAAATCTAATTAGCAAATTAACATAAACTCAAATATTTGTCAAGCAACAATTTTGGTGATTGCTCGCTATAGTCTGCCAATTTTATAATACTGCTATAGATCAATAAATTTCTATAAATTAAAATTGATCAACATGTTAAAAGGAAGAAATCATGAAAACATTTTTTATCAAAATTATCTCCAATGCAATTAAAATAATTGCAGCAGCACAAGCAATAGAAAATCAACTTTATTACTGTCATTCTAATTCGCTCAGACTAAATCCGAAAAAAATCATTAAAATAGGACAATAAACTTTGTGCATCATTAAACTAAGGAACAATAACAACTTTCATACTTCTAATCCGGAGTGGTACTATATAAATCAATGCACAAACTATTCACAATTAGTTATAGTACCTATTCATATCTAGTGTGTGCAACTAATATTTAAAAAGCTATAACAGTTAATTACACTAATTAGAAGAATGGAAGATGTTATTCACAACTCACACACACCCAATCGACAAAACTATACAGAATACCGATGAG
>SSGY01000023.1 GCA_008017145.1 Neisseriales bacterium
ATCGAGCACTTAAACAGGTTTGTAATATTGAAAGATTCCAAGTTCGCAAAAGCCATGCTATTAGAACGCATGTTTATTGTGCACTCAAAGCCTTTTGCAAATTAGAGATAATGAAAACCAAACAAATAATTACTAATTGGTATCAGGTACAGCGACAATTATTTAACAATATTATTGCTGAGTTTATTAAACACAATGACGTTACAGGCATAACATATGCACAATTATAAATACCTGTCAATGCGTAAGTTCTATTTTATATGTTTTGGTACTATATTTTTGCTTGTTAGACTGCATGTTTTGGACACCTAAGCTTATATTTTTGTAGTTAAATTAGATAAATTAAAAAATAAATCTAGCGATTGCTAGAATAATGGATTCTATCATAAATGAATTTAAATTATTGCTTAAAATAAATTGCAAATTTATTGACGATAAATTTGCAATTTATAATCGACTGTGGTGTTTATATTTTATGGAGGTATTTAAACTTGAAGAAATAATTTTATTTATTGAGTTTAGCTGCTTCTGAGGTAATAATTGAGACTGCGTAATCAGCCAACCGTGTAATCATATTCTTTTGCCATTCAGGTTCGCTTAGCAAATTTGGTGCCATATGATTGACAATATGTCTCGGGTGAATCAAAGAAAATCCAATTCCAGTTATGGCAAAAGACAAGCGGTGAATATCATCGGTTATAGCTTGAAGATTCAAGTATTTACACAGTAAGACATTAAGTGGGGCGTGAATAGCATTAGCCGGTATAACCATAAGATCATCGATTAGACCAGTTGGTTCAAATTGTTCACGTGTAATAATATTATGAGTAAAATTAAATCTACTAAATGGTAGATTTTTGCTTTCAAAATTAGCCAGAAATGGTCTTAGTAAGACTGTATAAAATTTCATCATCGCGTCATGAATGGAATTACAATTTAACAGCTCTGGAGTATTAATTTCTGGCTTTGGTAGTTCATCAAATGCTTCAGCAATTACTGCACGATATAATCCAGCTTTATCATTAAAATAATAATGAATAGCGGTGATGTTTATTTCACTTGCTTTGCAAATTTCACGAGTCGTTGCCTGATGGTAGCCTTTTAAAGCGAATATCTCTGCAGCATGGTTTAATAAGCGCTCTTTTGTATTTGATTTATTATTTTTCATAACTTAATTCCATTGCCGCTCAACATTACGCAAAGCGAATTTTCTGGTGAGAACCAACGAGCAAATTCCAGCAATTAGGCAGCAAGTAGCGAAACTAAATGCGGAGTAATTAAATTTACCTGTTATATAGTCGCTGAGCTGAATTCCGATAGCAAAGAGTAAGGTTTGGCTGAATGTCATTAGCGATGCTGCCATACTTTGTGAGACATTTTTATTACTTATAATAATCCGAATTATACTACCATTGCTTAAGCCTAAACCTAGACTATAGAAAAACAGTCCAACAGACAGCAAATTAATTGAAAAATTAAAAACAAAGCTAAAGATTACTCCAGCTAAGGAGATATAACAACCACGTAAGATTAACTGATGAAATTGCCAGCGTCCAGCCAGAAACTGCATTGCAATACTTGAAATCGACAGACCGCCAATAGTAATAATCTGATAAATGATGTAATGAGTATAGTCCAAGTGAAGATTATGCAGAATTAAATTAGGTGCTAGTCCGAGCCAGATTAATAATGGCATTGCTGCAGCAATTGTGCATGCCACACCTAACATATAATTAGAGCTGGTCGCAATTTCCCAATAATGGCGTAATACTGGTTTAAGCTCAAGTTTTTCAACTCGCGTTGTACTCTCAGGTGTGTTTTTATACAAACCACACAAGCTGATAAAACCTAAAATACAAGTTAGGATAAAAATATAGCGCCAACTACTGTAGCTGACAATTACACCACCAATTAGAGGACCAATTAACGGTGCTAGAATACTTACGTTCCCCATAATGGAAATGATTCTAACTGCACCCTTGTCGTCAAATTTTTCATGAATAACTGCATAGCCCATAGCAATAAATGCCATTCCGCTACCTTGTAACCAGCGACCAAACATAAACTGATTAATACTCATACTGCATGCAATAAGGATAGTAAAAATTAAGAACGAGAAATTACCAATTAAAATCATTCTTCGTTTACCATAACGCTCCGCGAGAGGTCCAAGCCAAAGTTGGATTGCGCACTCACCCAGCATATAAAAACTGAGTGACGCGGCAACATAGCTCAATGGCGCATTAAACTGATTGACTACCGCGATCATCCCCGGCATAATCATATCATTAGCAGAGTAGGTGGTAAATTCGTAAATAACTAAGAATACTGCAAATAAATAAAGTTTTTTCATTAGGACCTAAAAATGCTGGTTGAATTATCAATCAAGAAAAAATTTAGTACCCAATGGAACATAGTCTGTTTTTAAGTGATTGAGTTTTATTAATTTTGTGCTTGACAGATGACTTTTTTCTGCGATATTATACAACGTATCGCCAGCTTCAATCACAATATAATGTTTACCATGGGGTGAGGCTTTGATTCTGGATTTAAAGCTTGAGTGCGCTTGGATTGATTTTGTTTTAATCGGAGTATTCGCTTTTGATTGCGCTTTATAAGACTTGGTAGTTACTGCTTTAGGTGCAGCGTTAGCTAGAGTTGTATTCGTTGACACAATTTTGTTTGTGCTGCTAGATGATTTTATTTTATCATTGTTAATTTTAGTTGAGACCGTTGGCTTTATTGCTATAATTTGGCTATCTTCAGTTGATTGTGATGTTGCTGAGGGCTGATCAAATGCAGCTAGTTGTTGTTTTAGTTGTTTGATTCGATTAGCTAAAATCTTTTTATTTTTAGCGCTTAAATTAGCACCTTTTAAACCACTGAGCGCAGTTATTTTCATTTGCAATAGCTCTGGCGTAACGGCTCCATCATACGAGCTAATAAAATAGCTTGCCCGAGGATAGTTATTTTGCAAAATATAGGCGTAGGTAATTCCTAAGTAAGCAGCTAATGGTGGATTGGGTTTGCTGAGTACTTGTGAATAACTATCAATTGCTGATTCAAGGTTATTTTGGCTGGTATAGCAATCGCCATGACTAATATAAACTGAGTTTAATTCTGACTCATTATTTGCTGCAAGCTTGGCTGCTTGTTGGTAGTTCAAATCTGCCTGCGGATATTTTTGAGTGGCACAAAAGAAATTAGCGTAAGCCAGCCGAAACTCAACATTATCATCATCTATATCAATCGCACGTAAATAGCTTGTTTCTGCCGCTTTATAATCTTGCAATTGTTGATAGGATTTTGCTTGGACTAACCATCCATATCCGTTATGTGGGTCTTGTTTAATTGCCATATTAGCAGACTCGAGTGCTGCATTTGCTTGAGACTGTTTTAGTAATAAGTTGGCATTATTGATATAGTTATTCGTGTTTATACTTTGCGTAGTAGTTGAGCATGCTAAAATACTTATACCAATAAAGCTAAGCAAAAGTAGGTTTTTATGGCTGATCATATTAAGTAAACTCTCTAATGAATCCTTTTGTTTAGGAATATGATTCAAATTTAATCATATTCCTACACTGTTAATAAGCTGTAATTGAGTATAACGTTATCGCATTCATTGCTGGCAGTTGAGTCCATGAAGCACCATCTGTTGAAGTAAGAATTGTTCCATTTTCTCCAACTGCGGTAAAAGTTCCATTTGAAAAGGTTATATTTAGCAAATTTGAATGTGTGCCACTATTTTGCGCACTCCAGTTTATGCCGTTGGATGAGGTTAAGACTGTACCAGAATCCCCAATTGCAACAAATTGACTATTGCCATATGCGATACTGTTCAGTTTGGTGCTAGATCCACTACTTTGGGTCTGCCAACTATTACCTGTTGCTGAGGTTAAAATTGTGCCACCTGAGCCAACTGCCACATAAGCTCCATTACCATAAATTACAGCAGATAAGTTATTTGTTGAGCCACTACTAACAACACTCCATAAACTACCATCAGCTGATACTAATAGCGTACCACTTTTTCCAACACTAACAAATAATCCATTGCCATAAGTGACGCCAGATAAGTTTTGACTTGTTCCGCTTGTTATGCTAGTCCAGTTGCGTCCATTGGAAGAAGATAATATTGCTCCTAAATCACCAACCGCAATGAATTTGCCACTAGCAAAAGTAAGACCCAAAAGATTACTGGCACTACCGCTAGTGACACTTTCCCAAGAGTTAGCATTGGAACTAACTAGGATGTTTCCTGCATCGCCAGCAGTTACGATTACTCCATTACCAGAGCTGATTGCATAAAGATTTTTTGCTGTTCCACTAGTTTGAACGCTCCAAGTTTGTGAATCTGGAGAGGTTAAAATTGTACCAACATCGCCAACTGCTACAAATAAACCATTACCATAAGTGATTCCGGATAGATTATTTGTCGTATTGCTTGCTTGTAGCGACCACGTGCTTCCATTTGCTGAGGTAGCAACGGTTCCATTGTTACCTGATGCTGCAAATGTTCCATTACCATAGCTTAAATTTAATAATGTTTCTGTAATGCCGCTAGTTACCAATGTCCAGTTTGCTCCATTGTCAATTGATTTCACAACGGTACCAGAATTGCCAACTGCAACGATTGTGTTACTGCCATCGTTATTAACGCCACGTAAGTTGTTGTTAGTTCCACTTGTGCGTGGAGTCCAGTTTATGCCATCAGAAGAGGTAGTTATTTTTCCAGCTTCTCCAACTACGACGAATACACTTCCATTATAAGTTGCGCTATACAATGAATTTGATATGCCACTATCACGAGTTGTCCACGTAATTGCATCTGGTGAGGTTACAATTGTGCCGCCAGTACCTGCTGCGACAAATAGCCCATTACCATAGGTTACGCTGCCAAATCCGCTGCTAACGCCACTAGTTTGCGGACTCCAAGTTATAGCATCAGGAGAAGTGAGGATAACTCCATCGGCTCCAACTGCAACGAATTTTCCTGCTGCATATTTAATGCCGCGTAAATTAGTGCTAATTCCGCTATTTTGCGTTGCCCAAGTAACTCCGTCGGGCGATGTTAACAAAATGCCACCCGCACCGATTACAACGTAAGTACCATTGCCATACGCTACATTATCTAATTTATTACTTACGCTGCTAGTTTGCGAGCTCCAAGTAACACCATCACTGGAAGTGAGAATGGTACCAGAGTAACCAGTTACCACATATTTACCATTACCGTAGCTAACTCCTAGCAAATAGAAGGTATTGCCACTTACACGTTGTGTCCAAGTTACAGCATCAGGCGAGGTTAGAATTACACCAGAAACACCTGCTGCAACAAATTGATTACCTGCATAAATTACACTAATGATATTGGATGATACGCCGCTAGTTTGCGATGTCCAGTTTACTCCATCAGGGGAGGTTTTGATTATCCCACTGGCAGCAACCATGACAAATTGATTTTGTCCATAAGTAATGCCGCGTAAATTACTTTGTGTTCCTATATCACCTGCAGTCCAATGTATAGCATCCGTAGAAATTAATAATGTTCCAGCATCACCGACTAGCACGTATTTGCCAGCCCCATAAGCAACGGCATATAAACCCTTGTCACTTCCACTGGTTTGTTGTGTCCAAGTTACTCCATCAGTTGATGTCATAATTAAACCAGCTGAACCAAGTGCAATAAATTGTCCATTTACAAAATTAAGTCCGATGAAGTCAATAGTTGTACCACTGGTTACTTTAGCCCAGTTGCTCCCATCATTGGAGATCATTATGCCACCAGCAGTACCAACTACGACAAATTTGCCATTGCCATATGCTACATTATGGAAACTAACATCTGGATTATTACTAGTTACCGCGTTCCACGTGTTGCCATCCACAGAGTTTAAAATTACCCCTGAATAACCAACTGCAACAAAGATACTGCCATTAAATGCAGAAGTCGTATAATTCGATAATGGTACTTGTAAATTTGTTTGTTGATTATTTTGCAGCTTATTGATTTGATATGAGGCGCCACTAATCATATAATTGGTAGTACTTGAAGATGATGAACTTCCAGTTGAGTTACATGCACTTAACCCACAAATGATCAATAGTAGAACGATACTAGCAAATAACTTTTGAATGATTTTGTATACGTGCACTTATGACACTCCCATTTAATTAAGTGGTTATACTCTTCGTCTTTGAAACTTGGGCTTTGTCAGATTTCAAAAAAGACTCCTTGTGTAGCTCTAACTACACCACGTCGTCTTTTTTATCAATCCCTCGCTCTAGAGAGTCAAATACTATGAGTATATATAATATTTTGATGAAATATTATATGGTTAGCCTTCATTATTATTGGGACTAATACTTTCCCATGAATAACAAGCAGGGCACTGCCAGAAGAATGTTTTGGATTTAAAACTACAACATCCACAATGATAGTAAGATAGCTTATCGTTGTATTTTAATAGTAGATTTTTAATTCGTTCTGCATCACTTTTACTTTCCTGTGCTTCAAGTATGTGTGCTCTAGCATCAATAATTAATGCTGCAACTTTGGCACTCGGGCGGTGAATAAGTGAGCTGCGTAAATACTCAATGGTTGCTTCAGGTGTATCGTAGTTAGCGAGCTTTTGATATGCAACATCATGAAGATTCAGCTGTGGAAATAACGTTGCATACCCTTTAATTAGTGTCAGACCTTCTTTAACTTTATCAATGCGTAGATAAGCATCAAACATTTTATCCAAAACTAGTGGTAAATATTGATAGTTTTGCTTTTCGATTTGTTGCCAGGTCTGAATTGCGGTAGTATAATCTTCTTGGTTATAATAAACTTCACCAAGCAATATATTAGCACGAACACATTTACGATTAGTATCCAATGCAGTTGCTACAAACTCTTTTGCTTTATCATAAGAAGACTTAATTATTGCTTCCTGTGCTAATTCACAATTAAACTGGGCAACCTCAGTATGGAAACTAAAATCTGAGCTTGCAAGCTTTTTAGCTGTATCGATAGCTTCAATCCAGTTTTTGTCTTGTTGGTAAATCAGTAAGAGCATTTCAAGCGCTTGATGACCGTACATTTCGCTATTGAGTAGTTTTAAAAGTGTTGACTCTGAGCGATCAATCAGTCCAGCTTTTTGAAAGTCCTGTGCTAATTCTAAGCGAATCTTATCTCTGGTTTCATTTGAAAAAACATATTGTGAGGTTAGGAGCTTAGTATGTAGTTTAATTGCCAGATCATTTTCTCCACGCTTACGATATAAGCGTCCAAGGCTAAACTGCAATTCAACTAATTGTGGTTCTTGCTCTATTACTTGCTTAAGTTCGTCGCTGGCGATTCCTGTTTTATTGTCAACTAGTGCATCAACGCTGTCAAAGATTCTCTGAGGTAAGCGTTTTGCTTGTTTGAGAACTACTTTCATATCAATACGTCCAGCAATCCAGCCAAATGCAAAGAAAAGTGGGGTTATTAGTAACCAAATAACTAAGATATCCAAATCTACACTCCTAGGAATTAAATAATTTGATCGACTTTAGATACTTTCTCTTCAGTCTTGTCTATCTGCTTTTTTAACTTACTAATTTGTGACTTTAAAGCTAGATTATTAACAAATCCATAAAGTAAGCCGATTAGCAACCCCCCAACCGCAAAAATTGCTAATGTGATAATTAGTGGCAATTTCAATACATAGACACTGAAAAAATTAAATTCAACAGTCTGCATATTATTAATGGCAAGAACTAATAAGAGGATAAAAACCGCAACTTGAATTATAATTTTGAATATTTTCATAGTGTTACCTTTTTTTAGCTGGCGTATTTTACGCTTTTATGAACTTAATTATACCACAATAATAATATCTTTCCTCTCTTAACTTACCTCTAAAGTAACATGATCTAAATTGTTTTTATCTGATAATTTGCAATGTCTGCACTAAAGTCATTCTGGTATAATAGCGTTAACATTTTGGATGGGATTAACCAAATGAAAATTAAAAAAAATGCGATTTATGCACAATCAGGCGGAGTAACCGCTGTTATCAATGCTTCAGCGGCTGGAGTGATTAATGCTTGTCGTCAATACTCTGATCAAATAGGTACGCTGTATGCTGGTGCAAATGGTATTTTGGGTGTGCTAAATGAGGAGTTAATTGATACTACTTTAGAGCCTCAAGCTGCGATTGATGCACTACGCCATACTCCGGGAGGTGCGTTTGGTTCGTGTCGTTATAAACTAAAGTCGTTAGAACAAAATCGTCGAGAATATGAACGTTTGATTGAAGTTTTTGCGGCTTATGATATTGGTTATTTCTTTTATAATGGCGGGAATGATTCCGCAGATACCTGTTTAAAGGTTTCTCAGATTGCAGAAGAATTGGGTTATCCAATCCACGCCATTCATGTGCCTAAAACTATTGATAATGATTTGGTTGTAACTGACAATTGCCCAGGATTTGGTTCAGTTGCTAAATATGTTGCAACTTCAATTCGTGAAGCTGGTTTTGATCTTGAATCAATGCATAAAACCTCAACCAAGGTTTTTATCTTAGAAGTCATGGGGCGTAATGCGGGATGGATCGCAGCAGCTTGTGGGGTAGCTAGTGAGTCAGAAGAGCAACCACCACATATTATCTTATTTCCAGAAATAACTTTTGACGAAGATGGGTTTATCCAAAAAGTCAAGCATTCGGTAGAAAACTATGGCTACTGTGTTATCGCTGTTTCCGAGGGGCTTAAAGATCGTTATGGAATGGAATTAAGTGCTTCGCAACATACGGTGGATGATTTTGGACATCACCAATTGGGCGGTGTTGCTCCAGTAATTGCAGGGATTATTAAAAAACGCTTGGGCTACAAATATCACTGGGCGGTTGCGGATTATTTACAGCGCGCAGCTCGTCATATTGCTTCCGCGGTTGATGTTGAACAAGCTTATCAGTTAGGGTTTAAAGGTGTTGAAATGGCTCTTGCTGGAGCAAATGCTGTAATGCCATATATTAAGCGAATCTCAACTACGCCATACCAATGGAGTATTGAACAAGTTGCGTTGAAAAAAGTCGCGAATAAAGAAAAATTTATGCCGCGTGATTTTATTAGCGAAGATGGTTTTCATATTGCAACACCTTGTCGTGAGTATATTTTGCCATTAATTGAAGGTGAAGACTATCCTCCATATAAAAATGGCTTACCTGATTATGTGCGCCTTAATAAACAACATGTAGTCAAAAAATTAAAGGATTTTAATAAATAATGACACTGAAAGTAACACTGGCAATTACAGGTGCCAGTGGTATGCCGTATGCGCTTAAATTATTGTCTGAGCTATTAACTAGAGCGTGTTTAGTTAATGTGGTTATTAGTAAGGCTGGCATGCTTACACTCAAGCAAGAACTTGATTTGACACTTAGCGCAAATATTGAGCAATCACGCTTGAAATTAATAGAGACACTAAATTTAACTAATTCAGGTAATCTTAGGTTATATGCAATTGCTGATTGGTTTGCGCCAATGGCATCTGGTTCAAGTGTCGATGATGCAATGGTAGTGTGTCCTTGTTCTATGGCAACTTTAGGTAAGATTGCAAGTGGTATTGGCGATGACTTAATTAGCAGAAGCGCCGATGTGATTCTTAAAGAACGCAAAAATCTAATCATTGTTCCACGGGAAACTCCATTTTCGACAATCCATTTGGAAAATATGCTTAGATTATCACGTTTAGGCGTGGCAATAGTTGCGCCGATACCTGCGTTTTATAATCATCCTAAAACGCTTGATGATGTAATTAATTTCATTGTAAGCCGTATTTTAGATCAGTTAGGTATTAATAATTCTTTAACAAAACGCTGGTAGATTTGTTATAATACTTTATTAAAATTTATGGTTATTGGGAGTAACATGGAACATACAGTAGAACAAATTAAAAAACTAGTTAGTGAAAATAATGTTGTCTTATTCATGAAGGGTAATGCCAAATTTCCAATGTGCGGATTTTCAGGGCGTGCGCTGAAAATTTTGTCGCTTTGTGGCGTAAAGGATTTTATTACAGTGAATGTACTTGAAGATGAGAGTGTTCGTCAGGCGATTAAAGAGTATTCCAATTGGCCTACGATTCCACAGCTCTATGTAAAAGGTGAGTTTATCGGTGGTTCGGATATTATGGCAGAAATGTATGAGTCTGGTGAATTACAAGAAATTTTTAAATAAATCCAGAAGGCGCTATTATGCGCCTTTTTAATTTTAGAGGTACTTATAAATGAATGGCTTTCTTAATCTGCTGCAGTTACGTACTATTGAGCAGGAAGCAGCTAATTTGGGAATTAATTTAATTGAGCGTGCTGGTTTGTCTATTGCCAAATTAGTGAGTTCGCAGTTTAGCAAAAAAGATCGCATTTTAATTATTGCAGGTCGTGGAAATAACGGCAGTGATGGAATGGCCGCTGCGATTAACCTGATTGAAGCTGGTTATAAAGTAGATTTAGTTCGCTTATTTAAAGATAATACTGCAGTTAATCAACAGTGGTATGAACGTTGTGTTGCACTTAAAAAACCTCTAGCTAAGATGCCCAGTGATTTATCTAAATATCAGTTAATTATTGATGCAATTTATGGAATTGGTCTTACGCACGAGTTGGATGTAGAGACGGCTAAAATTATTCAAAAAATTAATCAGCAGTCTTCTTTCGTGTTGAGTTTAGATGCACCAAGTGGTTTGAACCCGTTTAGCGGTAAAGTATTTGGTGAAGCTATTCATGCGGATTGTACTTTGACCTTTATCAGTGACAAACCAGGGCTGCATACTGGGGATGGATTAGATTGCAGCGGTGAAGTCCAAGTGGTAGAATTAGTTGACGCTTCTGAATATAAATTACCTGATGCATTATATCCAACCAGTTTTAATGTTTTGGATGATATTAACTATAGCCCTCTTTTGCGCATGAAGTTCAATACTAACAAAGGTAGCTATGGTACGGTTGCAATCATTGGTGGTAATAAAGGGATGCATGGTGCGTTATTCTTGGCGGGTAGGGCAGCATTGTTAGCTGGTGCGGGTAAGGTTGTGCTTGGTGCTTTGGATAATGATTTTAAATTAGATTTCTCAATGCCTGAATTGATGAGCCAGTCGCCCAAAGAAATTGTTCGCAACCTACAGGCCTTTGATGCAATTGCAATTGGTCCTGGACTTGGACAGGATGACAAAGCAGTTAAAATTCTTGATAAACTATTGGATGGTATTGAGGATAGTAAATTATTGGTTGATGCCGATGCGCTAAATTTAATAGCAAATAGTCTTGAATTAAAATTAAAATTCCGTGAAGTGCGCTATAAAATCATTACGCCACACCCTGGGGAAGCTGCACGAATTCTTGGGGTTACGGTTAACGAGGTTCAAGAAGACCGTTTTATGTCGGTTACCGATATTTCAACTAAGCTCAATGCGGTAACAATTTTGAAAGGTGCTGGTAGTCTAATTCAGTCCAATAATCAAATCTTTGTAAATACAACAGGAAATCCTGGTTTGGCTAATGCCGGGCAGGGCGACACGTTAACTGGCTTGATTGCTGCGTTTCTTGCACAAGGTATGGAAATGTTGGATGCTACTCGCTTAGGTGTTTTTGTCCATGGCTTAGCTGCTGATCGCTTGGTGATTCAAAAGCGCGGCTACAATGGTATTTTAGCAAGTCTTGTGGCAGAAGAAGCTAGCTGTGTGATCAATGAAATGGTATATGGTAACTTATTTCAATAAATACTCTATTTAGTTGATGCTAAAAATCATATATCAATCTGATTTAATTTAATAATATGCTATTTTCATAAGCTAAATATTGCAAGAAATGGTAAAATAATGCTTTAAACCTTGCAATATCAGCGAGCAAAAAAGCATGAAACCACGTAAAATAGAAGATAAATTTCAACCAGAATTATTGAAGATTCAGTTAATCCATTTATTGGATATGAAGCATAGCTTAGTCCAATTAGCAGATAAATTTAACTGGGCTAAAATTGATGA
>SSGY01000082.1 GCA_008017145.1 Neisseriales bacterium
ATGGAATACATTACCGCGAAGACATTCGTGAAGCTTATCTAAATAAAATCGTGGGTGATATAAAGTTAGAGCGCAGACTTTCGATAGTAGTTGATGCAGGAAACGGCGTTGCAGGAAAAATTGCTCCATTACTTTATCGCAGAATGGGGTGTAAAGTTTTAGGATTATTTTGTGAAGTAAATGGAAATTTCCCTAATCACCACCCAGATCCTTCCAAGCCAGAAAACCTAAAGGATTTGGTTGAGGCATTGCAAACTACCGATGCTGAAATCGGTCTTGCATTTGATGGCGACGGTGATCGTTTAGGTGTTGTTACCAAAGAAGGCAATATCATTTACCCTGATCGACAAATGATGCTTTACGCCGCTGACATCTTAAGTAAAAACCCACGGGCTAAAATAATTTATGATGTAAAATCTTCTAGATTACTTGGTAAATGGATCAAAGAGCAAAATGGTGAAGCTATTATGTGTCGCACTGGACATTCATATATAAAAGCTAAAATCAAAGAAACTGGTGCATTACTTGCTGGTGAAATGTCGGGACATATCTTCTTTAATGATAGGTGGTATGGCAGTGATGATGGAGTATATGCAGGTGCTAGATTATTGGAAATTTTAGCACAGGTTGATAATCCGTCTGAGCTGTTAAATGCTCTACCAAATGCGGTTTCAACGCCAGAAATTAATATCGAAGTTGATAGCGAAGGTGAACAACATCGCATAATTGAGAAATTACAAAAAAGTGCGAAATTTGAAGGTAGCAAAGAAATTATTACCATCGATGGATTGCGCGTTGAATATATCGATGGATTTGGTCTAGTACGTGCATCTAATACAACCCCAGTGTTGGTATTACGTTTTGAAGCAGAAACCAATAGTGCCTTAAAGCGAATTCAAGACCAGTTCCGTAATATTTTAAGCAAATACGTTAAGAAAGTTGAGTTTTGATTTTGAATTATTCTTTTTATGACACAGTTAGTTTTAACCAAGGTGTCACTTATTCATGAATAACTTATCCATAGTTCAAACTGTAGCGGTATATATCATACCGCTAATTTTTGCCATTACCCTTCATGAAGCAGCGCATGCATTCGTTGCGCACAAATATGGAGATAATACCGCGAAACTACTTGGGCGGTTATCATTAAACCCAATGCATCATATTGACCCATTTGGTACAGTAGTATTTCCTTTGATTAGTATAGTTTTGGGAGCCATGTCAGGCGGAGCAGGATTTATTTTTGGCTGGGCTAAACCTGTACCAATAAATTTTTCAAAACTAAAAAGCCCTAAAAAAGACTTACTCTGGATCGCATTGGCGGGTCCCTTATCTAATTTAGCAATGGCTCTGATTTGGGGGTTATTACTCAAAGGAACTTTATATCTAGATAATTACTTTGGAGTCCCATTGAGCCTAATGGCACAGGCAGGAATTAGCATCAACGTCAGCCTATTAATCTTAAATTTACTACCGATCCTCCCTTTGGATGGTGGGCGAATATTATTTTCATTGCTCCCTGTAAAACAAGCACAGCAATATGCGCAAACTGAGCGCTATGGGATGTGGATTTTAATTGCTTTATTACTACTTGGTGGGTTAAACTATATTATGCAGCCACTTTATAGTTTACTGGTTGGTGGCATATTTACTCTATTGCGTTAAGCTAAAATGAACATACACTCCAAAAATTTACTCGCAGCAATGCGCCCCAATAGTCCACTTCATCTAGGCCATTATTTTGGTGCTTTACAGCATTGGAAAAAAATTCAATATGAATATGACTGTCTCTTTATGGTCGCTGATGTACATAGTTTAGTCCAAAATTTTAATGATACTGAAAAAATTTCTAGCTACGTTAATGAAATGGTTATTAACTGGCTTGCTGCAGGAATAGATCCATCTCAAGCAACAATTTTTATTCAATCAAAAATTCCGGAACAGTATGAGTTAACGACTCTATTGGGTGCAATTACACCATTGAGTTGGCTAGAGCGCGTACCTAGTTATAAAGAATTAATAGATGAATTAGAGCATACTGATTTAAATACTTATGGCTTTTTGGGTGCTTCGCTGACTCAAAGTGCTGACATCTTAATGTATAACGTTCGTCATGTACTCGCACAAGAGGAACAAATTGCCAACTTAGAATTAGCTCGCGAAATTGCACGTCGGTTTAACCATCTATTTGGACGTGAAGACGGTTTTGAGCATAAGGCTCAAGAGTCAATCAAAAAACTTGGGCATAAGAAAGCTGAATTGTACGAAAGCCTACTCTTAAAGTATCAGCAAGAAGGTGATGATGAGGCATTGGAACGCGCTCGCTTTATGCTACACGATGCATTAAACCTATCACATGGAGATCGGGAAAGATTATTTGCATTTTTGGAAAACAAAGGCAAAGTATTTTTGAATGAGCCACAATTAATGCCAAGTCCAGCAGTTAAAATACTGGGATTAGACGGACAACAAATGAACTATCGGGCAAATAACACGATTAATTTACGTGACACACCTGAACTTGTGGCTAATAAAATTCGCTCCATGACGACTGATCCTGCGCGCATTCGTAAAACTGACCGCGGAAACCCTGAATCTTGCCCAGTATGGACACTTCACCAAATATATAGCAGTGAAGATGTCAAATCGTGGGTCGAGCTGGGTTGCCTTTCTGCAGGAATTGGTTGTTTGGATTGCAAAGCACCATTAATTGATGCAATTAACTTGCAACAATCTGAATTAATAGAAAATGCAGCTCCATACTTAGATGAACCAAATTTGGTAAAACGAATTATTACCGATGGATGTTTACGTGCGCGTGATATTGCCAGTGATAATTTAAAACAAATTAAACTTGCTATGAATATAGATTATTAGGAAAAATATGTCAATTATTATAAAAACTCAAGCTCAAATTGATTTAATGCGCATCTCTTGTAAACTAGCAGCAGAGGTTCTTGATTATATCGAACCTTATGTAAAACCTGGTATAACTACACTTGAGCTGGATAAACTCTGTCATGATTACATTGTTAATGTACAAAATGCATATCCATCACCGTTAAACTATCAACCTAATCCAAAAGGACCAGCTTATCCTAATTCAATTTGCACTTCAGTGAATGCAGAGATCTGCCACGGAATCCCGAATGATAAGCCATTAAAAAATGGTGATATTGTCAATCTAGATATTACAGTTTACAAAAATGGTGTTCATGGTGATACCTCACGTACATACCTAGTTGGCGATAAAGTCACACCACAGGCAAAACGTTTGGTACAAATTACATATGAATGTATGTGGCTTGGAATTAAGCAAGTTAAACCCGGTAATTTTCTTGGTGATATCGGGCATGCTATCCAAACTCATGCAGAAAAAAATGCATACAGTGTAGTTCAAGAGTTTTGTGGACACGGCATTGGTGAAGGATTTCACGAAGATCCTCAAGTACTTCATTATGGTAAAGCTAAAACAGGTCCGCAATTACAAGCAGGTATGATTTTCACGATTGAACCAATGATCAATCAAGGAAAACGAGCTGTAAGGTTTTCGAGTAATGGTTGGACTGCATTAACCAAAGATCGTAGTCTTTCAGCACAGTTTGAACATACTATTTTAGTTACTCCTGATGGTTATGAGGTACTAACAGTTTCGCCAAATATGCCAGCTATCCCTGATTTTATGAAATAATTCTGATGACTGTAATTAATTATCACCCAAGTAAGGTGCAAATTGCAGCGGACGTTTCCCGCTCATTACAAGAAGATTTGAGAGGTGCTACTGACTGGACAGCATCGCTTATCCCTGAAGATAAATTATCAAGTGCAATAATCACGACCAATCAAGAAATGATTGTCTGTGGCCTGCATTGGGTTGAACATTCTTTCTTATTATGTGATGAAAACTGTCAATTTGAATGGTTCGTCGAAGAAGGTCAACATATTACTGCGGGGACACAATTAGTTAAAATAGCTGGTAACTCACGTGCTATGCTAACCGCTGAGCGTACTGCGCTAAATTTTCTGCAAACACTTTCAGCTACCGCTACCACCACACATAAATTTGTTACCCAAGCTGCAAATCCCAATGTAAAAATTATGGATACACGAAAAACCATACCTGGGTTGCGCCTAGCGCAAAAATACGCGGTCACCGTTGGTGGTGGAGTCAATCAACGAATTGGTCTTTTTGATGGTGTCTTAATCAAAGAAAATCATATTATAGCTCATGGTGGAATCACCCAGGTTTTACAATATGCACTTGAACAAACACCAAAGCAAATTCCTATTCAAATCGAGGTTGAAAGTTTCGCAGAGTTAAAAGAAGCTGTAGCTGCTGGTGCCAATTTATTATTGTTGGACAATATGACTATGGCAGAAATTTTGCAGTGCGTAGATTACAGTAAGCCTTACCAAGTTGAACTTGAGATTTCCGGAAATGTAAATTTGGATAATATCCACACTTATGCACAAAGTGGAGTCCATCGAATCTCTATCGGAGCATTAACCAAAAATATTCAGGCAATTGATTTATCAATGCGTTTTATTTAACCACTCTTTTATACTGTTTACAATTATGTTAAATTACATCAACTTAAGTCAGCGCCTCATTGATGCTGACTATGCGGTGCGTGGGCGCATCGTAATCCGTGCACAAGAACTTGAAAAACAAGGTAAAAAAATTACTTATTGTAATATTGGAAACCCACATGCTTTTGCACAAAAACCAATGACTTATGTCCGTGAGGTTTTAAGTTTGCTAGAGTTTCCAAACTTACTTAAGCAAGATATTACCTCTTTATTTCATTCTGACTCAATTGAGCGCGCTAAATCAATCCTTAAAGCACTTCCTGAAGGGGTTGGAGCATATTCTGCCAGCGCTGGAGTTGAATTTGCTCGGGTCGCAGTTGCTGAATTTATTAGCAAGCGTGATAATATACCAGCAGATTCTGAGCGGATTATCTTAACTGATGGCGCGAGTAAAGCAGCACAATCAGTAATTACAGCGATTATCAAAAATCCAACTGATGGTTTAATGTTACCAGTACCACAATATCCAATGTATAGCGCTACTCTAACTCTTGTAGGTGGACAAAGTATTGGTTATTATTTAGATGAAGCCAACCACTGGCAGCTCAACGAAGAAAGCCTACTTGATAGTTACAATACCGCGAAAATGAATAAGCTTAATCCGGTTGCAATCACGGTAATTAACCCGGGTAACCCAACTGGTGCAGTTCTGTCATATGATAATATCAAAATGATTATTAATTTTGCCCGTAAACATAATTTATCAATTTTAGCGGATGAGGTGTATCAGGAAAATATCTATAGTAAAAC
>SSGY01000194.1 GCA_008017145.1 Neisseriales bacterium
CACTATTCTGATTGTGAGTAATTGTACTTATGATTCCATGACAAATTTGTTTAGCGGTGACTATTCTTGCGCCGTATATTTCGGCAATTAATTGATGCCCCAAACAAATTCCCAAGGTAGGAATGTTCTGCTTTATTGCTTGTCTGATTAATTCTTTGCTAGCAATCAATTCGGTATCGCTGGGATGTCCAGGACCTGGTCCGATAATTATGTGACTAGGGTTAATTTCAGCTAATGTTGTACTATTAATCTGATCGGTTTTAAGCATGCAATATTCAGGCATAATCGCGCGACAATAATCTGCAATCATCTCACTAAACGAGTCATAATGATCAATTATTAAGAGCATTGTTAGCTCCATTACGGATCAAATTACAGTGTATCATTCCACGTACATCATTGCATAAATAAACTGCCGTAGCTTCATATAACATTTGCTCAGTAATTGGCTGCTCGCTGATTTTTTTCTCACGCAGTAAATTAGCACGATAAATTCCGCCAAGTAGTCCTTGATTAATCGGCGAAGTTAGCCATTCTCCACGATATTCAATAATCACATTATGATAACGCGCTTCGGTAATAATACCATTATGGTTTATAAAAATCAATTCATCGACACCTTGTGGTTTGTAGTCGCGATCAAGCTGAGTATAAATTCCGCGAGTAATGGCACTATCGCTTTTATGACAAAATAAGCCATGCCGACTATCTATTTTGACTGGAGAGAGCATCACGGTTAAAAACTCTGGATTTTCAGTAATCAGAGTATGTTCAATTTTTACTTCACCGCAATGATTTAATTCCAGACGTAATTTATAACGTTTATCAATTGAAATATTTGATTTTACATATTCTTGGATTAATGCTCTAGTTTTATCAATACCACAATTAAAAATTAGCTTATCAGCAGAGCTTTTTAGGCGGGCTAAGTGTTGTTCCAGATTAATAATCATGCCATCCTTAATCAGGAATGATTCAATCAGATTAAAGTCAGGTTGATAAAACTTACGCACAAAGCGTAGCTTAGTCATAATTTCTTGCCACTCTTCTGTCGCGTTTGATTGAACGGTGATTCCGCCACCAACGCCCATCTTAAATTGCTTTGGACCAGTAGATTCCGAGCTAAGAGTGCGAATTGCGACATTAAACTGCATATCGTTATTCGGTAAAATATAACCAATCGCGCCAGTATAAATATCGCGTGGATAATTTTCAATTTGCTCAATCAACTGCATGGTACGAAGCTTAGGAGCACCAGTAATTGAGCCGCATGGGAAGAGCCCTTTGATGATTGTTGCAAAATGTGTTGCATTGTCAATAGTTCCTTCAATTGAACTAGTCATTTGAAATAAACTTTGATATTCTTCAATGGCGAATAAAGTTGGTACTTTAACTGAGCTGGTGTGGCAAAATTTGGCTAAGTCATTGCGCAGTAAATCGACGATGATTAAATTTTCGGCACGATTTTTGGTATCACCACTCAAAAAATTACGCTTAATTTTATCTTCTTGTGGAGTATTTCCACGCTGAATCGTTCCCTTCATTGGACGAACGCTAATCGTAGAATCTGCTTTTTTAAAAAACAGCTCAGGAGAAATGGAAATAGTCGTTGTTGAGCCAAATGGCAAATATGCAGCATAGCTAACTGGGTGGCTGCGACTTAGCTGGTAATACAGATTAAGTGGATTAATTATTTCTCTGGTACAGATAATTAGTGGTGCAGTTAGATTTAGTTGATAAGTATTGCCTAATTCTAGCTGTTGTTGTACTTGTTCAAATTTTTGCTGATATTCGTTATAGTTAGAAGCTAGCTCGAGGTAGTTAAATTTAATCTCGGAGCTTTCCTGATTAAGCTCCGGTTTTAATTGGATTAGATCTTGTGCTGCAAATTTTTGCGCTTTGGCATATACGACAAAATGCAGAAGTGGTTGAGTACTGGTAGCTAGCTTCAGCTTTGGGTAAATGGCGCTTGCTGCATGATAGCTAATATAACCAGCGATATAAAAACCTTGAGCCCGATAACACTCGACTTGCTCTAGCGCAATATCAAACTCATGCTGGCTATGCGCGATAATTTCAGCTCGTAGGTCACTAAAATAGTAGCTGGTGATCTGAGAGTGATTTAAGCAATCTTCAAAAATGGCAAATTTCATGTTATTAATATGTTCAAAATTCATCTTAGATGGTTGTTGTTGCGGCGATTATATCAAAAACTTTAGAGATTAGGCGAGTTTTTGGGAGTGCTACGTAAGATTGTTCGTTCATCTTCCTGCCAAAACTACAATTGGATATATGCGTAAATAAGATATAATACCGTATACTCAGAGTGTTACCATGGAGGTAAAAAAGTGGGAAAATTTTTAAGCCCCTAGGTGATAAAACCCGTGTAGAAATACATGTGCCTAATTTCAACCTTTCATGCCACCTCAAAAGTTGGAGTCGACAGATTTGATAATTGAACCTAAACTAAAGATTATGAAATGAATAATAAAAAATTAAATCATTTATGCTTACTTCTCTTAAGCATTACTTTAGTCGCTTGTAATGGCGGAGGGGGCAATAGCGGTAGTGGAGGTAGCAACACAGCTATTTCTGGTAGTGTAGCCTCGCTGCAGTTTATCCAACCATATGAATTGGCGAGTTTTGAAAGTACGCCTGGTAATGGCTATGTAGTAGTGAGTAATACCGATGAAAGCAGAAGCGTAAATAATATTGTTTATAGTCTAAATTCGGTAGTCGGTGGAGCTTCAAAGATTAGTATTGACAGTATGAGTGCCGAAAGTTGTGCGATGATAGAATCAATGGGAAACTGTATCTTAAAACTCAATCTGGAATCTGGAGCATATGGTGGCAGCTTTGTATTGGGCGCAAATAATAATGGCGGTTCAATCTTGAATAATTTGAAACAAATATTTTCTTCAACTACCAAGAAATTATCAAAAGCACCAATTGGAATAAATCAAGTAGCGACGACAACGACCAGTGGGATAAATGGAATCAAATTATTTTATTACCCCGTAATAAATGATAATACAGTAATGTTAGTCATAACTGGTTCGGTATTATCAAATAAAGTTGGGGTATTTAATAGTGCAATTTTACTTGATGAAAATAACATATCATTAACCGCGCAGAAAGTACTAAGTGCTAATCTTGGAAATGGTTCTGCAAATCTTAAACAAGGTGATAGTTTTAGTATATCAATCCCAGCACCTATAGGTATTCATTCATTATCATTTAAATTGCGAATATCAGAAGTATCACTAGATGGCACGGTAAGCAATAATTCAACATCTGCAACGATTAATACAATAAGCACTGTAAGTAATCAGGCTATTTTATATAACTATCCATCTTCAATCGCCTTAAACCCAATAAATGCAAGCCAAACACAAGTTGTGGCAAATCTAGGCAGTTTATCTGCAACCTCCTATATGGCAAGTAGTAGTAATCCCTCAATTGCTACAGTAAAAGAGTCGCCACTATCGTCATTAAGAGCAATACAAAATAATAATGATTTAAAAGTAAATGTGCCAACAGAAAGCTCGACAAGCTATACAGTATCATTAACCAATCCATCATCAGTATCAAATGCTTTATTTAATATAAATCAAAGCTACAATAACGGTAAGACAGAGATAATATCGAGCATAGATGGGAGTGTTTCAAGTGGTTCATGGCCAACTCCTGCACCTACACCTGCACCAGTAGTCAAATATATTTTTGTAACTGAAGGTTCAACAAATGGTGCATTTGGAGGCTTTAGTCAAGCTGATGATTTTTGCAATATGGATGTTAAGATATTTAGTTATCCAAATGAATTAGGTAATTCTAATTTTAAGGCTTTACTAAATGGTAATAATTCTACAACGGTTGGTACAATCTATAAAAATCTTGCAGGAGAGGAAATAGCTACTGCTACGACAAGTAATCTAGTCGTGGTGAATGATAGCCTTATTAATCCAGTGGGAAATGAATCTGGTGGTGTTCATGTGTTCACTGCTGCTTGGACTGGACTTGCCCGGACTGGCGTGCCTGCAACTAATTGTGGTGGATGGATATCTTCTAGCAATAGTGAGTCTGGGACTGTTGGTTTTGTCCTTGAGACGACACCTTCTTGGGCTGCATACAGCACCGAGGTCTGTAGTGGTTCATCATTTCGACTAATGTGCGTACAACAATGATGTACCATATAGCTAAAGTAGCGATGTGGTACAGGGGTAAATAATACGATAATTTTATTATTTGAGAAGTTCCTGTAGTTTTTCATACAGAGCCTCTATTTTAGGCAGCAATAACTTTAAATCTTCTAAAATATTGTAAATTGGTGGGAGTAAATAAACTGTATTGCCAATTGGGCGTAAATGTATTTCTAAATCTTTAGCAAGTGATACAACTAGTTTTATTTGTTTAGGTGGTAAGTTTAATTCCCAAGCTGCAATTGCACCAATTGCTCGTGCGTTGTTTATGAAAGTGAAGCGTTGTTTGAGTTTAGTATTAAATTTAATTAAAATTGTTTCTGCTACGCGAACATTGGCGAGAATGTTTGTGTTTTGGAGTAAACTGAGATAATCAACTGCCACGGCAGCAGCCAGAGTATTGCAGCTATGAGTGTGTGAGTGCGGGAAAATTTGCTTATGCTTACGATAAATATCACTAATTGAACGATTAACCACGACACTACTCATTGGAATACTACCTGCGGTTAAATGCTTGGCAAAGCAGACTAAATCTGGTTCGATGCCCAATAATTCCTTGCTGACTGAGAAATAGCCTAAGCGCCCCAAACCAACCATGATTTCATCAGCGATAATATGTATGCCATGAGCGCGTGCCAGGTTAATTAACTTGCATAAATAATCACGGCTGATAATTTTAAGCCCAGCAGCACCTTGAACGATTGGTTCAATAAGTAGTGCAGTGATTTGTGAAGCATGTTGATTAAAAAATTGCTCTAATTTATCACTGTCAAATGGTACATTGTCCCACGCTGGATCTTGCGGTGAGTCAACGTAAACGATATCTTGAATAAACAAATTTTGACTAATTAATGCTTGATAATTCTGAGTGTAATTAGCGATACCACACACGCCAAGCGTAAAAATAGTTTCACCATGATACGCTCCAGATAATGCGAGATATTTATAGCGCTTAGCCTCACCCTGTAAAACCCGTGTTTCATAACTTAGTTTCATTGCAATTTCAATCGCACTACTACCATCACTGGCATAAATTACCTTGTCCATTTGAGTGAAAATGCCAACTAGTAAAGTTGATAATTGCTCAATTGTGGCATTATATGCATTGGCAGGCAAATGGTGTTCAAATATTTTTAGCTGTGCTTCCAAACTTTCTTTGACTAAGGGGTGGCGATGTCCCAATGGTTTACACCACCAACTAGAAATGGCATCATAGAGCTTTTGACCATCGCGAGTATAAAGGTAGGGACCTTCTGCCGCAATAATTTGCAATGGATTGTCGCTATCTGGTGTAGCTGCGGGTAACCAAGTATGGATTAAAGGCATAGAAATAGCTCCGTGAAAAGTTTAGTAGCCTGAATTGGTTGTTGGTAGGGAATCTCAGCGAGCAGTGGGGCATCTAGTGCTTGTGATAGATAAATTAGATTTTGTGGGTAATACTCCATCTGTGGATCTATTTGATTGGCAATCCAACCAACAAGCTTTAGTCCTTGTTGTTTAAGGACCACAGCAGTTAATAGCGCATGATTAAGGCAACCTAATTTCATTCCAACAACTAAAATAATTGGGTAGGGTGAAACTTGCAATAAGTCTAAATAAGTTTCATCTTGATTGAGTGGAACCATCACCCCGCCAACGCCTTCGATAAAAAGGTAATCAACATCGAGCTGAGTGTTTTCGATAAATGTGTTAACGCTATTTGCGTTCAGCCGATAATTTTCCATTTCTGCAGCAATATGTGGCGCAATCGGTGAAGTAAAAGTAATTAGGTTAATTTGTTGTGGCGCAAGCTGAGAGTTAGTAGCTGCCAGTAGTTGCGCGACATCTTCGTTAATTGCACTGTTTGGCATAGTTCCACTGGCAATTGGTTTTAGTGCCGCGACTTTGTGCTGAGAACGAATCAGATATTGCATGAGTTGCACTGTGGTATGTGTTTTACCGCTTGAGGTATCAGTTCCGATGATATGAAATTTATGCATTAATTACTCCATTTTATTAGCAGTTAACATTAAATGTAAATATACTTTGAACGCTCATAAGTTGAGCTTTTATGTATATACTCTAAGTGAGCGCGACGAGTATACTTACCCATAACTGCCACAATATGCTGTAAGAACTAGGAACACGGCGATAGTGTACATGAGAAGTACATGAGGAGCTTAGTTCCGACGCTATTACTGCATAGGGTGAGCCGTTACCATTAAATAATGATAACTAAGAGCAAATCCATCCTTGTCACGCGGATAAATTTGCTCTAGTTTATTTATGGTAGATTTACCACCTAAGCCATTGCGTTGTGCCGAAGGTAGTGAAGTTCCACTTTTACCAAAATGCCGAAATAAACTTAAAATATCGCTAAAATAAAAAGTTTCACACCATTGCTGTTGATCGTTTATTATAAAACCAGAATTAACCAACATATCTTGATATTCTGTGTTGCTCAAAAAATCTAAAGTATGTTTTTGAGTATCAATATTAGCAAAACTATCTATTAACTGATTTAAACTTGGCTTAATTAAGGTTGTGAAAACTAAAACGCCATTGGGCTTGAGAATACGGTTAATTTCGCCAAATACTTGTGGCTTATTTTCAGGCCATTGCAACATTAAATTAGAAATAATCAGATCAACCGAGTTATCTTTTAGGGGAAGATAAGCTGCATCGGCATTTATTGCGGGCATCAAATGATTTTGCCTGAGCATGGCACGGCTGACATCCAGCGAAATAATCAAATTTGGTGGTGTACTTACTTGATGATTAAATGTTCCAGCACCAGATCCCAGATCAAGAATGATTTGCTCTGGAGAATTAAGGTAGTTGCTC
This sequence comes from Neisseriales bacterium, assembly GCA_008017145.1. The sequence continues at coordinate 7,023 of SSGY01000194.1, forward strand.
ATCTGTGCGACTAATTTTTGCGCGGTGGTATTTTGCAGTTTAGCAAGCTTGAGATAATTAGCTGCAGCACGATCAAAATTTTGCTGAATTAACTTAAGCTTATTCATGAGAAATTACTTCAAACATGCATTGTAGATAATCAGGATTCATCCGTAAATGAGTTGAATTAGTAATTATTTTGCAATTGGTATACTCAAACTGATTCGAACACACGCGTGTGGAAATACTAGTAGGCGATTTATGACGAAGCCTACACCTAGTAGGTGAGGAGTAAATCAACGACCTAGGATGATGAATCTGATTGAGTATATTTTGTGTAGGATTGGGAATTAGGGAGTCTGTTGCGCTATTAATCCATATAATCCGTGCTGCAAACTTCTCGGCGATCGGGCGCAAATCACTCTGTTCAATTAATTCTAGCCAAATCATAAGCGTGTCACGGTTAGCGGCTAAATTTTGCCACTGCTGCGCGCCTCTTTTGTCGATGCTCTCAGGAAAAGCCGCTAGAGTAGTAAAATAGTTAGCATATTCTACCAGTGGTTGTTTATTCAGTCGTTGGCACAAACGTTGCAGATTAGCGTTGCTAATTCCCTGCCAATTCCCTTGTGCCATAAAACATGGGGTTGAATTTAACATAACTAATTTATGGATATTATTCGGTGCTAATTGCAATAGTGTTAATGCCAGTAAACCGCCACAAGAATAAGCGATAATTTGAATTTTTTGTTTATCGCAGACATATTGACTGATAATATCTTGTGCTTGAGACTGGAGCGTAAATTCTGGCGGCAACTGATTAACATCTATGTAGTGATAGTTTTTAAGTTGACTGGTGATAAATTCTAAGGGTTTAGCAGATAGTACAAAACCGCCAATTACTAAGGTAGTTACTGAGTTCATTGATGATACTTTTCTGCCAGAGTAGCCACCAATTTAGTGATGTCATCAGTAGTATGTGCGCTAGTTAGCGAAATTCGGAGCCGTGGCGTATTTTTTGCGACCGTCGGATATGCGATTTTGCCGACTAAAATCTGTTTGTCCAATAAGTGTTGGTGGAGCATGTTTAATTGGCTAAGATCATTCAATATAACTAATTGGATTGCTGAAATATTTTCTTCTACTTGATAAATATTTATCCCAGAATTAAGTGTTAATTGTTTAAAGTTTGCGATATTTTGAGCTAATTTTTTACGGAGTTGTAATCCTTCGTCACTTTGAATAATTGCTAATGCTGCATTACTAACCGCAGCTTGCGCAGGTGGCAACATGGTACTAAAAATCTGACTGCGCACGCTATGGCGTAGATAATGAATGAGTGCTGCATTGCCGACAATAAAACCACCGTGGCTGGCAAAAGCTTTACCAAGTGTTCCAATATATAAATCTACCTGACGATGATCGAGTCCTTGTTGTTCTAGTGTTCCATAAGCGGATTGTCCCAGCGCGCCAACCCCATGTGCATCATCGATAATTAATAAAATCTGCTGCGGCAATTTTTGCTTTAACTCTAGTAACTGTGCCAGATAATTGCAGCTACCATCCATGCTGAAGCTGCCTTCGCATAAGATTATATGCAACTTATTGCGATCTGCTTCAATAGCATAAACCATTGAAGAGATTTGAGCTGGTGTAAAAGTAGTGAATTTAGCTTTAGCAAGTAAAATTCCATCAATATGTGAAGCATGACTATTTTTGGCAAACCAAATATGAGTGTTGCTATCAGCTAATGCACTAAATAAACTTACATTGAGTTGATAACCACTATTAAACAGTAAACAATCCGCAAAACCTAACCAAGCAGCTAGATTGGCACTTAACTTTGCATGTTCTTGGCTATAACCGCTCATAGATGGTGCACCAGTGCTACCACTGCCATAACGTGTCGCTCCATCCTGCAATGCTTTAATCAAACGCTGATCGCCATTTAAACCTAGATAATCATTGCCGACAAAATTAAGTAGCTTTTGTTCAGCTAATTGCAAATAACTCTGCTGATGTGCAATTTTAGCGCGCCAAGTACGCAAATTAGGAAGCTGTTGCGTTTTTTCTTGAATAAATTTATCCCAGCTGAGCATTATTACTACCTAATTTTGCGAGTAATTCCAAATCGGCATGGCGCGCATTATTTGGTGCAGTCAGTAATTTATCACCATAAAAAATTGAGTTAGCTCCAGCTAAAAAACATAATGCTTGCTCAAGTTCACTCAATTGATCGCGACCTGCCGAGAGCCTGATTCGTGTAGTTGGAAATAAAATCCGGGTTGTTGCAATTGTGCGTAGTAGTTCAAACTTGTCCAAATCAGCTACTTCGGCTAATTTAGTCCCAGCGATTTTTACCAACATATTGATTGGAATTGAGCTTGGTGCGTAGGGGAGAACTGTCAGAGCATGAATAAAACTAATCCGATCTTCTTGTGATTCACCCATGCCAAGAATTCCACCACAACAAACTTTAATCCCTGCTGCGCCAACATGATTAATCGTATCCAGACGATCATTAAAGGTTCGACTCGTAATAACTTGAGAATAATACTCGGGCGAGGTATCAATATTATGATTGTAATAATCCAGACCAGCTTGCTTGAGAGTCAGAGCTTGCGCTTCAGTTAGGCTACCCAATGTGGCACAGGTTTCTAAGCCGTGTTTTTTAATTGCGGCGATATATTCACAGCTGCGCCCAATAGCGGCGGAAGTTGGGTTTTTATAAGCTGCTCCCATACAAATCCGCTTAATACCGCGCTCTTTGGCGGATTTGGCAATTGCTTCAACTTCACTAACTGGCAGCAATGGATTAAGTTTAATCTCGCTCTCGCTTTGATTACTTTGAGAACAATAAGCACAATCTTCGGGGCAACCACCAGTTTTGACACTGATTAATTGACACATTTCAATATCACTGCTTTTAAAATTATCTTTTTGTACCTGTGCTGCTTGGTAGATTAACTCTAAAAAAGGCTGTTGATATAATTTTTGGATCATAGCTAAATTATTCGCTTGCAATATGTTATCCTTATGTATTTTTATTAAATTCTATAAAATAATAAATAA
>SSGY01000178.1 GCA_008017145.1 Neisseriales bacterium
GGTGCGTAGCCGTAGTAACGCCTTGGGTATTGATGAGAAATTTTATGAAAATAAAGATATTCATATCCATGTCCCAGATGGTGCAACGCCTAAAGATGGACCTTCGGCTGGTATTGCAATGGTAACCGCAATTGCGTCGAGTTTAAATCATACACCAGTTAAATCAAGTGTTGCAATGACTGGTGAAGTTACACTTTATGGTGAAGTATTACCAATTGGCGGATTAAAAGAAAAAATGCTTGCAGCACTGAGAGCCGGTATTAAGACCGTGTTAATTCCAGAAAAAAATATTAAAGATCTGGAAGAAATACCAGCAGAGATCAAAGACCAATTGGAAATTATTCCTGTCAAAATGATCGAACAGGTTTTGGATATAGCACTTGAGCATAAACCAATTCCGTTGGAGCAGACCATCAAATTGACTGATGATGATGCATTAACCAGCAATACAGAGAAAGACAAGGCTAAAGCTCAAACTGGTGTCCATGCTTAACTCACACCCTTGGTACTTATGATTTTAGCGGTGTTAAATTTATAGTAATAATTAACGAGGTAGTTTAAAACTACCTCTTTGTTTTTTTTGAGTAAAAGATGTTATCATTAATTGGATTTTTACTAGTAATTGGAATTTTAGTAGTTGTTCATGAATATGGACATTACTTCTTTGCCCGCTTATTTAAAGTTAAGGTTATTTGCTTCTCGATTGGGTTTGGTCCCAAATTAATCAAATGGCAAGGCAAACACAATCAATGGTGTATTAGTGCTATTCCGCTTGGTGGTTATGTACAGATGTTGGACGAACGCGAAGCTCCAGTTGCCCCTGAACTACAATCTTCAGCTTACAATAATAAGCCCGCTTGGCAAAAACTACTAATTGCATTTGCTGGTCCATTATTTAACATCCTCTTTGCTTTTGCTGCTTACTACATAATGGGTATTTATGGCGTTTACAATTTACGTCCGACAGTCCAAGCATTGAACCCTACCCCATTGGTACAGAATTTAAAAGTTATTCCACTTGGAAGTACCATCACTGCAATTAATCAACATCCGGTAAGCACATGGAACGAAGCAGAAAATATTTTTGAAAAAACTACCGAGCAACTAAAAATACTTAATTTAACGCTTAAATATCAAGATAAAGAGAGTAATTTAAGTTTCAATCTCGAAAAATATTTTGCGAACAGTGACAGTCCAAGCTTAAGTGGTTTGGGTATTTATCCGTTTAAATATCTAAACACGATAAGTTATATTGAACCACAATCTGCAGCGGCAAGAGATGGGCTGAGGGAGCAAGATCAGATACTCGCGATTAATAATCAAAAAATCACTTCATGGTTTGAAGTATCACAGATAATCCGCGGTGCACCAAGTGAAAAATTAAAATTTACGGTATTACGTGATAAGCAACAGCTTGAGTTTACTATAATCCCAGATTCAAGCAATGATGATAATGGACAACTGATCGGTAAAGTTGGTATAATGCCTACTTTAGACTCACAGCTTCTGGTGCAAAATAGCTACATTCAGCATTATACCTTACTCAGTAGCTTAAGCTATGCCTATAATTCTTGTGTTGGCATGGTGCAAAGTAACTTAACGATGCTCTACTATATGCTGCAAGGAAAAGTCTCGTGGCATAATTTAGGTGGTCCAGTAAGCATTGCTAAAGCATCTGGAGCAGCTCTGCACCAAGGGGTTAAAGCCTTTGTTGATTTAATGGCGCTAATTAGTTTGAGTCTTGCTATAATGAATTTACTGCCAATCCCTGTATTGGATGGCGGTCACATTTTATTATACACTATTGAATTACTCCGTGGAAGACCAATTGAGCTAAAAACTCAACAATTTTTATTTACTATTGGTTTGATATTAGTATTAACCTTTACATCTCTGGCACTATATAATGATTTTCTCAAGTTGTTTAATCTGTAATGAAGCATAAACTTAAAACCATAGGTCTGAGTGGTTTGTTGTCCCTAAGCTTATGTAATGCTTATGCAGATAATTCGGACTTTGTTATTAAACAAATCCGTGTTGAGGGTTTACAACGAATTGAAGTTGGAACTGTTTATAGCTATTTGCCAGTCAAAGTTGGTGATACCCTCACGCCTAGTAAAACCGATGAAATTATTCATAAATTATTCAGCACTGGATTCTTTCAAGATGTGAGAGTTGAAGAACAGGGTTCGACCTTGATTGTCGATGTTGCTGAACGCCCAGTTATCTCTAAATTATCCATAATCGGAGCTCATGAGTTTGATGAAGATAAACTTATAAAATCACTCAAAGACAATGGATTAGCTGACGGACTGATTTTTGATCAAAGCGTTTTAGACAATGCAGTTCTAGGCTTAAAAACTGAATACTACAATCGTGGTCTATATTCGGTAATACTAACACCAACGGTGACTCAACTGGAACGTAATAGAGTAAATATTGAAATTACTATCTCCGAAGGTTCAACCGCAAAAATTGCCGAAATTGATTTTACGGGAAATCAAGTATTTAAAACCAATAAACTTCGCGATGAAATGTATCTGACAACAGGTAATTGGCTAAGCTGGTGGTTTAAGGATAATCAATATTCTAGTGATAAACTGGCTGGTGATATTGAAAAAATACGTGCTTTTTACTTAAATCAGGGCTATATTGATTTCCGGCTCAATTCAATTCAAGTACAACTTACACCGGATAAGAAATCAGTTTACATTACGGTAAATCTAAAAGAAGGTGCACAATACCGCTATAAAAGTGTTAAACTAGCTGGTGATTATCGTGATATCCCGGTAGCCGAGTTGGAGCGCCTAGTGACAGTTAAACCAGGTACAATTATTAATCAGGAAGTCCTGAATAAAAATGTTGAAGCCATCAAAACAAAAATTGGTGACTATGGTTATGCTTTTGCCAATGTAAACCCAATTCCTGAAGTTGATGCTAAGGACAAAACGGTGGCATACACTTTATTTGTCGATACTGGCAGAAAAATCTATGTTCGCAACATTAATATCAGCGGTAACGATAAAACCCGCGATGTGGTTATACGCCGCGAATTGCGCCAAGAAGAAGCCGCGCTATATAATGCAGCAGCAATTAAACGCTCTAAAGAACGCTTGGATGTATTGGGGTATTTTAAATCAACTGATGTTACAACAACTCCAGTTCCGGGTGTTAATGATCAGGTTGACATGAACGTAAAAGTAGTTGAAAACAATACTGGTAGTATCAATTTTGGTGTTGGTTACGCTCAAGGTCAGGGTATAATTTTAAATGGCGGAATCTCACAAAGCAATCTATTTGGTTCTGGTAAATCCGCATCATTAAGCGCATCAACCAGTGCCTTAAATCAAAGTGTCTCACTATCGTTTACTGATCCGTACTACTTGGCGAATGGAACCAGTTTGGGTTATGACATTTACGATAACAATTATACACCAAATAATGTAGGGATTAGCCCATATTCAACACAAACAATTGGTGCTCGTGTCAGAACATCAGTACCAGTATCAGAATTTGATAGAATTAATGTTAGTCTTGGTCTAGAAAATAACCAAATTAGTGTTAACAGTAATACGGCACCACTACGCTTTGTACAATTTACCAATCAATATGGTAATTCAGTAAATGCTATTCCGTTAACTGTAAGTTGGGCACGAAATACTACTGACAATACTTTGTGGCCAACTAGCGGAGCAAATTACTCTCAATCATTTACAGTAACAGCACCAGGAGTTGGTGCACAATATTATAAATTCCTCTCGACTGATGCTTGGTATTTCCCACTTAGCGATAGCTTCACTTGGAAAACTAATGGTGAATTAGGATTTATTAATGCTTATGGCGATAACCAGCAAGTTCCATTCTACCAAAACTTTATTGAGGGTGGTCCTGGTTCAATCCGTGGTTACTATATTGGTAGTATTGGTCCTAAAGATACCGATGGTTCATCACTAGGTGGCACGCGTTGGGCTATGCTAAGTAATAACTTACTCTTCCCATTACCTGGAATTAAAGATACCAAATCTGTACGGATGAGCTTATTCTATGATATTGGTACCTTATATGGTGGTACACCATTTAATTTAACTCCAGAGCAGATGGTTCGTGCCAGTTACGGTGTAGGAATGCTTTGGGTATCGCCAATGGGTCCAATTCAAGTAAGTTATGCAATACCTATGTTCAACCAACCACTTGATAACATCCAAAGCTTCCAGTTCACTATGGGACAAATGTTCTAATTTTTTTATTATTTAACTTTTGAAGGAAACTCTTATGAAAAAAACTAAATTAGCCTTAATCGGACTAGGTCTCGCTAGCTCTGTAGCCTTCGCTTCAGACTTTCAACTAGGTTATATTAACGTTGACCGTGTATTTGCCGAAGCTAAACCAGCTAAAGCAATTCAACAAGCATTGAAAGACAAATATGCGCCACAACAAGCTAAATTGCAAACAATGAATACAACCATTGTTAAAGAGCAAAATGAAATGCAAGCTATTGCTAGCAAAGCTCCTGCATTTGATAAACTATCTAAAGCAGATCAATCTAAATTAAAAACTTTAGAAACTCAATATCAAAAAGATCAAGCTAACTTCCAACAACAATATATGGCATTCCAACAAAGTCTACAAAAATCACAGGAATTGGCTTTATCATTGTTGATGACTAAAACTAATGGCATCTTAAAAGATCTTAGCGATAAAAAAGGTTATGACTTAGTTTTAACTTCTAATCAATTAGTTTATGCTAAAGCTAAATACGATGTAACTGATCAAGTTATGGATCAATTAAATACAATTGATACAACTGATATTATTAAACAAATCAATAATCCAGCGCCAGTTGCACCAATGGGTCAAACTCCTGCGGCAACAGCTCCAGCAGCTAAAGTTGCTGCTTCTGCCGCTAAATAATTATTGATTGAGAGGATTAAATAGGATGCAATACAAACTATCTGAATTAGTAGCAAAATTTGGTGGTCGTCTGGTAGGTGCCGATGTGACAGTTAGTGCTATTGCACCAACAGATCTGGCTGCACCTGGTGAAATAACTTTTCTATCAGATAATAAATATAAAAAAGCCTTGCTTGATTGCAAAGCTGCTGCAATTATTATTAAAGAAGAAGATGCAATTGATATTTCGCTGCCACAGATTATCACGCCAAACCCGTACTATTATTTTAGCTTGGTAAGTAATCTATTTAATCCTCGCCGTAAACTAGCAAAGGGAATATCTCCCCGCGCTTATGTAGATGATTCGGTAACACTTGGAGAGAATCCAAGTATTAGTCACAACGCAGTGATTGGTGTAAATAGCAAAATTGGTGATAATTGCCAAATTTTCGCCAATGTCGTTATTGGTGATAATGTAATAATTGGTAATAATGTGACAATTTACCCCAATGCAACGATCTATGATAATGTTACTATCGGAGATGATTGCGTGTTCCATAGTGGCTGCGCGATTGGTTCTGATGGTTTTGGCAATGCCCAAGATGAAAGAAGACACTATAACCGTATTCCACAAATTGGTGGTGTAATTATTGGTAATAAAGTTGAAATCGGCTCAAATACGACCGTAGATTGTGGAACATTTCAACCAACTATAATTAAAGATGGTGCACGAATTGATAACTTAGTTCAAATTGCACACAATGTAGAAATCGGAGCACATACGGGGATTGCTTCTCAAGTTGGAATTGCAGGCAATACTAAAATTGGTAATTACTGTATGCTCGGTGGAAATGCTGGAATCGCAGA
>SSGY01000211.1 GCA_008017145.1 Neisseriales bacterium
AATGCACTCTGTGCAAAATATAATAATGCTACAAATAATAATAGTGGCTGTAATGGGCTTTTCACAGATTTGTCAAGTGGTGAACTACAATCAATGCAATTTATCTATAATATTAATGATGGTCATGATGGCTCATTCCCTGTGGCAGCGCCGTGTATGATGAATGAAAATGCAGCATTAGGAAGCTCTCCAACAGGAATTGAAGGAATTGCGAACTGGACAGACCCAACTCATGCTGTCGCCTGTGATGGCAGTGGTAATTGCGGATTCTCACAAGCATATAATGTGTCGATTGTTCCGCCACCTGTAATCTTTGTAAGCTCTCTTACCTACAATGGGAATTTGGGGGGGCTAGCAGGAGCAGATCAATCGTGTAATAATGATCCAGCTATGCCATCCTTTGGAGGTACATACAAAGCCCTATTAGTAGGAAATAATGCAACAACGGCAGATACAAAATATTATCGTCCGGACGGGACATATATCGCAACTGCTAATTCTGGGATGCTTGTCAACAATGCAAATAATGAACCGCTGACTAGTGCTATTTCTAGCTCATCGTTCACTGTCTGGACTGGATTTGGTGGAGACGTTGCTAATGAGACCTGCAATAATTGGACCAGTAGCTCAAACAATGATATAGGATATAAAGGCACTTCAGATCAACTTGACGAACCTTATTTAAGGTCAAACACGCCTGACTGCTCGGAACAGAATCATTTATACTGCGTCAAACAATAATTAGTTAGAGGTACGGTTAGTTTATTTTACTAAAAATTGATTTAAACTTAGCAAAGCTAAATCTTGATATAGATTAGTATTTTCTAAAATGTTTGGATCAAATTTTAAAATTTGCTCTTTAATTTTCCAATACTGCAATTGTGTATTTAATTGGTTTTTAAGCTCATTCTGATAACTTTGACGAATTTTAATAAACGTTGAGCCCATTATATTTCCGTCAAATTTTGCAATTGGTTTTTCTGTAAATTCAGGCATCCCCGCTTGTGCCAAATATTTTCTAATCATAATTCGGGCCAAACCATTTTCACGCTTCATGTGCAAAGGCAAGCGATTACAAAACTCAACTAATTTGGGATATAGCAATGGATACTTATATTTAAAGCCATAATGACGCGCAATTAAGGCACTATCTTCTATCCTATAACAGATATGATTATTATCCACCCCAACTAACTGGCGAAGTTCAAGTTCGGCAATAGATTTAGCTTTAGGTATATAATCAGGAAACATAAAACTTGATTTGACAAATTTCTGCTTATCCTGCTGGTAGCGTTGCAATGCATATTTCTCTCTTAATTCAGGAAATTGTGCACCGAGCCAAGTTTTGATCTGAGTAATCATAGCTGGTTTCAATAGATTATTCATTGCATAGTGTCGGTGATATTCTTGCCAAGCCTTTTTATACTGCCCATGTTTAAGCCACTGTAATAAACATAACTGCAAGTTTGCATGCCCTGACACACATTCATCACCACCAAATCCGGATAACAAAATTTTTGTTTTATCAGTAGCTGCTTTGGTGTGTATAATATTTGCGCCGATGGGGAAAAGACTTTGTATTTGCCCTGCAAGAACTTCTGTAACCATATCAAGTACAGGTTGCAACTCAAAATCATTTGCATCAATATTACTATGTTTAAAGCCATATTTTTTGACCAATTCTTCAACAAAATAGCCTTCTCGAATCCTCTTCTTTAAAGGATCATAATCCTGATCTAGGTGAGTATAAAGAGTTAATGGTTTATTAAGATGGTACGCAGCTAAAATGATACTTGAAGAGTCTAAACCACCACTACACTCTGCGGCAAGAGCTGTTTCATTGCCAATTTGTAGCTTAATTCCCTCATGAAATAATTCACTAAAATGCTCCAAATACTCGTTTTCATCATTATAGTAAATTGTTTCATGGCAATGGCTGGCTAAATCCCAATATTGGGTTTGAGTAATAGTATCATTGGAAATAGTAACTACGTGATTAGGCTTAACTCGCTTTATACCATTATATAACGTTTCTTCATGAACCTCTGTTGGATAAGTCAGTACTTTACCTAGTATTAACATATACCTTAATTCATCTTCATTAACGCTAATACTAATCTGATCTTGTTTAAGTGCTGAGATTAGTTCTGCAAGAGAAGAAGCAAAATATAGGTTTTGTTGATTGATAAAATAAAAAAATGGTTCGCAACCAAAATGATCACGTACCAACTGAATAGTCTCAGATATATTATCAATAATTACACATGCAAACTCGGTATAAGTAGTTAGCCAAAATTCAGTTTGTGGATTTTCTCTTAATTGTGCAATTAGTTCAATATTTGGTGAATAATAAGTTTTCTCACCAATACAGAATGATTGCCAATTTGATACATTAACTAGATGACGCATAATTTAATCTCAGTAAAATGAATGGCTTACTAACAAAATAGTAAACCACTCTAATATACTCAAAGTATTTGATAGATAGTATTATGCTCGCAACAAGTATAATAGCGGCATAATTATTGGACTAAAGTTGGTACATTGACATTATTATTTGCACCATTACCAATCTGCCCATCACTGCCATAACCCCAGCAGTAGGTGTTGCCTGCGTTATCTCCGCTAGCTGCTATTGCACAACTAAAGCTAGTATTCGTTGAAATATAGCCAAAGCTAGTAACACCACTGGGCATGGTTACCGCGGTTGGCACATTAACATTACTATCAGCACCATTCCCGATTTGTCCATCTGTGCCTAATCCCCAACAGTAAACTTTGCCGGTATTGGCTAGCGCACAACTAAAGTTAGGATTGGTTGACACCGCCGTAAAACTAGTAACCCCGTTTGGCATGGTTACCGCGGTCGGAACATTAACATTGCTATTGGCACCATTACCAATTTGTCCACTTGTGCCTTTACCACAGCAATAGATAGTTCCAGTATTAGCTATTGCACAACTAAAGTTAGCATTAGTAGATATAGCCGTAAAACTTGGCATTGTTACAGAAGTAGGAACATTGACATCATTATTTGTACCGTTACCAATCCGTCCATTTGCGCCTATACCCCAGCAGTAAATCTTGCCATTATTTGCGATAGCACAAGTAAATTTGCTATTAGTCGAGAGCGCACTAAAGCTCTCGACTCCACTTGGCATTACCACAGAAGTTGGCACATTAACATTAGTGCTAGCACCATTGCCAATTTGAGCATAAATACCCGTACCCCAACAGTAAACCTTGCCATTATTGGCAATCGCGCAACTAAATTCAGCATTAGTAGATACCGTGGTAAAGCTCTCAACACCATTTGGTATTATCACGGAAGTCGGTATATTTACACCTGCATTGGCACCATTACCAATCTGCCCAGAACCAGCACCACCCCAACAATAAAGATTACCATTATGGGCAATCGCACAACTGAATTTTGTATTAGTCGACACCATATTAAAACTCTCAACACCAACTGGCATCGTAACCGCAGTTGGTACATTGACGCTGTCATTTGTACCATTACCAATCTGCCCACTATCACCAGCTCCCCAACAATAAAGATTACCTGTGTTTGCGATACCACAACTCAAAGTAGTATCTACTGATACCTGACTAAAACTAGCTATACCATCAGGCATAACTACCTGTGATGGTAGAGCATCGACTCCTTGACCATTACCCATTTGACCACCACTACCTGAACCCCAGCAAGTTAGATTATTACTCAGACTACCTGTCACACGACAGCTGGAACCAGAGCTAGTCGATATCGCAGGTATCCCTAGTAACTGTGCGCCATAGGATTCGGAGTAACCACAGGAGTTCCCAGAAGCACATGTAGTTGGCGTAGCTGGCGTTGAATAATCAGCTAATGCTTCGTAGCTTTTAGTCGCATTGTACATACACGTAGATGAGCTTGACGCTAAATTCGTATAATTATATTTATACTGGATTGATTTAAAGGTAGAGTTTTGAGCAGCGCTCAATTCAGCCGAACATCCACCAGCATAAGCATTGCATACATTGTAGTTGGATTGATCACTGGTCGAATAAGTTCCTGCAGGTATGGTCGTAGCACTTCCACCAATAGTCGTTACACTTGATAGACTTTCACAATGATCATCCGTGTAGTAATTCATCTCAATACTGGCTAATGTAACTGGAGCTAAAGCAGTAAACACTTGCTGATTACCAAGCTTACTCATTGCTAATGTATTCTTGGAGGAAATATTGATGTTTGTGTTTGTCGACAGTGGCTTATAATTTAAGCTTTTAATGTAACTCTGCAACGTTAAATCATTCATAGCATTATTTGCAATATTTTGATTATTAGCACCTGAACCACAACCAGTCAAAGATCCAACTAATCCAACTAGCAATAAAATATGGCTAATCATTTTATTATCAACTAGCATAAATACCACCCTGACTTTCTAGGATATATTGCGGAACTCCGCCAAGTATGTGCTCAGAAACACTAAATTCTTCTATTACAGGGCTTTTATAATCAATTTTCTTCTTAAGAGCAACACTTTCTATATGCGCTTTCTTGTCATCTACATAACTCATTCTATATGCTCCATTTACCTACAAAAACAATTGTAATATTGTACTGAATTGTATCACACCTCTCTTTGCCTTATAAATCCAAAACGGATAATCTATCAAATTACTAATTTATTACAAATCCTCGTTTAACTCATAGTTCATTAGATACTAATCTATGCTATAATACCCGCTATTTGATTATTAATACCGCGGTTTGCGGTAAACTTTTATAGAGAAACTCAATGGCAAAAAACCTACGCAATATTGCAATTATCGCTCACGTGGATCATGGTAAAACAACTCTGGTTGACAAATTATTACATCAAGCAGGAACATTTTCTGCTCATCAACATATCGCAGAACGCGTAATGGATAGCAATGACATTGAAAAAGAACGCGGAATTACGATTTTTGCTAAAAATGCCTCATTAGATTATAAAGGTACTAAAGTTAATATCGTGGATACTCCTGGACATGCTGATTTCGGCGGGGAAGTTGAACGAGTATTGGGAATGGTTGATGGCGTATTATTATTAGTTGATGCGGTTGAAGGACCAATGCCACAAACACGTTTCGTAACACGTAAAGCATTAGCTCTAGGGTTAAAACCAATTGTTGTCGTAAATAAAATTGACCGTGACGGTGCACGTCCAGAATGGGTTGTTGATCAAACATTTGATTTATTTGACAAACTTGGAGCAACCGAAGAACAGTTAGATTTCCCTGTTGTCTATGCATCGGCAATTAATGGTTTTGCAAGTCTTAATCCTGAAGAGCGTCCAGATAATATGGAAGCACTTTTTGAAACAATTATGTCTCACGTTCATGCACCTCAGGACGATGTTGATGGTTCGTTACAATTACAGATTTCAGCTTTAGATTATAATACATTTGTTGGTCGTATTGGTATCGGACGTATTCGTCAAGGTAAAATCAAAGCTGGACAACAGGTAATAGTTGCAACTGGTCCAGATGGTGAACGTAAGCCAGCTAAAATTAATCAAATTCAAGTCTTCCATGGGTTAGATAAAGCACTGGTTGATGAAGCATCAGCTGGCGATATCGTTTTAATTAATGGAATTAGTGAGTTAAATATCGGGGTTACAATATGTGATGTTGCCAATCCTGAACCACTCCCAATGTTAGTGATTGATGAACCTACTTTAAGTATGAATTTACAGGTAAATACTTCTCCCCTAGCTGGAACTGAAGGTAAATTTGTAACTAGTCGTCAGATTCGTGACCGTCTAACTAAAGAATTATTAACCAATGTCGCCTTAAAAGTTGAAGATACTGAAAATGCCGATGTGTTTTTATTGTCAGGACGTGGTGAATTACATTTAACTATTTTAATTGAAAATATGCGTCGTGAAGGATTTGAGTTAGCTGTGGCTAAGCCTCACGTAGTGATGAAAATGATTAATGGTGAAAAGTGTGAACCGTATGAAGCATTGACAATTGATCTTGAAGATGAACATCAAGGGGCAGTAATGGAAGAACTTGGTCGCCGTAAAGGTGAACTAACCGACATGGTGTCAGATGGTAAAGGGCGCACTCGCCTAGAATACCGCATCCCTGCCCGTGGTTTAATTGGATTCCAAGGTGAGTTTTTAACTCTAACCCGCGGTTCTGGTTTGATGGCTCACTTATTTGATGACTACGGTCCAGTAAAAGCAGATTTACCAGGCCGTCGGAATGGTGTCTTGATTTCCCAAGAAGATGGTGCCGCTGTTGCTTACGCATTATGGAAGCTTGAAGATCGTGGGCGGATGTTTGTAAGTCCTGGTGAAAAACTATATACCGGAATGGTTATTGGTGTTCATAGCCGTGATAATGATTTGAACGTTAACCCAGTTAAAGGTAAACAGTTAACCAACGTTCGCGCATCAGGAACCGATGAAGCCGTGCGCTTAACACCGCCAATTCAACTGACCTTAGAAAGTGCAATTGAATTTATTGATGATGACGAATTAGTTGAAGTTACACCAAAAAGTGTTCGTATCCGCAAACGTTACTTAGATGAAACAGAACGCAAACGCGCATACAAAGCTAACAATAGTTAATTATTATTTGCCGCCCTAACTTGGGTGGCTTAGTTATACTTTTTTTATAAGGAACTGCAATTATGATTATCCATTTAACTAAAGATCAATTAGAGTGGGTTGATATACAACATCACGAAGAATTGTCTCATGGAGAGTCTGTTGAATCGGTGATTCAGGCAGAAGTATTTTATTACAAAAATGATGATATCACCGTGCGTTCAACTATTAAAATTATAGAGCACAGCAATCGTGAATATAATTTTGAAGTTTTAACTCATAGCTATGCTCACGTTCATCCTGGCTTAGTTCGCATGGAATTTGGCGACGGCAAACAACTTGGTGAATATAAAACCCAAGAAGAAGCAAAATTTGCTGCACAAATGCATTTTAATCATCATCATCACATCAAATACCATCACTAAAAATTATAAGTTGGCATCCGCGGTAAACTAAAAACCTCGGATGTTATTTTATTATTATCTGTTTATATTGAAATAAAATCAGCAACACTATCCTAATCGTGTTATAATGCATCTTCAGCTAAAATTTAATTTTTCTTGTACATCATACCTACTTAAATATTCGATTATTTCCACAGTATATTGCCAATAATCATTCAGTTTTATCATTTTAAATTATTTTTATAAGGCATATACTATGCAAAAATCACTTTTCGTAGCGGGTTTAGATTTCGGAATTACTAATACAGAATTACAAGATCTATTTGCACAACATGGTAGCGTAAAGACAGCCAAAGTTGTTACAGATAAATATTCAGGTCAAAGCAAAGGTTTTGGCTTCGTGGATATGGAAAATGTTAATGATGCACAAGCATGTATTAAAGCATTAAATGCAACTAGCTACAAAAATCGTACTCTGGTTGTTAAAGAAAAAGAAGACAAGCCAAAAACTAGCAGTGGCTTTGGTGGTGGTAATTCACAACGCAGAAGCTGGTAATAATTATTATCTGACTAAAAAAGCATCCCAAAATATATGGATGCTTTTTTAACAATCTGGATTTTCATAATCATGAATCAACCATTTATGCTGCAATTCTAGGCCATAGTTACCATGATTTCTTCGTTCACGAATTAATTCAGCAGGAGTTCCCGCAACCATTGTATAGTCAGCAACATCCTTAGTAACTACTGAATTAGCACCAATAATAGCGCCTTCACCAATCGTAACGCCAAGATTAATCAACGCGTTAGAGTAAATTTTGGCATAATCTTTAATAACTACAGGTTTATAAACTCTAGTGGAATGAATATCTTCGCCATGACTATGAGTAAAAATCATTACGTTTTCGGTAATTCCAACATTACTACCAATTGTAATTCCACCCTTGGCATCCAAAAAGACATTTTCATTAAAAAAAACATTATCACCAAGTTCAATCTGATGACCAAAATTAAACGAAACGCCTTTTAAGGCAATGAAGTTTTCACCACAACGCTTAAAGAGCTTTTTAGCAATAATTTGTCGAAAATAAACTGCAAAATCAATGTGCAATTTTAAAGGGCTTAATTCAAAAGAATCCCATAAAAAATGCAAATAGCGCTGCTCCTGAGAATAAGGATTGATTAATGCGCCAACTGGTAAAACATCGCTATACAGGCGCAGATCATCAACCATCCAACCAGGAGTAGAAACACTAATTAATTCCAAAATAGATTTTACATCCCGTTCTGTAATTCCAGATTTAACCAATTCACTAATATTTCGCAAGATTACTTTTGCTTCAGGATTCATTTTAACAATCTTTATAAAGGAGAATAAGCTCTATGGCGTAAATAATGATCAATAATTACTAATGCCGCCATAGCATCGACTACCGGAACTGCCCGCGGTAATACACATGGATCGTGCCGCCCCTGTGCTTCAAGTTCAACTTCATTATAATCAACATCTAGTGTTTTTTGCAATTTGCTAATAGTAGAAACTGATTTAAAAGCTACCCGGAAATAAATATCTTCACCAGATGAAATTCCGCCTAATACCCCACCAGCATGATTGGTTTGGGTACGTAGTTCGCCATCAACCAGAACAAACGGATCATTATGTACTGAACCACGTAGTTCAACTCCAGCAAAGCCAGAACCGATTTCAAACCCCTTAACTGCATTGATGCTTAACATTGCTTTGCCTAGATCAGCATGAAGGCGATCAAAAACAGGTTCACCCAAGCCAACAGGCGCATTACGAATAACACATTTAATTACGCCACCGATTGAATCACCATCATCACGTACTTCTTCAACCAAACGGATCATTTCTGCCGCAACTACCGGATCTGGACAACGGATGATATTATCTTCAATTTGTGAAGCTTCAACCCGAGTATGATCAATATCTGCTTTAATCGGACCAACTTGCTCGACATAACTCAAAATTTCAATACCTAGTTCTTGTTTAAGGTATTTTTTAGCAATTGCTCCAGCGGCAACTCTGGCTAATGTTTCACGCGCACTAGCCCGACCACTACCACGATAATCACGCATACCATATTTCATTAAATAAGTAAAATCAGCATGAGAGGGACGAAATACATTTTTTAAGTGATCGTAATCAGCAGAACGTTGGTCTTTGTTATATGCCATTAATAAAATTGGAGTACCAGTAGTTTTACCTTCAAAAATACCAGATAGCGCATGAATTAGATCAGCTTCAGAGCGCGGAGTTGTAATTGCACTTTGTCCTGGCTTACGACGGTCTAATTCCTGTTGAATCTCTTCTACAGTAATTTCAATTCCAGCTGGTGCTCCATCAATAATCACGCCAACCGCGCCACCATGTGATTCGCCACAGGTAGTAATTTTAAATATTTGACCGAAACTATTTCCTGACATCTGATTTTACCCTATATTTATTAGTTCAAACTTTTTATGAATTTAGCAAGATTTTCCAAACCGCCGTCTAAATCACCTTCATCAGCACCATATGAGAAGCGGACATATCCTGCTTGACCAAACGCACTACCAGGTACAGTCGCAACATTAGCTTCTTCCAGCGCACGAATACAGAATTCTTCATCACTAAGATTTTTTACACCAAGACTGTCTAATGAGGCAAATACGTATAATGTAGCCTTAGGATATTCTAATTGAATACCAAAATGTTTGCGGAATGAGTCAACAAAAATATCACGGCGAATTTTCATGGTGTCACGAACCCAAGCATTAATTTGTTTGGCATTTTTAAATGCAGCTAGCGCACCGTGTTGGCAAATTAGTGATACACCAGTGGTACTTTGAGTACTTAATGCGCTCATAACATCAATCAGATCCTTTCTGCAGAAAAGGAATCCAACACGCCAGCCAGTCATCGCAAAAGATTTAGATGCGCTTTGCACAACTACCACATTGTCTTTATATTCTGGAAAGCTACCACACGAAACATACTCATCGTCAGTATAAACTAATGCGCTATATACTTCATCGCTAATGACCAATAAGCCGAGTTCATTTGCAGTAGCCATTAATGCTTGCATTTCACTACGTGTATAGATAATCCCAGTTGGATTTACTCCGTTATTCAACATTAGGATTTTACATTCAGGTGTATAAGCAGCTTTGAGCATTTCCGGAGTTAATTTCCAACCACCAGCTTCGGTTGAATTAATGATAACTGGGTTTGCATCCATAATTTTAGTAATTGACGGATATGAAACCCAATAAGGAGCTTGAATAATCACGCTAATTTTGTCTGTTGGATTAGTTTTTAACGGTGAATTAGAGCCACATAAATATTGTAACATTAAATAAATCGCAAATTTACCACCCGTAGTAATAATACACTCTTCAGCTTTATAATTAGTTGCATATGATTGATTCATCCAATTTGCGGCGGCTGAGCGTAAGTCATTTAATCCAGCTGGAGAAGGATAAGGAATATCACCAACTTCAATAAACTTACTCGCACCTTCGCGCACAACTTCAGGAGTTATCATTTTGGGCTCACCAACACTCAAATTATAAACCCGAATGCCTGCAGCTTTTTTACTTTGTGCCAGAGTATTAATTAATACTGTTGCAGATGCTTTTAATTTATTGCTCATATTTCTGTACCTTTCTAGATTCTTCAATTAATGCTTCGAAAACTTTAGCTACCAATTCTGGAGATATTCCATGCTCAACACTTTGCATGCTATGAAATTCATGCAGTAATGCCTCGCGTGCAGCATCCAAAACTGGCAAATTATGCTCTTTTTTATACTCACCAATTTTTTTAGAAATTTGTTGTCGCAAGGCAATTAAACGAATAATTTCAGCATCAACCTCTGAAATTTGCTTACGCAACAGCTCAATATCATTCATATTATCCCGCTTTCTTAACAACTATAAACCGCGTAATATTGGGTTGGATATCTTGAATACCTCGCTTAACTATTTGCAAATCATAACTCTTTGCTGCCTGAGCTGAAGCAACCACACCAGCATTTTTTGGCAAAATACCAGCCGCTAAATCACGAGCAGCTTTGGCAGTATCACCCCAATCAATTAGTTTAAATCCATGTTGATTGATAAATCCCTTACATTGCTCAAATGCAGGAGTATATGAATATAGTTCATTAATTTCACTTAAATCTGTACCTAATTTTGCCAATAAACATTGTTCAACATTTAATTGTAAATCATCAATCGGCATAAAGTTATATTTACCCATTGCGGTAAATGCAGGCCACACAATACCGCTATTATAATTGACAAAAGGAAAGATTCCAACATCAATCTCACCACGCTCAAGAGCGGCTAAAACTCCATCCATGTCAATTAAATAACGAATTTCATGTTTGGCACTATGTGCTTTTGCTGCATAAATTAAACCAGCTTCTTCAGAAAATGAGCCAACATCACCCGATACACCGATTAACATAATTTTATCCTTTAGCATGTTGCTTTGCAACTTCAAGAATTAATTTAGCAGTACTCTCCCAGCTTAAACAAGGATCTGTTATGGATAAACCACTCATATCAATAGGATTGCCACTTTCAGCATTTTGGCGACCTTCTTTAATGAAGCTTTCGAGCATAAAGCCTTTTACTAGATTTTTTAATTCTGGTTGCTCTTTTAATGATTCGATGACACGTAAAACAATATTTGCTTGTTCATTATGGTCTTTAACACCATCAATTACACAATTGTCATGACTAACATCGACAATAATTGCTGGATTTACCACTTGGTTTTTCTTAAATAATTCATTAACTTCAGCAATATATTCAACGCCATAGTTTGAACTATCATTACTACCACGCAAAACTAAATGTGCGTATTTATTGCCCGCGGTTTTAACTTCATAACCATCGAAAACGATATAATGCGGATGCTGCGCAGCCAAAATACTGTTCACTGCAATTTTTAGTGAACCATGAGTAGGATTTTTCATCCCAACTGGACAATCAAGTGATGATGCAAAAATACGGTGTTCCTGATCTTCCGTGCTTCTAGCACCGATAGCTACCCAAGAAAGTAACTCTTGAAATCCACGCGCATTGTGGGTAAATAAACACTCATCGGCAATCGGTAAGCCCATTTCAACCACTTGCGTCATGAGTTTACGACAATACCAGATACCTGCTTCAATATCTGGTTCAGCCAGAGGGTCTGGTTGGTTAATCGGACCTGTCCAGCCTTTAACTGTACGTGGTTTTTGAATATACACACGCATCACTATTTTAATTGAATGAGCTACTTGCTTACTTAATTCCGCTAAGGATTTGGCATATTCCAATACCGCAGTATCCGGCCATGCAGAACATGGACCAACTATCATTAATAAGCGTGAATCTTTACCACTCAAAATATCTTCAATTTCTCGATGGTGTTGCTGAATACTTGCATATCCTTCAATACTTAACGGTATCTTCTGAATAATTTCATCAGATGTCGGAACTTTTTTTATAATTTCGTAAGCCATTTTTATCCTTATTTTGTACTAACTTTAAAGCTATACCTTTATTTCTCAATATGTAAATCAGCTAATTTTAACAATAATGCCTCAGTATCATCCCAGCCCAAGCATGGATCAGTTATAGATAAACCACATAAGTCAATCGGATTAGCGGTCTCTGCATTTTGTTTGCCTGGTTTAATAAAACTCTCAAGCATAAACCCCTTAACTAAAGTTTTTAATTCTGGATTAGTTTTTAAATTATTAACTACTTCAAGAATAATGTCGGCTTGAGCATTATGGTCTTTAACTCCATTAACCACGCAATTATCATGACTTACGTCAATAATTACCGCTGGATTATAAACATTATTCTTTTTACATTGCTCAGCAACTTCACTAATATCTGCCAATGAATAATTAGGGCGATCATTACTACCACGTAAAACTAAATGTGCATATTGATTACCATCAGTTTCAACTTCATTACCATCTAATACTATATAGTGAGAATGTTGCGCAGCTACTACACCATTTATTCCGATTTTAATTGATCCATGCGTTGGATTTTTAATCCCAACTGGACAATCAATGCCTGATGCAAAAATACGATGTTCCTGATCTTCGCTACTTCTAGCACCAATTGCAACCCATGATAATAGCTCAATAAAGCCACGCGCATTGTGTGTAAACAACGCTTCATCGGCAATCGGCAAGCCCATTTCGACAACTTGCGTCATAAGTTTACGACAATACAATGCACCTGCAGCAATATCAGGAGGAGACAGCGGATCAGGTTGATTCACCGGACCAGTCCAACCTTTGATTGTCCGTGGTTTTTGGATATAAACCCGCATAACTAATTTTAGCGCATGGCTCACTTTTTCATTTAATTTTTTTAAACGCTCAGCGTATTCTAAAACCGCAGTATCAGGCCATGCTGAACAAGGTCCTACCACCACAATTAATCTTTGATCCTTGCCGCTTAAAATAGCTTCAATTTCAATACGATGTTTATCAATGCTCAAATAACCTTCGTCACTTAACGGAAATGCCGCAATAATCTCATCTGCAGTTGGTATTTTTTTTACTATCCGGTAACCCATAATTTTATCCTATCTATTATTTACACTAATAAGGTGTTAAATGCTGCTTCAATGATACTTTCATCAACAGCAAAAGCTACTTTATTATCAATATTTTTCACCTGACCAATTCCGCTTAATAAAACCAATACAATTTGTTGATTTTTATTTTTCTTATCACCACGCATAGCAGAAATTAATTCACTGACTTGATATCCAGCTAATAATTTTGGTGTAATCTCTAACTTTGCTAAAAACTCAGCAATTAGTTTATAATCAACGCTACTCAACAATCCAGATATTTCAGCAATTTTTGCCTCAACCAGCATTCCAATGCCAACCGCATAACCATGTAACACCTTATAATTACTCAACTTTTCAATTGCATGAGCCACAGTATGCCCAAAATTCAGGATCATCCGTAAGTTTTGCTCTTGCTCGTCTACTTCAACTACATGAGCTTTTAATGCCACAGCCTCACTGATCATCTGTACCAGCGGAGTATGTTCCAGATTTAAAATTGCCGTTAAATTAGCACAGCAAAAATTAAACTGCTCGGCATTAAGTGTCAGAAATATCTTGATGGCTTCAAAAAAACCATTAATCACCTGCTCACGTGGCAAGGTTTTTAATAACTCGGTATCCATTATAACTGCACGCGGCTGCCAAAAAGCACCTATGATATTTTTACCATAGCTGGTATTTACTGCCGTTTTACCACCAACACTACTATCTATCATAGCAAGTAATGACGTAGGAATTTGAATATAATTCATACCCCGCATATAGGTTGCCGCAGTAAAACCCGCCAGATCGCCAACCACTCCACCGCCCAACGCAATACACAAAGTATGGCGATCGCAGCCAAAGGCAAACATTTTCTCCTCTAGCTCTAGCTTGGTCGATGCTGATTTAGAAGCTTCCCCAGCCTCAAAGTCAAGCAGTTGACATTGATAACCAGCGGCACTTAATTCAGCGCAAAAAGCTTGGCCATAGAGTTTAGCAACATTATCATCACTGATAATGATAACTTTTTTAGTTTGCGCATAGTCTTTAATCCAATTTTGCCAGTTAGTTAGCAATTTGGGCTCAATTACGATCGGATAATAATGTGCAACTTTTGCGGGAAGGTTAACTTGTAGATTTATTTGCTGCGTATTTGCCATGTATAACGTCTTTATAATTTCAGTAAGTGAACTACTGATTATAAATGATTTAGAGCCACTATATCAGACTAAATTTTAGCTAAACGCGTCATAACGGATTGAGAAAATTAGGCTATATCTAAAATTAAGTCAATTTTTTAATATCCATCACTTGAAAACTTAAAGATTGACTCTATTTAAGAACTAGTTGGTGATTAAACTTACTTAAAGGAACTACTATGTCAAATAAACAAACTATGTCTTTTCAGACTGAGATTAAACAATTATTAAACTTAATGATTCATTCACTTTACTCCGATAAAGAGATTTTTTTACGTGAATTAGTATCAAATGCTTCGGATGCAATTGATAAATTGCGCTTTGAACAAATCAACAAACCAGAATTAAATAAAGGTGAAAAGTTAGCTGTACGAGTAAGCTTTGATAAAGATGCTAAAACAATTACCGTAAGCGATAATGGAATCGGTATGACTGAAGCAGAAGTTATCGAAAATATCGGTACAATTGCCAAATCTGGCACCAAATCATTTTTAGAAAATTTATCTGGTGATGCTAAAAAAGATGCCAATTTAATTGGACAATTTGGGGTTGGTTTTTATTCAGCATTTATCGTTGCAGACAAAGTTGAACTAATTACCCTAAAAGCTGGTGAAACAACGTCTCACGCCGTAAAATGGATATCCGATGGCGCTGGAGAGTTTACTATTGAAACAGTCGATAAACTAGATGGTAGCGGTACCAGTATCACTCTACACCTTAAAGAAGGCAATGACGATTTGCTATCTGATTGGGGATTACGTACAATAATCCGTAAATATTCTGATCATATCAATTACCCGATTAAAATGCAAAAAATGCCTGAACATGGCGAAGATGGTAAAGAAATAATTTCTACTGAACTAGAAACAGTTAACAAAGCTAATGCATTATGGACTCGCAGCAAAAATGACATCGGCGAAGAAGAATATAAAGAGTTCTACAAACATATTTCCCATGATTACCATGAGCCAATGAAATGGATTCATGCACGAGTTGAAGGTGCACAGGAATACACTCAGTTATTATATATTCCAAGTAAAGCTCCGTTTGATTTATACGATGCTAACCGTCGCTATGGAATCAAATTATATGTAAAACGTGTTTTCATTATGGATGATGCCGAAAAATTATTGCCAAATTATTTACGTTTCGTACGTGGTGTAATTGATTCACAAGATTTGCCTCTGAATGTTTCACGTGAGATTTTACAATCATCACGTGACATTGATGCAATTCGCTCTGGTTCAACTAAGAAAATTTTAAGCGTATTGGAAGATATTGCTAAAAACGAACCAGAAAAATATGCAGAACTATGGAATGAATTTGGTCCAGTAATTAAAGAAGGTGTTATTGAAGATCATGCCAATAAAGAACGAGTTGCCAAACTGTGCCGTTTTGCTTCTACTCATAATAATGACAATGCAAAAACCGTTAGCTTGGATGACTACGTAAGCCGTATGAAAGACGGTCAAGATAAGATTTATTATATTACAGCTGAAAGTTATAATGCAGCTAAAAATAGCCCACATTTGGAAGTATTCAAACAAAAAGGCATCGAAGTTTTATTATTGACAGACAGGGTTGATGAATGGGTTGCGGGTCATTTATTTGAGTTTGATGGAAAATCATTAGTATCAGTAGCAAAAGGTAAACTAGACCTAGGTAAACTAGATGATGAAAAACCATCTGAAGAAGCCCAAAAACAGCAAGATGAGCAAGCTAAACCAATTTTAGAGAAAATTAAAACCGCTCTTGGTGGTAAAGTTAAAGAAGTAGTTGTTACAACTCGCTTAGTTGATTCTCCTGCTTGTTTGGTTGTTGAAAATAACGCGATGAGTATGCAAATGGAGCGCTTATTACGTCAAGCAGGTCAAGAAGTTCCGTCAATGCAACCGACCTTAGAAATTAATTTAAACCACAAATTAATTAACAAACTTGAATCAAGCATTGATCAGGTTCAAATTGATGATTTAAGCTTAGTTATTTTTGAACAGGCTCAACTTGCAGAAGGAATTCAGCTTGATGATCCAGTTGGTTTTGTTAAACGGATGAATTCATTTATTGCTTAATAGCGTATATTACGCACTAAGCGCGTAAGCTATGTAAAATAATGGGTTCGTTTATCGGAGATAGGCTATAAACAACGTCTTTGATCTTCACACCAATTATTTACAATAAACATCACTTGGTCTAGCAACTGCTGCTGGTTTGTCTAAATTAGTACATAACAGTAGCACATGACCAAGTGACTTGTACATTAGCAAAACACCGAGTTTGACAATAAAAAAACTATAGCTCAATATAAAAACCGCTAGTTCATCAACATAAAACAAAAAGTATTACTTGTTTAATCTTTTGATGACAATATACACACACCATTTGTCCATGCCTTAAGTAATCAATAATGAAGGACTTATGTTAGTAACGAATATTTTTTCACCCTACACTATTATTAAGATAAGATCATTCTTTGCAAAAATAAACTCTAATATTTTACAGCCAGAACAAATAAAATACCTATTTAACAATAAAAAACGTCATAATATTTACTTGACACACGTATTGTCAAAACTAATTTATAAACGAGCTTCAACAAAATAGCCATGAATTTCACTCAATCACAATTTACTCGCGCAGCGCGCCTAAGTCTTGCGATGATAATAAGTTTCGTCTACGTTGCTTATATAGGCATGTCAGACGGAATTTGGGTCATAATGACATGCGCAATTATTCTTTTCGATAATCCTACTCTTGGTGGCACAATTAACAAAAGCCATTTGCGGTTTTGGGGAACTTTTTTTGCTGCAGCATTCTCGCTAATATTCATTGTAGGATTTGCTAATAATGTTATTATAAATTTACTTGGAGTGGTTATAGGCACTTTTCTTGCTGCTTACTGGTATATGGATACAGCACAAGGATATATTGGCGGACTCATCTCATGGACATTACCCATAATATTGCTTAATAACAATGACATTAAAAGTGCCTTCCTAAGGTTGATGAATATCATTATTGGAATTATTGTTTCCTATATTATGTTAAGATATTTTTACCCTGAATATGCACGGGATAATATGCTGAAATCAATGCATAAGACACTTGCTGAACTAAAAATCCTGTTACTATCTATTAGTGATCCAGAGCTAGGCTCAGAGCAAATCCAAGTTCTCTACCTAAATCACGAAGCAAAAATCTTAACTGAAATTAATAGCTTTAATCGTTGGCAAACGGAGGCAAAATGGGAGACTAAAAGAGCTCAAGAATATGTTGATGCTGCAGCTCTTGCTTATTTACACATCAGACGATTATATCGATTACTGAGCGTGGTAATTTTCTATTTCAACTGTGATGAAATTCGTCATAATTCTAAAATTCAGCCACGATTTATACAGATTAAATATCAATTAGAAGGAATGATTGACGCATTAATACAGAATCAAAAGCAGTATTATATCCCTGAAATATTTAATCAAAATAAGAAGAATATAACTTCAGAACTATTAAATCACGATGAATATCAACACTATCAAAATCTATCAATTCAAACTATTACTGATATTATTCAAATTGAAATCGATGTTATTACCGCAAATCTAATCAAATTATTTAAGAGCCGTCAAGCACATAACTACTATTAGACCTCTTTCATAACCAATTATTTCACACTTAGACTAGGAATAAAGATTTTGAGAAACGGAGTGTACACGTAGTACACGAGTATCGCAAAAGTCTTTTATGACAACGGATAATTAAAGAAGCAGGTTAGGAAAGAGGTCTATTGATGTTGGGTCTGAATATATACATAAGCACTTGAACCAACACTCAAAGGATAGTGCTCATCATCATAATCAGTAATTTTAATCTGCAAAGGCAGGCGTTGCGGTAGCATCACCCAATTATTTTCATTTTCTGTAACAGTTTGCATCTGACTTTTAGTATTTGTTATTTGCCGATTAGTAGACCACGTTTTTCCTACTACTATACCATGGTATACTTTACTCCATAAGTACATTCTGGGGAAAATAAAAACCTCGTCACCCGGATATACATCTCGAAGATCAATTTCATTAAAATTAGCTTGAATATATAAACTGTTGGTGTCAATAAAAGAAAATAAAGGTTGATGCTGAATTATTGGAGTTCCTACTGACAAATATAGATTATCAACAATACCATCAGAAAAAGCTTTAACAATAGTTAAATCAAGATTAATCTTAGCTAGATTCATCGCTGCTTTTAAAGCTAAAACCTTTTGGCGTTGTTGCTTAATTTGACTATCATCAATCGCTAATTGATTACGCAGCGCTAAAACCTTGTTAGCTAAGGCTCGCCGATCATAATTTAATTTTTCAACATCCAGTTTTGGAACAGCTTTGATTACCAACTGATTGGTTTTTAAGCCATACTCATAATTAGCTTTGTCATAGTTTTCTTGCGCTTCATGTAACAAGTCAAGATTTTTCTGAGTCTGTTTCTGTATAACTTCAATATTGGCTTCTGCTTCTAAATATAATGCGCGAGCTTGATTATAACTCTGCTCATATGGAGCATCGTAAACTTTAAACAACGGAGTACCTTTTTTTACTATTTGACCATTCTTTACATAAATATCTGTAATAAAACCAGAAACATCTGCTGCTACTGGGCTAATATTTGCAACTACAAATGCATTATTCGTAAAAGGAAAAAGATAAGAAAAAAAGTAGATTACACCCGCAATAACAATTAGCGCGAACACTAAAAATGGAAAATTATTCAATCGTTTAATTACATGAAAATTCATTCTAACTCAATATTAAACATTATATATACTCGTTATTATACGTTACAAATAAAGCACATTGCTTAAACTCTACTTAAAAAAATGTTCAATTATGCATTACAAGAACATGTCTTCAGTTATGTTGCTTTAAGCAACACAACATAAAATATAATTACTACAATTATCTATAACAAAATTTACATAACAATTGAGCGTTTTTGTGCATCGCATGTTACTTTACAAATTTAAAATTTGGTAAAATGTCAAGGGTATTGGAGCCCTGTATTCGTGTAGAAAACTAACTACTAATCTATTTACTTGAGGAATCATATTTATGCATAAAACAATAATTACCACCCTGCTTTGTTTGAGTAGCTTTGCTTCTTTAGCTCAAAATATAAACAGTCCAACAGTAGAAATACTCGCCACAGGCGGTACAATTGCTGGTGTAGCTTCATCGCAAACCTCAAGCAATTATCAAGCTGGAAAACTTACCGCAGAACAATTAATTTCTTCAGTAAATGGAATAAGTGATCTCGCTCATATAAAATATGACCAGGTATACAATAAAGATAGTGGTGATGTAACCTTAAATGACTGGTTAAAGCTTTATGGTGAAGTACAAAAAGCAGTCAATGATCCATCAATAAATGCAATTGTAATCACACATGGTACAGATACTTTAGATGAAACGGCTTATTTCTTAGAGTTAACTGCAAAAACAACTAAACCAATTGTTATCGTTGGTGCAATGCGCCCAGCAACAGCAATGAGCGCTGATGGACCGCTTAATCTTTATAACGCGGTGGCAGTAGCAGCAAATAAAAACTCCACTGGTCGTGGTGTTATGGTTGCAATGAATGAGAAAATTTTTGATGGACGAGAAGTACAAAAAACCAACACAACTTCGGTAGAGACATTTGAAGCACCTAATAGTGGCCCTATAGGTACCGTATTTATGGGTAAAGTAGATTATAATAGTAAAACAACCCGCCCAAATACTAAAGATACTCCATTCAACTTAGATGGAATATCTTCGCTGCCAGATGTAGCAATAATTTATGAACATGTAGGCGTGAATACAGAGATGTTAGATCATATCCTTGATACTAAAAACCTTAAGGGAATTGTAATTGCTGGAGTTGGTGATGGTAATATCCCAAGCTATGAAAAAAATTTCTTAATTAAAGCTCGCAAAAAAGGAATTGTTATAGTGCGCAGCAGTAGGGTTGGTAGTGGTCAAGTTACCTATGATTATAATAATTTAGATACTACTTATGGCTTAGTTTCTGGTAATGATCTAACTCCTGCTAAAGCACGCATCCTGCTAATGTTAAGCCTGACTAAGACAACAGATATTAAACAAATTCAAGAGTATTTTGATAAATACTAAAAGGAGAATCTTATGACTTATCGGATTGAAAAAGATTTTATCGGTGAATTTAAAGTTCCAAGTGATGCTTACTATGGAGTGCACACTGCTAGAGCTTTAGAAAATTTTAAATTAACGGACTATCATCTAACTCATCGTTATTTGGTTAAAGCTTTTGCCAAAGTAAAAACTGCTGCGGCATATGCCAATCATAGAACAGGTAAGATTTCACGAGAAATTTGTGATGCAATTGTTTATGCTAGTAACCAGATTATTGCTGGCAAATATATTGAGCAATTTATTATTCCAGGGATTCAAGGTGGAGCAGGTACATCAACCAATATGAATGCCAACGAGGTAATCGCGAATATAGCGCTGGAAAAACTCGGTTATGAAAAGGGACGTTATGATATTTTAAGCCCGATAGACCATGTCAATGCCTCACAATCAACTAATGACTCCTACCCTACGGCCATAAAAATTGCAATTTACGAACTAGTTAATGAAGTCGAACGTAATTTAAAACTATTGCGACGAGCGCTAGAAGATAAGGCAAACGAATTTAAAGATATTATGAAAATGGGACGCACACAGCTTGAAGATGCTGTGCCAATTGCGCTTGGTCGTGAATTTAAAGTTTATGCGATGGCTATAAATCGTGACGTCCGCCGCCTGCATCAAGTTAAAGAGCTGTTCTTGCAAGTTAATATGGGAGGAGACGCTATTGGTACTGGCGTTTCAAACCATCCTGATTACCGAATTGCGGTTATTGAGGAACTACGTAAAGTTACTGCAACGCCAATTACAGCTTGTGAAGATTTGGTTGATGGTACACAAAATTTAGATGTTTTCCCTCAACTTTCTAGTATGCTTAAGATTTGCGGACTAAATCTACGTAAGATTGCCAATGATTTGAGGCTGATGAACTCTGGCCCAACTACCTCGATTCATGAGATTGATTTACCAGCGATTCAAGCTGGCTCAAGCATTATGCCGAAAAAAGTTAATCCCGTTGGTGCTGAGTTTATCATGCAAATTGCATATAAAATACTTGGTAATGATTTAATTATTTCTGAATGTACGGTTGGTGAATTTGAGTTAAATGCATGGGAACCACTTATTGCTGATGCTATGTTTGAAAGTTTAACCTTGCTAAGAGATGGATTAGAGCTATTCACTAATACCGTAGTTAAAGGAATTACTGCGAATAAAGAGCTTTGTGAAGAATATTTTGAGCACTGCCCAACTGCTGCAACAGAATTAATTTCAATTATTGGCTATGATAATGTTGCCCAAATTATTGCTAAAGTAAATGAAAGTGGTGAATCATATAAGAAAGTAGCAATTGAAATGGGATTTGTAAATCCTGGATTTTTTGATAAACCAATAAATTAGTTTTTAGATTGGTGTAGCATTAAGCAACTACATTTTAATTTTATACTAAAAACAACTGGTATATTTACAATCCAAATAAAATTTTTAGGTAATTACCACTATTTGCTAGTTCATTTTGATTAAAAAAATGCTACAATATAGTCGATAAAATCAATTGGTTTTTTTTAATTATCTTTCTTTTACAATAAGGCAATATAAAATATGAAAGCAGCACGCGCAATTGTAATTAGTTTACTTTTGGGGATTTTTTTTGGATGGCTTGTCCGTTATTTAAGCCTACCACAAACAACGACAGCAAGTATCCTACAATACTTGTCTATGGCATCAGATATTTTTATTAAACTAATTAAAATGATTGTTGCACCATTAATTTTTGCCTCATTGAGTCTAGGGGTAATAAATATTGGTGATAATGCTAAAGGATTAGGTCTCCTATTTGGGCGCGTACTAGGACTATTTATCATTTCTTCAATTTGTTCACTATTTATCGGCTGGTTTGTAATTGATCTGTTTAAACCAGGTTTATCAATGGTTGAAGTTGGTAAAAATTTGCTTGAAGAAGGTACTTCTGTTGCAGGTAAGTTTGATTCATCATCAATTTCATTAGCGCATTTTGTCCAAGAAACTATTCCAGATAATATTTTCAACGCCTTTGCTGGTGGACATATTATTCAGATTGTGATTTTCTCGCTATTTTTTGGTGTTGCACTGACAAAAATTAATCCTAAAGGTCGTGAAGCAATGCGCGAGCTTTTGGATGCGATAATGCATGCAATGTTTGCAATTTGTCATACGGTAATGAAATTAGTTCCAATTGCCGTTTTTGCTTCAATTGCCAACGTAATTATTAAAAATGGTTTTGGTGTACTTTATACCTATATGGTATTTATCCTTGAATATTACCTTGCTCTAATTGTAGTTTGGTTGGTTATCTATATAATTTCACTTAAAGTTGTGGGCAAAGGTATTAATAAATTAATTAATGCAATTATTCCACCGCTTTCACTATCATTTGCCACATCTTCATCTGAAGTAGCTTACCCTGCTGTATTTGAAGCGTTGGAAGAACATGGAGTACGTGAGAAGATTAGTAGTTTCGTAATGCCAATGGGATATTCATTTAATATGATAGGTTCAATGGTATATTTCAGCTTTGCGATTATCTTTATTACGCAAGTGTTTGGAATTGATATTTCGTTTACCGATAAACTTTATATCTTCTTTATGCTATTAATTACCTCTAAAGGTATTGCGGGTGTTCCACGTGCTTCGATTATGGTAATTTCCTCAGCGGTGACAGCATTCCACTTCCCTGCTGCAAGTATTTTGCTATTATTGCCAATTGATGCATTTGCTGACATGGGACGGAGCGCAACCAATGTTTATGCCAATGCAGTAATGACAACGTTCATTGATAAATGGCACAAAGACTAATTATATCGGAAATAAAAAACCCTCAACAACATTGTTGAGGGTTTTTTATTTCAATCGACTGCTAAGTGACAAAGCATACAACCAATCAGCTGAAGAACTTAGCAATCCCTGCTCGAATGTCTAATGCTTGAAGTGACGAATGCCGCTGAATACCATTGCTATGCCATGCTCATCACAAGCATCAATCGACTCTTGATCGCGAAGAGAACCACCCGGTTGAATAATCGCTTTAATTCCAGCCTTAGCACATTCATCGACACAATCTCTAAACGGGAAGAAAGCATCTGATGCTAATACACCACCATCTTTAGCGCGCTCAATCGCTTGTGCGGTTGCCCAAATCCGGTTAGTTTGCCCAGCACCAATACCTTTAGCCACACCATTTTTAGCCACAACAATAGCGTTGGACTTAACATGTTTAACTACTTTCATTGCCATCGTAAGATCAATCAAATCTTCTGCGCTTGGTTGTGCTTTAGTCACAACTTTAAGCTCATCAGCAAACTCACAATCACGATCTTGTACTAAAATACCGCCATCAACGGTTACATATTCTAATTTAGCTTGTGGAACAGTAGTTTTAATCTGAATTACCCGTAGGTTTTTCTTGGTTTGTAATTCAGTTAATGCTTCAGCGCTGAAAGCTGGTGCCATCACGATTTCTAAGAAGGTGTTATTCATTTCCTTGGCAGTTGCTAAGTCAACTTCACTGTTAATAGCAACAATACCACCAAAGATTGATACTGGATCACTAGCATGCATTTTAGCGTAGGCATCGGCTACATTCGCACCAATCGCAACACCACACGGAGTTGAGTGTTTTACGCCACAAGCAGCAACTTCACTAAATTCAGCAATCACTTTCCATGCCAAATCCATATCACGGATATTATTAAAAGATAATTCTTTACCATGTAACTGGACAAAATCTTTTAAAACACCAGCTTGAGTAGTCGCGGTATAGAATGCGGCTTTTTGATGCGGATTTTCACCATAGCGTAAATCAGCAGATTTTTGGTATGAGATATTAAGGTAATGCGGGAACTCATCTTCGCCCAATAAGAAATTACTAATCGCTGCGTCATATGCAGAGGTTAGATTAAATACCTTACCAGCTAATTTTTTGCGGGTAGCAAAACTTACATCCTGAGTAGCGCTTAACTCTTGCTGTACTTGCGCATAATCAATAGTATCGCTAATCACAATCACATCTTTAAATGCTTTGGCTGCAGAACGAAGCATGGTTGGTCCACCAATATCAATAAACTCAACTTTTTCTTCAAAAGAAATATCTTTAATAACTTCATTAAAAAATGGATACAAATTAACAATTACCATATCGATGGTCGCAATATTATGTTCCGCTATTGTTTGCATATGCACTGGATTATCACGAATTGCTAAAATTCCGCCATGAATATTAGGGTGCAAAGTTTTTACTCGTCCATCTAGCATTTCTGGAAAATTAGTAACTTCACTAACTTCGGTAACTTTTAAACCTTTTTCTTTTAAGTATTTATAAGTTCCACCAGTTGAAATTAATTCAACGCCCTGACTAACCAAAAATTCGGCAAATTCGGCAATACCTTCCTTATCAAAAACACTGATTAACGCTCGTTTTAACATATACTAAATTCCTTTCATAATTAATTAATTTATACAGCTGGAAAACTATATTCGTACAACATTTGAGAAATCTTAAAACCCATACTTTGGTAGAGTTTTTGCCCATCTTCGGAAGCATAAAGAACTGCATGATCTAAACCTAACTCTTTTGCTATTGCAAGACACTCATTCACCGCCGCTCGCCCCAACCCCAAACGACGAAACTCGGAGTTAGTCGACATTGCGTATATTCCTGCAACAGAAGAATCACAATAAACCATCGCCGTAGCGGCTGGCTTCTCCCCATAGTAAATTAATAATGGGATGCAATTGGCAACATCTATTAATGGGTAGAAAAACTCTTTAAAATCACTCTCCGTAAATCCAAAAGTAGCAATCGCTGTTTCTGTCCAAAGCTGCAATTCATCTGTTCTTTGCACCCTTACCACACTAACTTCTGATGGTTTATCCATTTGTATTTGGTATGAACTAAGGTCCATAATCATTTCTGGAAACTCTTCTGGAGTATGAAAGTGTAGCTGAATCACCCCATCTAATAATTCTTTTTGTGGCTTGGTTAAAATCCAATAAAAATCACAATTACCATAAAAAGCTTTAACTCGAGCCAGATTGTCGTCGCTAACTTCACCCCAAACAAAATTAACTAATGGGATTGCAGCCGGAGATTTCAAAGCCAATAAATTACTACTCTCCAAAATTTTCCAACCATCAACCATTGCCATTTTATTTAAGATATCTTTAAAATTTTGCTGCTGGAGAGATTTCAACTATTTATACCCTTTTGTTCTTAATCAAAATTTTTCAAGACTCGCTTATGTCTTAATTTTAAAATCACATAGCAAGACATGCTCTAAATCATAAACTTCACCAGCTTCGATATTTAACATTTGTTTAAACAATGGAGCATCATAAACCAGCGTATGAAATTCACCATTCTCACCACAAATATCTACACCTAGTTGTTCTAAACAAGCAAAGTCTAATTTGCTGTACTCAGCGCCTAATAATTCATCAATAGCGTATTTTTTACTAACTACTGACAGTTTACTTTTTATTTTTAGCCGAATAATTTCATTTTTAACATCAAGCCGCGACTTACCCCATAATGGTAAGTACGCAGACAATCCAGATTGTTGACAAACCGATTCTTCAAATTGGCGGTGGACAACGACATCAATATCGCCAAAAACACACTGCGTTACATTGTATGCATGTTTAATCTCAGTAAGCGCCTCAACTAGATTAGGCTCGTAGTTATTCCAAGAACTTTCTTTTAAAACCAATGGCAAATTAAGTGCCGATGCCTGCTGCTGCAAAATTTGCGTACTTACACCATTAGAGCGTGAATAGCCACGTTCATCAACCATGCAAAGTAAAACTTGTGGCTTTAATCCACTTGCTAGCGCAAGATGTAATGCCAACGCGCTGTCTTTGCCACCACTCCAAGAGATAGCAATGTTCTCCGTCATTGAAGCTATTTATCTATCCCTAAAGCTTTTTGCTATAATGAAGCACTGCGGTATCTGGGGCAAAGAATTTATGCAATAACTCTTTCCATTGTTGATATTCCTGCGACTCTCTAAAACCAACCATATGAGCTTCAAGAGTTTCCCACCAAATTAACAAGATATATTGATCAGGTTTCTCAATGCCGGCAACCAAATCATGTTTGATATAACCTGGAATTGACTCCACCAGCAGACGTGCTAGTTTAAAATTTTCTTCAAACTCAGCGGTTTTACCACTAATAATATTTAAAGTTGCAACTTCGAGCACCTTACCTACAAGACTATTTTCTTTCATGCTTAAGCCTAATAAAAAATGTTATTTACCACTAACTACTATTATGAAGATTCTTTTTCCATATACAGCGTTAGCTCACCAACATTAACACCAAATTTTTTAAAATAATTACGGTTAATTAGATGTTTATCGTCAATTAAAAACATCCAATCATCAAAATTAATTTGATATGTACTATCATCAACCTTTACGTTCATCACATAATTCCATTGCATCGCATTGCCGGCTATTTTTATGTCTGCTTTACCAATCACATCATTAGTAGTCGCTTCGTATTGGCTCTCTGAAATCTTAACAAAAAGCCATTCACGGCTTTCTACTTTGCCATTATCATAAATAATTTTTTCATCAAATATACCCTTATTATCAGTCCAACGAGCATTACCATGGAAGTCAAAGCGCCGGGTAACGTTCCCAGTTCTGTCCTGTACAATACCATAACCATTGATATTACCATTTAGATAAGTTTGTAAATTAAGCTGAGGTTGATTATTTTTATAATCTTTAAGACTCATTCCTGAACAGCCTATTAATGAACACATAGCTACAAATATAATCATTAAACGCATTATTATACTCACATAAAAATAAGTTAGGTATTAACATCACCAAATAACTGTTTTCTTAGCTTTGTATCACTCGAGTCCTTTCCTAACCAAATTCCAAAAAAATGATTAGCAAATTCTTTATCGTTAATACGCCCTAAAAGCTGCCAATTCCCATCAAAAAATAATGTTTCATGTTCTTTAGTTAGTACACCAGTTAACACACTTCCATTACTTACATTAGGAATTATCTCAGATAATTCACTTTGCCAAAGATCTAACTTATCTTCAGATACTTTATCAGATTGACCACGGATTTTTTCAATTGCTTTTTTGGCAATATCTTCACCTTTTAAATCTCTCGCGTAGCGTAGCTGTAATGCAAATGGTTTATCTAAAGATAGCTTCCCCATTGGCGCATAGGTTGTTGCCGTAAAAACATTAAAAAATAAAAATTTATAATTTCCACTACCAACTTTTTCAGCATCTGGAATATAATTCTTTAATATACCAATGTCTGCAAAGCAATAATTACATGCTAATGCTATGCTAAATAATATCCATCTCTTTAATTTAAGCATGAACAATCTCCATTTGAACAACATTAATTCTCTCAGAAATAAAACCTGCGCTACAAGCTGCTAAATAAAATTCCCACATTCTAGCAAACTCCTCATCAAATCCAAGTTGTAAAATTAATTCCAATTTATGCTTAAACTGCTTCAACCAAATTTGTAAAGTAGTTGCATAATCTTTCCCAAAGCGAAAAATCTCAGAACATTTCAA